>NZ_LT985980.1:3511210-3865727 GCF_900291985.1 Lysinibacillus timonensis | reverse complement strand
AATAAATCAATAGATGGTGGAGATATATCAACCTTCTTATTGAAGATTGTAGACATCGATGTTGCAGCAGAACCCATCATTTGGTTCATTGCTTCTTGAACTGCACTTAATTGAATTTCACCTAAGTCTGATTTAGGATTTAATCCATCTCCACCTAGCATTAAATCCGCAATAATTGCTGCATCGGTTTGTTTAATAACTAATAAATTCATCCCTATTAAGCCAACTGTATATTCAACTTGTACAGCAACATAAGGGTGTGGAAATTCTGATTCTAGTTGATTGCGATTAATCATGGAGACAACTGGTGTCGTAATATCAACTTTTTGTCCTAGTAATGCAGATAACGCGGTAGCAGAACTTCCGAAGGAGATATTTCCAACTTCCCCTAAAGCATCTTTTTCCATTGTATCAAGATAGTCCTCGACATTTAACTCTACATTACTAGAAGAATCAAGTTCATTCAATTTTTCATCTAACGTTTCGCCTCTAAGAAGCGCTTCAATTTCTTCTTGGGAGAGCATACCATCATTCATCGTCGTCTCCTCCTTTCAGAGTATCAATAATTTGTACAGCCATTTTTTTGTTTAACTTACCAGGTTGTACAATGAATTTCGGTAAATTTCCTACCTTCAATACTAATGGGTCATCAATTTTTTTATCGATTTCTATGACATCGCCCACTGTCATATAGAGAAAATCTTCAATTGTAATGTCTGTTACACCCAATTCTGCAATTAAGTTTAACTCAGCTTCTTTCACACGGTTTTCGAGTGTTTTTAATTGCTCGGGAGTTGATTCTTTTGTATTAGATTGCATCCAATACTGTACAGACAGATTATGAATAATTGGTTCTAATACAACATGTGGAATGCAAATATTAATCATGCCCGTAGTTTCACCAATTATCGTATTTAATGAGATAACAACTACGGTCTCATTTGGTGAAATCATTTGTAAAAACTGCGGATTCACCTCTAACTCTACTAACATTGGGTCAATTTCCGCAATGTTGTCCCATGCTTCTCGTAAATTGTCGAAAGCCCGTTCAAACAAATTGGTCATAATCTTTTGTTCAATTTCTGTAAGGTTATCTACATTATTATAGCTAGTACCTGCTCCGCCCATTAAACGATCCATCATGGAGTAGGCTATGTTCGGATTGATTTCCATTAAAATATTACCATCTAGCGGAGGTACTTCAAATACATTAATTAATGTCATATTTGGAATTGATCGTACAAACTCTTCAAACGGGATTTGGTCCACTGACGCCACGTTTATTTGAACATACGTTCTTAACTGTGCAGAGAAAAATGTTGTAAGAAGTCTTGCGAAATTTTCATGTATTCTCGTTAAACTTCGAATCTGATCTTTGGAAAAACGAAGTGCTCGTTTAAAGTCATATAATTTAACCTTTTTCGCTTCTTCTTCCTTTTTCATTTCATCTGCTGACATTTCCCCGGTTGATATTGCTGAGAGTAGCGCATCAATCTCAGATTGGGATAAAACATCGCCTGCCATTTACCCACCTCCATTTCATTAAACTATTTTATTGCTAATGCGGAACATTCTTCCACAATTACTCGTCGTGATTATAGATAAATTACTCTATAAGCATTATTGAATAATGTAGGAAGTGATATATACTTCCTGAACTTTCCCTGCTTGCATCAATTCATTTAATTTCGTTTTGATTGTCGATTGTAAAAAGATTTTTCCGTCTTTACCTTGCAAATCTTCCTTTGTTACCTCAGAAAGTTCAGCAATAATAATATTGTTAATTTGGAAATCACGCTTTGCTAATTCCTCAGCTGCCTCTTTACTATCTGTTTGAATTTTTAGCTGTAAACGAACAAAATTTCCGTCAGCTAAATTCGTAGTTAATTCTGGCACATCCACACTTGCCTCAATAATTTCATCAATTGACGGTTCAGCAGGAGTGTTGGTTGTTTGCTTATTAAATTGTGTTAATAACACAAAAATTACAACCCCAATAAGGGTAATAGTAACTAAAATAATTAGCATAACCGTTAATAACTTATTATTCTTCATCGTCATCACCTCTTAGATGCGGATTTGATAGTATTTGAATAGTACGATAAAAGTCTGATACTTTTTTTCGTACCTGTGCTGCGCTTTCCAAAACAATGTATTTACGTCCAGTCGTAAGGGTGATTGTCGTATCTGGAAAAGCTTCAACTGTTTCTATGTATAAAGCATTTATTGAAAATGGTTTACCATTTAATCGAGTAAGTTCAATCATTGAAATGGGGCCGGGTTTTCAATGAGTGCCGGCCCGACCCTCCTTCACAATGAGATATTTATTCAGAAAGTAATTATTAATTGCATCGTAATTAACTTACTAAAGAATACTAAGAGATTACTAGACTATCGTTTTAAGTTTACTAATTCTTGAAGAATTTCGTCTGAAGTTGTAATTATACGTGAGTTAGCTTGGAAACCACGTTGAGCGACAATCATTTCTGTAAATTCTTCAGATAAGTCGACGTTTGACATTTCAAGGAATCCCGATTGAATTTTACCAATACCAGCTTGTGTTGCTACTTGTACTGTTGGATCTCCTGAGTTTGTAGTCGGTGAATAATAATTATTCCCAGCCTTTTCTAATCCACCTGTATTTGGAAACTTTGCAAGTAATAATTGTCCAGCATATTGAAGTTGACCATTTACGTCCACATAAGTGACTGTTCCATCTTGCCCAATACTCATCGATTGTGCATTAGTAGGGATTTTAATTGGACCTAAATCATTTGCAGTTGCATCCGAAGTACCACCACCTACAGTCACATCAAGTTCACCTTCTTCAAAAAGGGTTCCAGTTCCTACATCAATTTTATCCGTTTCAGCATTACTTACAATTGGATCCGCTTCAGGATCTGCATATAAAGTATCATTCGCAACTCCGACTACATATTTACCTTCTGCATTTACTAAGTAGCCATTCGCATCCATATAAAAATTTCCAGCTCTTGTATACAAATAGTTTGAGAATCCACCTTCAGCTGGGATTACCATTTCACCATCTACATCTGCTGGCGCTTCTGTTGAATCAGCAACCATAAAAAAGCCGTCACCTGAAATCGCTAAATCTAATGTACGAGAAGTCGTTTGTAATGAACCTGTTCCGTGAATAACATCAATTGCAGCCATTTGAGAACCTAATCCTACTTGTTTCGGGTTTACACCACCCATAGTTGCTGTTGGAGAAGATGCACCTGATATTGACTGAGAAACTAAGTCCTGAAATACAACGCGGCTTTTCTTATAACCGTACGTATTAACATTAGAAATATTGTTACCAATTACATCTAATTTTGTTTGGTGGTTTTTTAACCCTGAAATACCTGAATACATTGAACGTAACATGTTGTTCGTTCTCCCTTCAAATTAATTTGATTTAACTTGCCTCTATCAGTCAGCAAGTATTAGGCTTCCTTAAAGGTCCAGCCCATTAAAGTACAATTGTGCCATCAATATTTGTAAATATTTGATTTTTCGCTTCAGATCGTTCCATTGCTGTAATAACTGTTGCGTTTTTAGCGCTAACAATCAACGCTGCTTGGTCCATCAAAACTAATGGTTGACTGACTCCTTTTGATCGTGCATCAAATACTTTATCCGATACAACCTGCCATTCTTCAGTTGAAATATGAATGTTGCGTTCGATTAATCGCTCATTTGCATGTTTACTAATTTTTAAATCTTGGCTTTCATTCGCTATTTGCAAATGGTTAAAAAATGATTGTTTAACTTGGTTAGTATTCAGTTTTGGTTTTGCATTGTATGTCGGTTGCAATGGCACGTGGTGAATATTTAGTCTTTGCATGTGACTCACCAACCTTATTCACTAATCAGTTCAAATTGATCTCTAGTTAAAGTCGTATTGTTTTGTAACATATATTCAATTAACGTGTTATTCGTTTTCACGGACTCAATGATTGATTGTATTAACTCACCATTTAATTCGTATTGAACAGTTTGTCCAATTAACTTACTAGCTTCCACCAAAGGGTTCTCAACTAATTCATCAGATGTTGTCTTATCACTTAAGATAGATGAAATATTTCCAGGGGAAATCTCTTTTCCATCTTTAAGCACAAATACAGGTTGTCCACTTATAAAATTCAAACGTTCAATTATCCCTGATCCATTATTAATAATAAGCTCTCCTGCTTCATCAAGCTCGTCAGTAATTTCATGCCACTCTACTTGTTTTCCAATGAACGTAGTATAGTTCATTAATTGCGATTGTTCTTGTGAAGTAAGTAAACTATCAATTGACTTTGTCATATTTTGCATTTGCTCTAGCGAACTAAATTGAGCTAATTGCGCAATATATTCTGTATTATCCATCGGTGCTGTAGGATCTTGATGTTGAAGCTGTGTGACTAACAATTGTAAAAATGCATCTTTACCAAGTGAACTATTGCCTGTTTCTTTTACAGTTGTTTTTTTGTTATTAAAGTAGTAATCACTTGTAATAGGGCTTGTACTCGTCATTTCTTATACCCCCTCATTCATTAAATATTCTTGGAAGCTCATTTCTTCTTCTTCCAACTCTTGTTCATCGTCTTGCTCATTTTGATTTTGTTGTTGTTTAAACAAGTTACCAAACAGACTTTGGTCTCGGAAGTTTCGATCTGTCTCCTGTAAACTTTGTGTTATATCAATTCGATCCATTTGTATATTTGCTTGAGCAAACGCAGATTTCAATTGATTTAATTGACTATCAAGCAGTTCTTTTGCTTGAGGAGTAGAGGCAAGTAATTTGGCCGTTAAGACTCCATCTTGTTGCATGATTTCAATTCGAATCGAACCTAAATTCTCAGGGTACAGTTTAAGTAAAAGCTTCATAGTTCCTTGTGTATTCGTTAGTTGACTACGACTAACTAAATTTTGAAATTCTTTTACTAATGCATCACCTTGTGCACCTTTTTCAGTCGGAAGCGTAATTGTTATTGTTTTAACACTAGTTGTAGTAGAATGTTGGACTGGAGCAGTAGACTGAGTCGATTCAGTCGTTGTTTCAGTTTGTTTTACTACTTTTAAACCTTGTATTGGCATTCTAGTAGTCTCATAATTTGCTGTTGTTGTTTGAGTTGTCGAAGCATGTGTTTGCATCGGTTTCGCAATGGTTTCTACAATGTTTTTTGATAACTCTGTTAACACATCTTTTAACTTCGCTAATTGCGTTGATTGGTCATAAATTAGATCAGAGTTTTTCCCAACAATTTGTGCAAGTTTCATAAATTGAACAACTTGTTCTGCTTCTTTTGGTGATACATTTTGTTTACCTTGAAGTGCAATCGTGAGCTCGCTAATTAATTTAGGTGCTAGTTCATTAATTGTTTCAATAAATTGCCAAATATCAGTTACGACAAATGAATCATCGTCTAATAGTTGTTGCATCACTTTATTTAACTGATCAGCGTCAATATTCAATACTTCAAGTATGTCTTTTAAATTCATCATCTCATCAATTGATTTAGCTTGACCATTTTCTTTGACATCTACCATAAGTAAACCATCATCATGAGTAATGCCAAGTAGTCCCAATACATCCTCTAAAGAATTAGCGTTTACTAGTTCAGTTAGTTGTTCAAGGTTAATCGAGGCATTTGGTACACTTGTTGTCGCAATATCTTGATTATTTAAATTTGTCATCACTTTACTAAATACCTCACCAAATTTGCTACTTACCATATCACCTGTTGGAGTTGATGATGTAGTAGAAGTACCCGTAGTAGTTTTCATTGGGGTTGTATTCACATTTGCAATCTGCATGACTCCTAGGTTCAAATTTTCCACCTCCTTTCATATATTTTTAGATTCAACTATTGTGTTAGTTGTTCAGTAAAGCGAGCCGCTTGATCGGCCGTCATTTTTGAAAGTAATTCAGATAATGTTTCAGAATTTAAATTCGATAAAATCTCAATCGCTTCACTTTCATTCATTGCGACAAGGATTGGGGCCGCTTCTTTAGCTGACATCTTTTCAAATACAGATACAATCTCTGCAAATTCCTTTTGTGCTTGGCCTTGCTCTCGTTTTAACTTTTCAATTTCATACTGTAATTCTTCTTGTATAGTAAGAGCTTCTTGATTTTTAACCATTTCACTATCAAGTTGTGCTTGTAGTTGTTCAATTTCCGCTTCTTTTTCTTCAATTTGTGCTTGAAGTTCAACTACTTTTTCATCAATAATGACTGTTTCAGCAGGTTGTTCTTCTTGGGATGATGTAAAAGGCAAAACATTAGTCAATTCTTTTGCTTTTTCAAATACGTTCGTGTTTGTAAAGGAAGCAATGACTAAAACTATTGCAATGACAAACATTAAAGGTATTAAAAACCAAAAGAACAATTTTTGAAAAAATCCGGGTGATTTATCCGTTTCAAAATTATCTTTTTCAATTCTTTGATTGGCCATATGTGATCACCTGATTTCTTTTTTGATATACATAATTGAGGAAAGCTCATCTAATATTTGTAATTCCGCTTTATCTTGCTCTTCTTTAAACAATTGAAAGTCTTTATCACGAATTTTTTCAAACTTGCGAACTTCTATACTTTTTTCCAGTAACTTTTGTTCATGCCAGTTCATTTTCGTTCTAGCTTGAATGACCTTTTGCTGCATCTCATTGATTGAATGCTCCAACCTATCAATGAAAGCAGTAAAATGGTGGATTTGATCTATGGTAGCCCCAACCTTTAACTTTTCATTTTGATAGTTTATTAGGTCTTCTTTTTTCTTCAGTAGTTCATAAAGCTTTGTTGCAATTTCTTCAAACGACTGTACAGCTTGTTTGTAGGCCATTTCAGACTGCTGTTTTTCCTGTTCCCGTACAATTAAGATTTTCTCAAAGCGATATTGATATTGAAGCATTATTTACCACCGCCATTCGATAATGCAATGAGTTCTTGTACACTCTCTTCCAGTGATACTTTGTCTTTAAAACCTTGTTTTAAAAACTGTGTAATAAGTGGTTCGTAAAAGATTGCATCATCGATTTCCTTTGATGTCCCTTTTTTATAGGCACCAATATTAATTAAGTCCTCTGATTTCGCGTATGTATAATAGAGATCTCTTAAACGTGTAGCTGCATTAACGTGTTCATCTGACGAAATGTGGTTCATTAATCGGCTAACACTTTTTAACACATTAATAGCAGGATATTGTCCTTTATTAGCAAGCGTACGGTCTAAAACGATATGCCCGTCTAGTATCCCACGTACGGTATCTGCAATAGGTTCGTTCATATCATCACCATCAACTAACACTGTATAAAACGCCGTAATAGAACCATTTAAGTTCGTTCCTGTTCTTTCCAAAAGTCTAGGCAATATAGAAAAAACTGATGGTGTATAACCTTTCTGAGCAGGAGGTTCTCCAGTAGCGAGACCTATTTCTCGTTGAGCCATTGCAACACGTGTAACAGAGTCCATCATTAACATGACATTTAAGCCACGATCTCTGAAATATTCTGCAATTGCGGTTGCGGTGAAAGCTCCTTTAATTCTCATTAATGCTGGCTGATCGCCTGTCGCAGCAATCACAATAGAACGTTTTAACCCTTCTTCACCTAAATCTCGTTGTATAAACTCCAATACCTCACGACCACGTTCACCAATTAGTGCAATTACGTTTAAGTCTGCTTGTGTATTTCGGGCAATCATACCTAACAAGGTACTTTTCCCAACCCCTGAACCAGCAAAAATACCAACCCTTTGTCCCATCCCAACAGTTAACATCCCATCAATGGCCTTCACACCTACTTCAAGCTGTTCATTGATAGGAGGTCTTGTTAACGGATTTGGCGGTTCATTTTCAGTTTGAACGGTTACTAATCCTCTTGGTAATTGAGTGCCATCAAATGGATTTCCTAGAGAATCTAGTACCTTACCTATTAATTCTGGTCCTACTTTAATTTCGAGGGGGTGGCCCGTACCTTCCACTAAACAACCAATCGAAATTTCACGAATTGACGTATATGGCATTAAAATGACGTTTTCACCATTAAAGCCTACTACTTCTGCAAGTATTATTTGATGTCCATTTTTGGATGTCTGGACATGAATTTTACATACGTCACCTACAGAACATTCAGGACCTTGTGACTCAATCATCAAGCCAACAACTCTAGTTACTTTACCAAACTTTTTAAAGGTTGATATATTGGGAATTTGTTCGATTAATTGAGCTGCAAGCATCCAATTCATTCCTTACTATCTAAAATTTCGCTAAGTTTTAACCGCAATTCATTTAACTGTTCATCAATTGAAACAACAATTCGACCATGGTTTGTTTCGATATAACAGTCGGTATCATTTAGTTCATCATTTACAAAAATAATAAACGGTACATCAGGTGGGAAAATTTCCATTAATTCATCACGATTTTTTGTCACTAAGCTATGATACTTTGGTGAAACATATAGTTTAATATCTTTCATTTCACGAGCTTCTTTTAGACCACGTTTAACAATAGATAAAAACAATTCATCTTCACGTCCAAGTGCAGCTCCAATAATACGTTCTGCTGAAGTTAGTGCTAAATGTAATATGACATGTTCTTGGTCATCAATATATTTTTGTGCATTAATGATAGAATTTTCAATCGTTTGATTAGCAGTCTGAAGCGACTCTTGCATATCCGCATTAGCCTTTCGGATCCCTTCCTCATAACCTTCTTGAAATCCCACATCGTATGCTTGTTTTTGTAATAGTAACTTTTCTTCTTCCCACAATTGTTTTAACCGATTGATTTCTTCTAAAGCTTGTGTACGGTATTGTTCAAACTCGTCACGCTCAAAGCGTAACTGATTTCTTTCCTCAGTAAGTTTTCGGTTCTTTTCAGAAAATAGTTCTTCAATCGTCGGTTCTTTTTGTTCTTCATTTATGTCATCAAATTGCTCTGTAAAAATATCGCGAATTTGAATTTCTATAGTTTTATCTTCATGTAGGAATGTTTTCGATAGTGGAGAGCGGATAATCCTAGACAATGACGTCATCTCCTCCACCACGGGCAATAATAATTTCTCCTGCATCTTCTAAACGACGAATAACTGCCACAATTCTAGATTGTGCTTCTTCCACATCGCGAAGACGTACAGGACCCATGATTTCCATTTCTTCTCTAAATGTATCAGCCATACGTTGAGACATATTTCTAAAGATAATATCTTTCACTTCTTCACTACTAACTTTCATAGAAAGTAGTAAGTCTTCATTTTCACAATCACGGATTACTCGTTGTATTGAACGATTATCTAATGTGACAATATCCTCAAAGACAAACATACGTTTCTTAATTTCTTCAGCTAACTCAGGATCTTGAATTTCTAACGCATCTAAAATTGTTTTCTCAGTTTGTCTATCGACACCATTTAACACTTCAACAACTGCATCCACACCGCCAGTTTCAGTGTAATCCTGTGTAACAGTCGAAGATAACTTTCGTTCTAATACAGATTCAATCTCACTAATTACTTCTGGTGACGTTGAATCCATCACAGCAATACGTTTCGCAATATCAGCTTGAACTTCTTGCGGTAGTGAAGATAAAATCACTCCAGCTTGCCCTGGATCTAAATAAGATAAAATGAGCGCAATCGTCTGAGGGTGCTCATTTTGAATAAAATTAAAAATTTGCGATGGGTCAGCTTTTCTAGCAAAATCAAAAGGTCTTACTTGTAATGAAGATGTTAGACGATTGATGATAGCTTGTGCTTGTTCATTCCCTAATGCTTTTTCTAAGACAGTTTTCGCATAGCCAATACCACCTTGAGAAATATAATCTTGTGCTAATGCTATGTTGTGAAATTCTTCTATTATATCTTCTTTAACACCTGGTTCAACTTTTTTGACTCCTGAAATTTCCAGTGTCAATCGTTCAATTTCTTCTTCATTCAAATGTTTATAAACTGAAGCAGAAACTTCAGGTCCAAGAGAAATTAATAGAAGAGCAGCTTTTTGTTTGCCAGTCAATTCTTTATCCTTTTTTAACGACACAACCAAACCCTCCCATTAATCCTCAGTAATCCAACTACGTAATAGTTTTGCAAAATCTTCTGGCTTTTCTTTCGCCATTTTTTCAAGTTGTTTACGGCGTACAGTACTTTCAGTTTCCTTTTCTTCATTGATATCATCAACAAACAATTCACGTTGGTATTCAATAACTTCTTCATCTTCTTGTTGTTGTTTACGTTTCTTTTTAAATAATAGAGTAGTAACTAATAACGCAATAACGGCTACTAAAATACCACCAACTACCCAAATCCACCATGGGATAACCGATGTTTCTTCACCTGTTATAGCTTGTGCATTGTTACCTAAAAATGGTTGAACGGATACAACGATTTTCTCTTCAATTTGTTCATCTGTTAAATTGCCAGCAGCTTCTTTATCAATTGAAGTACGAACAATTGTAGATAAAATTTGTTCAATATCGTCTCGAACACCGTCTGACAACGAAGTCACATCATCTGCAACTGGTGGTTCTACTACAACTTGAATACCTATATCCCTAATTTTATAAGGACTTTCTTGTATATCCCTAGTAATACGGTTTACATCATTATTGATTGTTTCTTCAACCCGTTCGTAATCTCCGTCACCATTTGTCGTTTCAGTATAGTTTGTAAAATTATCTGTAGCGTTACCAGCTTCTGGTGTACCATTAGCTGCACCTGTCCCGGTATATGTTTCAGTGATTCTTTGTGCGCTAATTTCAATTCCAGACATATTGTCTTCATTTACAGGTTCAACTAAATTCTCTCGACGATTTTCTTGTTTAAAATCGATGTCCGTTGTTACAGACACTACGACCTTATCGTTCCCCATTAACGTTCCTAACATTTGTTGAACTTGTCTTTGAAGATCACGTTCAACTGTTTGCTTTACTTCCATTTGACCTTGTACAGTGTCTACTGAACCTGATCCTGCTGTTGCTGATGCTAAATCGAAGTACTCGGAATGTTGGTTCGTAATCACGATATTATCCGTGCTTAAGTTAGGAATACTTTTTGAAACAAGATTATATAAAGCGGTAATTTGTTCACTCGAAAATTGATGGCCTGGTTCTGTATCCAAAACAATAGATGCGCTTGCACCTTGACCTACATCATTCACAAAAATTCCTTCTTGAGGTAATGTAATCATGACATTCGCATCTTTAATCCCATCAATCGTTCTAATTAAATTTTCTAACTCTGTTTGGGTTGCTGCTAGTTTAATCACTTCGAATTCATTGTCAGTCATCCCAAAACCAGCATTCGTTGTGAAGAATGAATTATTTATTTCACCGGTTTTAGGAAAGCCTTGCGCTGCTAGGGAGACTTTTAATGAGTCGACTTGTCCTTCCGGAACTAAAATGTTCGTTCCACCAGGGGCAATTTCATATGTAACACCTTGTGTTTCTAATACTTCTGCAATTTCACCTACTTCAGAAGCTGAAAGCTCAGTAAATATAGGTACCATTGTCGTACGAGTAAACATAAACGTTAATATGCTAGCTAAAGCAATAACACCTAATAACGTACCAATCATTGTACCTTTTTGTTTTTTTGTTCGACTCTTCCAAAATTGAGTGGAGTCTGTTTTCACTTTTTTAAGTCGTTCATTCATTATGTGTCCTCCGGTTATATTGAATACACCAACTTGTTATTCAGATGTAACCGTTAGATTATAGTGACATTCGCATAATCTCTTGGTAAGCATCTATTACTTTGTTCCGAACTTCCATTGTTGCATTCAATGTAATACTCGCTTTCTGAGAAGCAATCATTACTTCATGTAAATCTACATCTTGTCCAGTAATTAATTTCTCCGTCATTTTATCTGATTGAATCTGTTGGTTGTTTACTGATGAAATTGCATCTTTTAAAAGACCTGCAAAGTTTTGTTGTGCCTCGTACGGCGTCGCCTGCGGAAGTTTCTTAGTAGTTTCGTTCATTATTTGAGTTGGTGCTGATAAAAACACTGAATTAATTGCCATTTAGTTTCACCATTCCATTATTATTTTCCGATTTCTAATGCTTTTGTTAACATTGATTTATTTGCATTAAAAACTGTAATATTCGCTTCATATGAACGAGTTGCTGAAATAAGATCTACCATTTCTTTTAATAAATCTACATTCGGCATTTCAACATACCCTTCTTCGTTCGCATCAGGGTGCGTAGGGTCGTAGACTAATTTAAATGGGGTCTCTGTGTCATCATTAATAGCTGTAACTTTTACACCGTCTCCAACTTCACTTTTACCCATTGCAACATTCAAGAAGTTTGAGAATTTACCTTGATCACTTGATAATTCTACTGATTTTCTTCTATAAGGCTCCCATTCTCCATTTACTAGATTAGCTCGGGTCGTATCTACATTTGCTATATTTGATGAGATAACATCCATTCTTAAACGTTGTGCAGTTAATGCGGAAGAAGTTATATTCATACTTTTAAAAATCGACACGATTAACGACCTCCTTTTATTACAGTATTTAAACTATTTAATTTTCCATTGATGCGGTCAATTAATGCATTATAGTAAATTGTATTTTCTGCTAATCTAGCTTGTTCAGCATCCATATCCACACCGTTACCATTATTTCTATATTTATAATTCTCGTAACTAAATACTTTCGAATTAGATTGAGTAATACTAAAGTCGTAGTGCCTCATATCCGTTCTATTAGCAGAAATATTGGTACTTTGTTCCTCAGCTAATACTTGTTTAAAGCTTACATCTTTTGCTTTATAATTCGGCGTGTCAACATTTGCAATATTTTGCGCAATCGTTTTATTTTTTAAAGTAGCATATTGCAATCCTTTTTCTAAACTACTTATAGTTCCACCAAATATGCTCAAACGTTTCACCCCTTTTAAAAGTTTTACTATCCTATGACATTTCTAAATAGTATTTTAAAGTAGTTAAACTTTAGTGTCTATCGACTTTTGTCGATTTTTGATAGTTCTAAAGGACTAATTTTTCAACTTATTTCGTTAATAATTCACTTTATCTATGTATGATTACTTATTTCGACAAAAGAAGTCCAGGATGGATTTTAAATCAAAATTTTACCAGTAACATTAAATATTAAAATATATTTATCAAATTTCTAATTTTTTGAAATTCCTTATGACAATTAGAGCGTAAGAAAGAAAAAAATGGAATAGTTAAAAATTGACACAAATAAAATGGGTTTCTTATTGAAACCCATCGTTCATATTACAATTATTTCATTTTAATTTCAGCTAAGGCAATTAGGAATTTATCATTTAACACTTTAATATAGGTACCCTTCATTCCTAATGAACGGGATTCAATAACACCCGCAGACTCAAGTTTACGTAATGCATTAACAATAACAGAACGCGTAATACCTACACGGTCAGCGATTTTAGATGCTACTAATAAACCTTCATTACCATCAAGCTCTTCAAATATGTGCTCAATCGCTTCTAATTCACTATATGATAATGAGTTGATTGCCATTTGAACAACAGCCTTACTACGTGCTTCTTCTTCTATTTCTTCTGATTTTTCACGTAAAATTTCCATTCCAACTACTGTCGCACCATATTCACCAAGTATTAGATCATCATCTTCAAACTTGTCATCTAGTCGAGCCAAGATTAATGTACCTAATCGTTCACCACCACCAATAATAGGAACAATCGTTGTTAACCCTTTTTCGAACAAATCTTTATTTTCAATCGGGAAAACGGTATGTTCATTTTCAATATCTAAATTTGGTGATGTTTCTGTAATATTGAATAAGTTTTGCGTATATTCTTCTGGAAATTGACGTTCTTCAAACATTCTTTTCATTCGATCATTCTCGATTTTATGGTGAATAGAAATACCAAGTAATTTTCCTTTACGGCTTACTATAAATACGTTGCAATCGATAATATCACCAAGCGTGTCTGCCATCTCTTTGAAGTTAACCGGTTTACCAGCTGACGCTTGTAACATCGAGTTAATTTTACGCGTTTTACTTAATAAATTCATTTGAATAAATCCTCCTAAAGGGTTTCCTATAGTTATTTTTTACAATAGTTTGTCTTTTATAATATAAATTGTGATAAATCTTTATTTTTCGAAATTTCCCCGAGTTTTTTATCTACATAGGTTGGAGTAATTTCGATATGACTTGGTCCTATTTCAGATGCTTCAAACGATAATTCTTCTAATAGACGTTCTAAAATCGTATGCAGCCTTCTTGCTCCGATATTATCCGTTTCTTGGTTTACCTCTGTCGCAATCTCTGCAATTCGTTCAATTGCTCCATCAGTAAACTCGATTGTTACACCTTCAGTTCCAAGTAGCGCTTTATATTGCGATATTAACGATTGATCTGGTTCTTTTAAAATTCGAACAAAATCTTCTTTTGTCAGTTTTTCAAGCTCTACACGAATTGGGAATCGTCCCTGTAATTCAGGAATTAAATCGCTCGGTTTTGACATATGGAATGCCCCTGCTGCAATAAACAAAATAAAATCTGTTTTCACTGGACCGTATTTTGTAGTAACAGTTGACCCTTCTACGATTGGTAATATATCGCGTTGAACACCTTCACGAGATACATCTGCAGTTGAGGAAGTGCTACGACTAGCGATTTTATCAATTTCATCAATAAAAATAATACCTAATTGCTCTGCTCTGCGGATTGCTTCCCCGGCTAGTTCATCGGAATCGATTAATTTGTTAGCCTCTTCAATTGTTAACACTCTTCTAGCATCTTTAACTTTCATTTTGCGTTTTTTCGTTTTTTTTGGCATCAAACTTGATAACATATCTTGCATTCCTGATGAATTCATATCCATACCCATCCCAGGCATCATATCGAATAAAGCTGTGTTTTGTTCGGTAACTTCCACAGTAACCCAATCATCTTCTAACTTTCCTGCCTTTAGGTCTTCTGCAATTTGATGACGTCTTGAACGAATTTCCGCTTCTTCGTGGGTGTCATCTTCAATCGGTTTCTCATTTTTTTGACCACCAAAAAGCATTTCAAATGGATTTTGTGCCATTTTAGCTTTTCTTTTAGAAGGGACTAATAATTTGACAATCGCTTCATTTGCTTGATTTTCAGCCTGTTCTTTTACGCCTTCCATCATTTCATCTTTCACTAGTCTTCTAGAAGATTCGACAAGGTCACGTACCATCGATTCAACATCACGACCAACATAACCAACTTCCGTAAATTTTGTAGCTTCCACTTTGATAAACGGAGCATTCGTTAGTTTAGCAATTCGGCGAGCGATTTCTGTTTTACCGACCCCTGTTGGTCCAATCATTAAAATATTTTTAGGAATAATTTCGTTCTTCATTTCGTCGTTTAACATCGAACGTCTATAGCGATTACGTAGCGCAATAGCTACAGCTCTTTTAGCTTGAGCTTGGCCAACAATATGTCTGTTCAAATGTTCTGTAATTTGTCTTGGCGTTAAATGTTGTTCTGTCATTCTTCAAGCGCCTCCACGATAATGTTATGGTTTGTATATACACAAATATCTGCAGCAATAGTTAATGCTGCTTTCGCAATTTCTTTTGCAGTTAAGTTTTCCCCTGCATGTCTTTTTAACGCGCGACCAGCTGCTAGCGCATAGTTACCACCGGAACCAATTGCAAGTATTCCGTCATCCGGTTCTATTACTTCACCTGTTCCAGATATCAAAAGTAACGTTGACTGATCCATAACTAACAATAAAGCTTCAAGCTGACGAAGCATCTTGTCTCCTCGCCATTGTTTTGCTACTTCAACAGCAGCACGTTGTAAATTGCCATTATACTCATTCAACTTTGCTTCAAACATTTCAAATAAAGTGAAGGCATCTGCAACTGAGCCTGCAAAACCAGCTAAAACTTTCCCTTGGTAAAGTTTTCTAACTTTCCGTGCAGTGTGTTTCATTACAACTGAGTTACCTAACGTTACCTGTCCATCACCAGCCATCGCACATTTACCATTATGGTGAATCGCAAATATCGTTGTGGCATGAAATTGTTCCATATTGTCCTCCTTATGTTTATGCTCGTGGATGAGCATTCATATAAGTATTTCGAAGGTGTTCCTTTGTTACATGTGTATAGACTTGTGTAGATGATAAATTAGCATGACCTAACAACTCCTGAACTGTTCTTAAATCAGCTCCATTATTTAATAAATGAGTAGCAAACGTATGCCGCAACATATGAGGGTAAATTTTAGTCTTCAAAGAGGCATGATCAATCATTTCATTTAATATATAACGGACGCCTCCCGTCGTTAATGGCGCTCCCCGCAAATTGACAAATACACGATGATGGTTTTTATCCTTCACTAAGGTTGGTCGAACTTCCTGAACATATCTCAATACAGCATCATTAGCATATTGTCCGAATGGAACAATTCTCTCTTTTCTACCTTTTCCCATCACTCTAATAATTGAAAAGTTAAAATCAATATCCTCTAAATCAATCGTCGTACATTCGCTGACACGGATACCAGTTGCATAAAGTAATTCGAGTAATGCGGTATTACGAATTGCCTTCATATCATCACCAAAATTCGCTTCGAACAATTGTGATAGTTCTTCTTCATAAAAGAAATTAGGTAGTCTTTTCTCTTTTTTAGGATGATAAAGCGAACGGAAGGGAGCGTCATCTAATTGGTATTCACGATTTAGATAGCGGAAAAAAGACCGAATTGAAGAAATTTTTCTAGAAATAGAAGTCCGTGCTTTTCTTTCTTCGTACAGTTTTGTTACGTAAAGTCTTGCATGAATATATTCCACTTCGTTTAAATCCTTAACTCCCTCTTGTTTACAAAAAGTAAGAAAGTCTTTCAAATCATACTCATACTCTCTTACTGTATGTACTGAGAAGTTCTTTTCAACCTGTACAAATCGTATGAATTGTTCCAATGCTGTGTCGATATCAATCAACATGACGTAGCACCTCCAAATACGAATTCAAAAAATAATAATGAATTCGTTTCCATTACCAAAATCCCTGTAAAGCACACTGGTGAATTTATTTCTATTTGTCATATCACATACATCTGTTCTCCATTGAACATAGAAGGAAATGTTAAAAAGTTTTGTTTGAGTGTACAAACACCAATACTTCCATAATTACGTAGATAAAACTCCCATATAGACACTAAACCTATCTTGAAATTATATCAAGCTAAAAATATTTATTATTTGTAAAAAATCAGTAAAGCGTTAACAATTTAGAAATAAACAGCTAATTTTTAATTAATAAAATGTATACAATATTAAAAGCCTCTAAAATTATAACAACATTTAGAGGCAAAAATCAAATTTATAGTTTGAGAATTCGCAAAATTTTGAATCGTTACAAAAAAATCCGAATAATTATAATAAGCGAATCCTGCGTCAGTTTGAATATTATTTATTGCTCTATAATAAGACTAATGAATTGCAGAATCTCCTACAAGATTATTGTGTTGGTGTTTCCTCATAATCACATTTTGTACATTGAATTTGAATACCTTTTTTCAATTTCTTTTCTACTAACAATGAACTACATTTTGGACAAGGTCTATTTATAGGTTTATCCCAAGACACAAATTCACACTCAGGATAACGGTTACAACCATAAAAAGTACGCTTTGTTTTACTTTTTCGCTCAACAATTTCTCCCTCTTCACAGCTTGGACATTTTACTCCAATAAGCTTCATTATCGCTTTTGTATTTCGGCAATCAGGAAAATTAGAACATGCCATAAACTTGCCATAACGGCCTAATTTAAATACCATAGGAGCACCGCAATTTTCACAATCCTCACCTGCAGGCTCATCCTTAATTTCAATTTTTTCCATCGCTTCATCTGCATGTTGGACATGTTTTTCGAAATCACGGTAGAATTCATCGATAATTCTAACCCAATTTGTTTGACCTTCTTCAATTTTATCTAGGTCCTGTTCCATTTTCGCGGTAAATTCAATATTGATAATTTCCGGGAAAAATTCAAGCATAACCGAATGTACAATTTCCCCAAGCTCAGTTGGTACAAATCTTTTTGTGTCTAATTGTACATAACCACGTCTTTGTATCACATCGAGTGTAGGTGCATACGTTGATGGCCTTCCAATCCCTAATTCTTCAAGTTCTTTCACTAAACGTGCCTCAGTATAACGTGGAGGCGGCTGAGTGAAATGTTGGTTAGGGTCAATATTTAAGGTTTTTACTTTGTCACCAATTTCCATTTCAGGAAGTAGTTTTGTTGTTTCTTCCGACTGATCATCTGTTCCCTCAATATAAAGCTTCATAAATCCAGGAAATTTCACATGAGAACCATTTGCACGGAATTGTACACCTGAATTTTCTAGGTCTACAGAAACTGTATCTAGAATTGCTGGTGCCATTTGGCTTGCAATAAATCTTTCCCAAATTAAACGATATAAGCGTAATTGGTCACGGCTTAAGACATCTTTTAACTGGTCAGGTGATCTCATTGCGCTCGTTGGACGAATCGCTTCGTGAGCATCTTGAGCATTGGCTGATTTTTTTGATTGTTTTGTTTCGCTAACTACATAATCTTTTCCGTATTTTCCATTGATATACTCTACAGCCTCCGTTTTTGCTGTTTCAGAAATACGTGTTGAGTCAGTACGCATATACGTAATTAATCCCACTGTACCTTCTTTTTTACCAATGTCTATACCTTCATATAGTTGTTGAGCTAGCATCATCGTTTTCCTTGCTCGGAAATTTAGCTTTCTAGCTGCTTCTTGTTGTAAAGAGGATGTCGTAAAAGCAGGTGATGGATTACGTTTACGTTCTTTTTTTACAACGTTAATTACTTCAAATTCGTTCCCTTTAATTTGTCCCAATATTTCTTTTACTTGGGCTTCATTTGTTAATTTTACTTTTTCATTGTTACGACCGTAGAAGTTTGCTTCAAAAGCTTTCTTTCCTTTCTCAAAAGCTGCTTCAATCGACCAATATTCTTCGGGTACAAAATTTTTAATTTCATTTTCACGATCAATGATTAATCTTAATGCTACTGATTGGACACGTCCAGCAGATAAACCTTTTTTCACTTTTTTCCATAAAATCGGACTAATATTGTATCCAACTAATCTATCTAAAATTCGACGTGCCTGCTGAGCATCGACTAAGTCCATATTAATAGCACGTGGATGTTTGAATGATTCTACAATTGCATCTTTTGTAATCTCGTTAAATACAACACGACAGTCAGAACTTGTATCAATGTTTAGAGCTGTCGCTAAATGCCACGCAATCGCTTCCCCTTCACGATCAGGGTCGGCCGCGAGATAGACTTTCTTCACTTTTTTCGCAGCATTTTTCAAGTCCTGTAACACGGGGCCTTTACCACGAATCGTAATATATTTCGGTTCATAATTATTTTCCGTATCTATACCTGTACTACTTTTTGGTAAGTCTCGAACATGACCAATCGATGCTTTTACTTTATATTTCTTTCCTAAATATCGTTCAATTGTCTTCGCTTTTGCTGGTGATTCTACTATCACTAAATAATCTGCCATCTATACTTCCCCCTATAGAGGTAAATTGTTTTTATATTTTTACGATATATTTAATGTAATTTAACAATACCTGTTGCAAAATGTATAACAGTTTGAAAAATAATGCAACTTTTTTTCAATATTTACCTAAAAAGATTTTCATTTCATCTAATATTTGATATCCATTCCATATTGGAATCGCTCCGTCTCTCAATAATTGATTTGTTCCTTGAGATGTTTCAGAATCAATGGGACCTGGTACCACAAAAACATCTTTACCATGTTCCAAAGCATGATCAGTCGTTATTAATGTCCCGCTTTTTAAAGAGGCTTCCGTGACAATGAGTGCAATACTAATACCGCTAATAATACGATTTCTCATCGGAAATTGCCATTTTTGAGGCCCAACATAAGGTGGATATTCTGATATCAATAAATGATTTTTTATCATTTCATTTGCTAAGCCCACATTCTCCTTAGGATAAGTATGAAATAACCCATTTCCTAATACGCCAATTGTCTTTCCACCAAATTGAATTGCTGCTTTATGCGCAAGACTATCAGCACCTTTAGCAAGACCACTTACGATAGTAAATCCGTGTTCAATTAATGGTGGTACAATAAAATCAAGTGCTTTAACTGAGTAATCAGTTGCATTCCGCGAACCAATTATTGCTATCTTACGCTGCTTTGTTAGTAATCTGATATCCCCTTTAACGTATAATACACTTGGAGGATCAACTAGGTCGAATAATTCAGTTGGGTAATTTTCATCGTCGAAAGTAATAGGAGTAATATTTTCTGCAGTATATGCTGATAATAGATCTACTTGTGTCATCTTTATAAATGTGTTGAGTATTTTCGCCGATTTTTTTGTAGAAATTTGTAAAATTTGAGCTAATTCTGTTGGAGATATGATTGTAAGGTTATCTAATGTTTGGATAGAGTTAATTACTTTTAAATAAGTGTTGTATTTGAGAGGATAAACGTAATGCAAGGCAAGTAATTTGAATAGTTCATTTTGCATAATTTCATATCACCTCTTCACTTTATATATAGAAGAAACGTAAAAAAGAAGACGTGACCGCAAAGTTTTTCTACTTGATAGAAAATTAAAAAGGTGTAGCAATTAAGCTACACCTTTTATTTTAATGTGTCTTACATTTTTCGTATAGACCTTTTTCTTTAATGACTTTAATTAATGTTTCCCCAATTACTGATGGTGTTGGAGCAACTTCAATCCCCGCTTCATTCATTGCTTTAATTTTTTCTTTGGCCGTACCTTTTCCACCAGAGATAATGGCACCTGCGTGTCCCATTCGTTTTCCAGGAGGTGCTGTTTGACCACCTATAAAGCCTACGACAGGTTTCGTCATATTTTGTTTAACCCATTCAGCAGCTTCTTCCTCTGCTGTTCCACCAATCTCACCAATCATGACAACTGCATATGTCTCAGGGTCATTATTAAATTCTGATAACACATCAATAAAATTTGTTCCGTTGACAGGGTCTCCACCTATACCAACCGCAGTTGATTGGCCAATACCGGCTTGAGTTAACTGATGAACAGCTTCATAGGTTAATGTTCCTGAACGTGAAACAACACCAATATGTCCTTTTGTATGAATGTAGCCGGGCATAATGCCTATTTTACATTCTTCCGCAGTAATTACGCCTGGACAGTTCGGTCCAACTAAGCGTGTTTTTTTACCTTCCATGTACCTTTTTACTTTGACCATATCTAATACTGGAATATGTTCTGTAATACAAATTGTTAAATCCAATTCTGCATCGACCGCTTCGATTATTGCGTCGGCAGCAAACGGTGCCGGCACGTAAATGACCGAAACATTTGCTCCAGTTGCAACTACGGCTTCTTGTACTGTGTTAAATACGGGAACACCTTCTACAGTTGTTCCACCTTTTCCTGGTGTTACACCACCAACAATTTTTGTACCATATTCTAACATTTGTTTCGTATGGAATAGAGCTGTTTCTCCCGTAATACCTTGAACGATTACTTTCGTATCAGCGTTAATATATACACCCATATTTCTCCCTGCCCTCCATTAACCTACAAGTTCTACAATTTTCTGTGCGCCATCTGCCATAGAATCAGCCGCAACGATATTTAAACCTGAAGCGTTCAATAATTCTTTCCCTCTATCTACATTTGTCCCTTCTAAACGAACAACTAATGGCACATTTAAACCAACTTCTTTTGCAGCTGTAATTACCCCTTCTGCAATAACATCACATTTCATAATGCCACCAAAAATGTTGACGAAGATGCCTTTTACATTTGAATCAGATAAGATAATTTTGAACGCTTCCGTCACCTTTTCAGTTGTTGCACCGCCACCTACGTCAAGGAAATTGGCCGGACGACCACCATAATAACTAATTGTATCCATTGTTGCCATAGCAAGTCCTGCACCATTTACCATACAACCAATATTTCCATCTAATGAAATATAACTCAAATCATATTTCGATGCTTCGATTTCCTTTGCATCTTCTTCATCAAAATCTCTTAGTTCGACAATATCTTTATGTCGATATAGAGCATTGGAATCGAAATTAAATTTCGCATCCAGTGCTACTACGTTTTCACTACCAGTCACAACTAGAGGGTTGATCTCCAAAATGGATGCATCTTTATCTACAAACGCTTCATATAAGCCTAACATTAGTTTTGCTGCTTTGTTTACAAGCTTTGCTGGAATATTCATATTAAAAGCCATACGACGTGCTTGGAATGGTAAAAGACCAGTTACTGGGTCAATTACTTCTTTAAAAATCTTCTCAGGCGTTTTTTCTGCTACCTCTTCAATATCCATGCCGCCTTCTTCAGATCCCATTAATGTTACTCTAGAAGTCGCGCGGTCTAATACAAAGCTTAGATAATATTCTTTTTTAATATCTGACCCTTCTTCGATATAGAGTCTTTTTACTTCTTTTCCCTCTGGACCAGTTTGATGTGTTACTAAAATTTTTCCTAGTAATTCTTTTGCGTAAGTTCTAACTTCATCTAAATTTTTTGCAATTTTTACTCCGCCAGCCTTACCCCTACCGCCAGCGTGAATTTGCGCTTTCACTACAGTTACATTAGAACCTAATTCTTTTGCAACCTTTACAGCTTCCTCAGGTGAAAAAGCTACTTTACCATTTGGAACTGCCACCCCATATTGTCTAAGGATTTCTTTCCCTTGATATTCATGGATATTCATCCTACATCCTCCCATCGGTATTTGGAAATAGTTTCATTACCAATTCCCATTCTATACAAACTTCAAAATAATGTCTACGATAGTATTTAAAGACATCTTTTTAATCATTTATACATTATTATTCTACTTAATGCGTAACAATATTGAAATAAAAAATGAGAATTCCCTCTATTTTTTTCTACTAGATGCCTCAAATTTGTTATCTAATCTGTAAATAAAGGCAAAAACTTCTGCTACCGCTTGATATAAATCTTCCGGAATTGCATCATTCAAATCTAACTGTCCCAAAAGTTCAATAAGGGTAGAATCTTCATAAATAGGAACTTCATGTCGAGAGGCTTTTTCTAATATATTCTCCGCAACGGACCCTTTTCCCTTTGCGACTACTTTTGGTCCACTACTTCCTGTAGGATCATAAGTTAATGCAATGGCTTCTTTTCTTTTATAAGTTCTATCACTCATATTCGGATATCCACCCCACTACTTTGCGAAGGTTCCATTTGTCTTTTCTTAACGTTATTTGGAGCATTATTTTTTTCATACGGTTTAAAAAATACACCTGATAAGTAATAATCTTTTTCAGATAATTTATCTTTTAATATGTGCAATAATGGCTCTGCAAGGTCTTGTAGATTCTCTAAATGATTATATAAATTAATCGTGATGACACGATTTTGAACTTGCATATCTACAACCGTTTCTTTTATAGAACCCATATCAAGATAAAATAACACCCGCGCATAGCTTCCATCAATTTTGCCATCTTCCTTCATTCTTCCACTCCACTGTAACGTTGCGTCACTCGGCTTCCCAAAAAGGTTTAATGGAATTTGCATAACAATTTGATGCTGATGACCATTCTCACCTGATAACAACTGCATCCCATTCATCCTAGCAAGTAATAGTTCAGCTGCATCTTTTACAGACACCGACGCATCCACATCTTGCAATAAAGATAACAACTGTGGTTTTAGTTGGTTGGATAATTGTTCGATAGTTTGATTTGTTTGATTGTTTTGATTTAGAGCAGATTCATAACTAATTCCTAAACTTTTTAGTATTGATTTCATCGCATGTTCTATTGTATGACCATCAATAGAAGAGTTAATTTGATGGTCTACTTGTTGGACTAAATTAACCATTTGAGGTTGTGACGATTCATTTGCTACTTTTGTTATTTGAGACAATAATGTTGCCCCATAGGAAAAGGTTGAATTAAATAATGACAATAATTGTTGTTTTGCGGTTGCTCCATTTGAATCATTGGACAATAGCTCATTTGTTATACTGCTTGAAAGAGATTTTAATAATAATTCATTCATTTGCTTTGTAAATTGTTCGAACACTTGTGGTTGTCTTGGCATAGTTTCAAAGCGCTGAATTAAAGACAACACTTCACTCTTTTGAGATGCGCTTAAATGAGCTTGTTGTTGCACCCAAGATGTCACCTGTTCTAAAACCTTCGTAACATTATCCGGCTGCATAGTTTGTAACAATTGAATGAGCTGCCCAGCATTTTGTATAGGTTGATTATTCAGTTTCACTGCAGTTTGATTCATGGCAACTTGCATCCAATTTGAAACGTTAGCTTGTTTTGATAAAAGTGATGCTTCTTTAAGTAAATCAAGGTTTTGTAGCTTGTTAGCTAATGGTTCAGATTCATTCATTAATGACTGGACTATCCGCCCTAAAATTAATCCGCCCTTTTCGACATCTAGTGGTTTTGTAATTTTATCGAGCTGTTGCATAATGGATGTTTTTGTCTGTTCCTGTATGAATGTATCTTTCACTAATGCTTGAGCAAAGTTTTCAATAGTTTGATTCATCCCACCAGTTTTTGATCCATTTACTATCGCTTGAAATACTTCTTTGGTAAATGGAAATTTAAGTTCGACCATCTTTTGTAGAGCTTGTATGGCTTCTTGTTTAGATTGGCCATCATTTCCATTTAACAAGCTTTGTGCTTGTAGCAATAATTCCTTTGATATCGGTAGTTGTTCCTTCAGAAAGTATGAAACAATTTGCGTCATTTCTTTTGATTTCGGAATGTTCATCGATTCAAGTAGTTGATGGATTTGTTGCATCATCGAATTAGAAGCCGTCATTGGCCCCGTAACCACTTTTAATTCAGCTTGAGGAGAAATACTTGTCACTTGAAAAAAATGAGAATCTCCAGCTTTTAAAGGGGTTTCTAGCTTTGCCACAAATTTCTGATTGCCTACCTGAATCTCAGCAATTTGGTCCGGATATAACTTTTTAATCGTCCCATGCAACACCTGCCCCTGTTTTAGTGTTAATGGTTGATTTTGAACGATATTAGATTGTTGTAGTTGAATTGGATTAAATGAAGCGAAAGTCATTTTATCACCCTTATTTAAGTATCATTGATTTTATTGGTTCAAAACTTGTACGATGGTGCTCTGTTGGGCCATATTTTTCGAGTGCCTCTAAATGTTGCTTTGTCCCATATCCGGCATGCTGGTCAAAACCGTACTCAGGATATTTCATATGTAATTGATCCATATATTCATCCCTCGAATGTTTTGCGATTATCGATGCTGCTGCAATTGCTAAACTTTTTGCATCCCCTTTAATAATTGAACTTTGAGCAATCGAAATAGGAATTTCCATAGCATCTAGAAGCACGTGATGGGGTTGTTTATGTAAAGTTAATACACTTTCTCTCATTGATTGTTTCGTTGCTTCATAGATATTTAATTCATCAATCATCTCAACGCTTTGAAAATGAATGGAATAACTAATCGCATGTTCTTTAATGGTCTTTGCAAAATTTGCTCTTTGATTCTTTGATAGTTGCTTTGAATCATTTATCCCGATAAGTTCTTTGCAATCTTCTGGTAAAATCACCGCCGCTGTTACAACTGGTCCTGCTAATGGTCCACGTCCTGCTTCATCCACTCCTGCAACATATGCTCCTTGAAAAGGTTGAAAGGACATATCGAATTCCACTTTCATACCATGTTCTTCTAGTATTTTTTGTTGCTTTTGATATCGATGCATCCAAGTTTTCCAAGCCTTTTGCACGCCTGCTCTTTCATCTTTTTGCAATTCCTCCATCCACTCTTCATATTTTTCCGTTTGTTGCAACTCAATTGTAATTTCTTTAACCGTTCTCATATGTAAATACACTTCTTCCTTTATTTACTACCTTTATGTTTATGTCCTTATTTGACCTTTGACATTTCAAAGCAAAATGGATCATTATAATTCTTTTTCTTTATATCGACCAAAATGTGCTATATGTTATTTAATAAATTTCATGAAGAATTTATCATTTAAAATTCACTTCTTAGTGGTGAATTTTATTTTCTTATTTGTTCAGTCATACTATTAAGTCTATAATAAAAATGGATTGAAACATATATGGAGGTTTACAATGAAAAAATTACTACCATTTTTAACAGTGATCATTGTTATTTTAGCCGCTTGTAGTAGCGAATTAGATACAGGTCATACGGAAGAGGACCACGAAGAGCATCTTACAACACACAACCATATTTCTGGTGATTTACAAGAGGAGACATCCTCACCAGATGTATTACCTAGTTTTTTAGATGATAAATCCGAGGACTTACACTTAGTATATGAGGTAGCAGGAAAATCCACAGATATTTTACAATGGGTTCCATGCTATTGTGGATGTGGGGAATCAGCGGGTCACCGTAGTAATTTAAATTGTTTTGTTGCTGAAACTCGTGAAGATGGTTCTATTGTATGGGATGACCATGGTACACGCTGTCAAGTATGTGTAGATACAGTCGTACAAACTATTCAAGCTGTCCAAGATGGAAAAAGTATTCAAGAAATTCGTCAAATGATTGACACTCAGTACGGAAACGGTTATGCAGAACCTACGCCAACTGAAATGCCAGTATAATAAAAAGTGGTTATCTTAAAAGTTTAGTTTTTAAGATAACCTCTCTTTTTAGTATTAAATTGTTTCGGTAGTGGGCTGTTGCAATCGTATACTTCTACGGTCATTACAGTAAAAATATCCCCATCCTTAAAAACGAGGACTTAAAATAGCATTTTAATCAATTACCTTTCTTATTCTCCAAATGCTTCTTTTTCTAATTGCTCATCTACAATATCAAATGATATTCTCCCCAAGTTCAATTCTCTTATATCTCGAACAACTAACTCAGCAACTTTATCATAATCAATTTCCCCACCAGGCCCGAATACTCGTCTTAACTTTCCTATGTGGTCAAATGTTTCGACCAAATCATCAGAAACAAAGGATAAGCCATATCTTTCTTCCATTCGCTTAGGATAATGAATCGATAGAAATTTTAAGCCGTAGACAGCTAAGTCTTCCATATTCGTTATCGCGTCTTTAATTGCTCCGGTTAAAGCTAATTTCAACCCAACTTCTTGGTCCTCAAATTTAGGCCAAAGTATCCCAGGTGTATCTAAAAGTTCAAGATCTTTGCCAACTTTTATCCATTGTTGGGCTTTTGTCACACCAGGTGTGTTCCCTGTTTTTGCAATATTTTTTTTTGCAAGTCGGTTAATAAGAGTAGACTTTCCTACGTTTGGAATGCCAACAATCATAGCTCGAATTGCTCTCGGCTTCATCCCTCTAGACTTCATTCGCTCCCATTTCTCAGACAATATTTCCTGTGCAGCTTTTGTTACCCTTTGTAGACCTTTTCCATCTAAAGAATTTATAGCAACAGCTGTATGTCCACGATGAGCAAAATATTGAACCCATTTTTGAGTTTCAGTATCATCCGCCATATCCAATTTGTTTAATATTAACAAACGTGGCTTTTGATTGATCACTTCATCAATCATTGGATTCCTTGAAGAAAGTGGTAATCGGGCATCAATTAGTTCAAAGATAATATCCACTAATTTTAGTTTTTCTTGAACTTCTCTTCTGGCTTTTGCCATATGTCCTGGAAACCATTGTATCGTCATTAATATTCCTCCTGCTTTACAAAAACGAAAGGGAGATTGCTACGAACCTCCCCAAAGTGTAATATAATATAATTTTACTCAACAAATCGTATTTCATTAAGTGGCCAGAAAATTAGATTGGTACTACCAATTATTTCATCTGTACTAATAAGACCAATATGGCGACTATCCTTACTTCCTCTACGATTATCACCCATTACAAATACAAAACCTTCTGGTATTACCTCCATTGTTGGGTTCAGTTCTTGTAATGTAAAGTCTTGCGTTAAATTTCCTTTAGGCAGTTGGGCTTTATATTCATCTAAATATGGTTCACTAATAGGTTGACCATTAATATAAAGTTGGTCATCCTTATATTCGATATTATCCCCCGGAAGACCGATTACACGTTTTATATAATCTTTTCCTTCTGGTGCGTGAAACACTACGATGTCAAAACGTTTTGGTTCACCAATCATGTAACCAAACTTATTCACAATCATTCGATCTCCATCTTCAAGAGTTGGCATCATGGATTCACCATCTACTACAATCGGTGTAAATAAAAAATAGCGAATGATCACGGCAATTAAAAAGGCGATAATAAGAGCCTTTGTCCATTCCCATAGTTCATTCTTTTGTTTCTTAGGCTTTGTCTCTTTATTCTCTATTTGAATGTTTTCCACGAGAGATGTTCCCCCCATCTAACATTATTTTATTGTATGGACATTATTTATGACAAGTAAAAAAGAAAGGGAGCTTGAAATCAAGCCCCCATTTCTAAAAAGTTATTATCGAATTTCTTTAATACGCGCTGCTTTACCACGTAGGTTACGTAGGTAGTAAAGTTTAGCACGACGTACTTTACCACGACGAACAACTTCTAATCTAGCGATTTTTGGAGTGTGTACAGGGAATGTACGTTCAACACCAACACCGTAAGATACTTTACGAACTGTGAAAGTTTCGCTAATACCTCCGCCGCGACGTTTAATTACAACACCTTCGAATACTTGGATACGTTCACGCGTACCTTCTACTACTTTCACGTGTACACGTACTGTGTCACCAGGACGGAAAGTTGGTAGATCAGAGCGAAGTTGATCTTTTGTAATTTCTGTAATAATGTTTGACATATTATTCTCTCCTCGAACAGATGCTCTTATAGTCATCATATACTACAGCGGAACACCGTAATTAAGTGCTTTTCATTAGAAGCACAGAATGTATAATATCATATTTTCATGATTTTTTGCAACTATTACTTTTCATGATCTACCTTTTTTAATATTTCGAGATAAGCTAATTGTTCCTTTGTTAACTCAATATGGTCGAATAGATCTGGACGTCTTTCATATGTCCGTTTTAAAGATTGTTCTTCACGCCATTTATCGATTTTTGCATGATTACCTGATATTAATACATCTGGCACTTTCATGCCTCTAAAATCGGCTGGACGAGTGTAATGTGGATGTTCTAACAATCCAGTCGAAAATGAATCATGAATGTGAGAGTCCTCTTGCCCTAATACTCCAGGTAATAATCGTACAACCGAATCAATAACAGTCATCGCCGGTAACTCTCCACCTGTTAAAACGAAATCACCAATTGATATTTCGTCAGTTACTAAAAATTCACGAATACGTTCATCATATCCCTCGTAATGGCCGCAAAGAAAAATTAGCTCTTCTTCTTTTGCTAACTCCTCCGCTTTTTTTTGCGTAAAACGTTCGCCTTGTGGACACATCAAAATTATACGTGGTTTCTTTTCAAGACCACCGGAGAGCGTTTCAACAGCCTGGAACATTGGTTCTGGCTTCAACACCATTCCAGCCCCTCCACCATATGGATAATCATCTACCTGCTTATGTTTATTATCGCTATATTCACGAATATCAGATACAGCTAATTTAACCGCACCTTTTTCCTGAGCCTTTTTAAGGATAGATGAACCGAATACACCTGTAAACATGTCTGGGAATAAGCTTAGTACGTGAATATTCATTCTAAAAGTCCTTCCATGACATGGATGGTAATTTTCTTTTCATCAACATCAATATCTTTTACGACATCTTCAATATACGGAATATAATGCTTCTTACCATTTGGGTCTTTTAGTTCCCAAACGTCATTTGCACCCGTTTCTAATATGTCAGTAATAACTCCTAGCAGTTCACCTTCTTCAGAAATTACTTCACAACCAATTACTTCGTAATAATAGAATTCATTTTCATCGAGTTCATCTTCCTCAAGTTGATCTTTCGTTACTTTTAATAAACCTTCTTTAAATTGCTCAACAAGGTTGATATTATTTAAACCTTCAAAAGTAAGGAGAATGAAGTTTTTATGACGACGTGAATTTTCGACGGTAACCCATATTGGTTTTTTTTCATCCTTTTTAAATAACGCCAATCGACTACCTGGTGCAAATCGTATATCTTCAAAATCCGTTGACGAGATCACTCGTACTTCCCCTTTAATTCCATGGGTATTGACAATTCTACCAACATTAAACCATTCCATGATATGCTCACCTCACCTTATTTTGTTCGCATATATCTTTAATATAAGTTCAGTATAACAAAAAGAAGGGAAACCTTAAAACGGCTCCCTTCTCTTATGTAGCTTCGAATGAATGCCAACTCTCGACAACTTCGGAGCTAGGCGGGCATTCCCCGCTTTTCTTTTAATCCAATATATCGACGTAAGTCTTTTTCTTATGATGGCCGCTAGCTACTGAATAAACAATTGTACGAATCGCCTTTGCGACACGACCTTGTTTGCCTATGACTTTCCCTCGATCCTCAGGATGAACAAAAAGTTTATAAACAATTCGACTTGAGTTCTCGTCCGTCTCAACACGAACTTGTTCTGGATAATCGACCAATGGTTTTACGATTGTTTCAATCAGTTGCTGCATAGGACCACCTCCGACTATTTACTGAATTTTAAGTTATGGAATTTCTCCATGATACCTTGTTCTGAGAACAGGTTACGTACAGTATCAGATGGTTTAGCACCATTAGCTAACCATTTAAGAGCTTTTTCTTCATCGATATTTAAAGTAGCTGGAGAAGTAAGTGGATTGTAAGTACCTACTGTTTCGATTTGACGTCCGTCACGTGGTGAACGAGAGTCAGCTACTACGATACGATAGAAAGGAGATTTTTTAGCTCCCATACGTTTTAAACGAATTTTAACTGCCATTTTAATTTGCACCTCCGAATAAGTTTCACACAAGATAGTATATTATCAATGTTTTTGATATTTGTAAAGTATTTTTTCTTAACACTATATTTTTTATTCATTTTACCGGACCAAATTGAATGATAGCACCAATTATTTGAAAACTGTAGTGGTAATTATCCGCCAAATGACAGTATTTTCATGGTCAAGTAGGGAAAATTGAACTATTTAAATAATGAATTAAATCCAGGTAATTTCATCTTTTTCTTGCCTTTACCTTGGGTCATCCCTGTCATTTGCTTCATCATTTTTTTCATTTCTTCAAATTGCTTTAATAAACGGTTAACGTCTTGAATTGTTGTACCAGAACCTTTTGCAATCCGTTTTTTACGATTTGCATTGATGATTTCAGGATTTGTTTTTTCTGCTGGTGTCATGGAATAAATAATCGCTTCTAAACGGCCCATTTGCTTTTCGTCAACTTTTACATTGTCTAGGCCTTTCATTTTGTTTGCACCAGGAATCATCTTTAAGATGTCTTCAAGAGGTCCCATTTTTTTCAACTGTTGCAATTGTTCAACGAAGTCGTCAAAAGTAAAACTTTGAGTCATAAATTTTTGCTCTAGCTCTTTTGCTTTCTCCATATCTACATTTGCTTGCGCTTTTTCAATAAGTGATAATACATCACCCATACCTAAAATACGTTGAGCCATACGTTCAGGATGGAATGGTTCTAGCGCATCCATCTTTTCACCCATACCAACAAATTTAATTGGTTTTTGAGTAACTGAACGAATTGATAACGCTGCACCACCGCGCGTATCCCCGTCTAATTTCGTTAGGACAACACCAGTTATTCCTACTGTTTCGTTAAAGCTTTGTGCAACATTTACAGCATCTTGACCAGTCATTGCATCCACAACTAAAAAGACTTCGTCAGGTTCTTTTAATGAACGTATATCTTTTAACTCCTGCATTAGTTCTTCATCGATATGTAATCGACCAGCAGTATCTATAATAACTACATCATGGTGCTCTTCTTTAGCGTGTTCAATCGCTTGACGAGCAATTTCAACAGGCGAAATATCTGTACCTAAAGAGAATACAGGGAGCGATAGTTGTTTACCTAAAGTTTGTAACTGTTGAACTGCGGCAGGACGATAAATATCAGCTGCAACTAATAAAGGCTTACGATTGTATTTTTTTCTCAATACGTTCGCTAGTTTACCAGTTGTCGTTGTTTTCCCGGCCCCTTGTAGACCTACCATCATAATGACTGTTGGTGACTTAGTACTGAATTTGATAGGGCTTTGTTCTCCACCCATCAGAGTTGTTAACTCATCTTGAACGATTTTAATCACTTGTTGGCCTGGAGTTAGACTTTTCATTACCTCAGAACCAACCGCACGTTCACTTACATTTTTCACAAACTCTTTTACAACTTTTAAGTTAACGTCTGCTTCTATAAGGGCAAAGCGAACTTCACGCATCATTTCTTTAACGTCTTGTTCTGATACTTTCCCTTTACCTTTAAGCTTTTGGATTGTCCCCTGGAGTCGTTCCGCTAATCCTTCAAATGCCATGATCTCCCTCCTAATCCGTTTCCTTTAATTGTTCAATTAATGATAGACGCTCATCGACATTAATTGTTTCATCTTTTATTGCATCTGTCAGCTTCGCTATAATTTGCTGACGATGTTCAAATTTTTCAAATAATCGTAATTTGTCTTCATATTCTTCAAGCATCGCTTCTGTACGGCGAATATTATCATAAACAGCTTGGCGTGAAACTTTATATGATTCAGCAATTTCACCAAGAGAGTGATCATCTAAATAATAAAGTTCCATATAACTGCGTTGTTTATCAGTTAGTAGTGCTTGATAAAAGTCGAAGAGAAAGTTCATGCGTGTAGTCTTTTCGATTAGCATTTAGTATCTCTCCAATCATAATTTGTCTACTGTATCATATACGTTTTTCAGATTGACTGTCAAGGGAATTTCCTTGAGTATTAATATCCGCATTATACTGTTTCCTTTTTTTAATAGATGTATGGCTAGTTGACGTTCATTGAGTTTCTGTTATTTTGGATGAGTTTGGTTTTCGTTCGGGCACTGATGGCGCTTCTCTGTTTCCTTTTGACTAATTCTCGATGACGTATGGTAGGTGACAAGGCCTCTCTATTTTCTTTTGGATGAATTTCGATTTTGGTTTGGGCACTGATAGGGTCTTTCTATCCTATTGAATGAATTTGGATTTTGCTTTGGCATTGATTAGGCTTCTTTTTTACCTCTTTCAAAATTTTTGGTTGTCCATGATACCGCTTTTCAAGGACAGTTTTCGTTACTTTTCCTTTTGTATTGTCCCGTAGAACGCTTCTACGAGACATTTCTTACCAAATTTCTTATCCCTTTGTCCCGTAGAACACTCCTACGAGACATTTCTACCAAATTTCTTATCCCTTTTGTCCCGTAGAACACTACTACGAGACATTTCTACCAAATTTCTTATCCCTTTTGTCCCGTAGAACGCTTCTACGAGACATTTCTACCAAATTTCTTATCCCTTTTGTCCCGTAGAACGCTTCTACGAGACATTTCTATCAAACTTCTTATCCCTTTTGTCCCGTAGAACGCTTCTACGAGACATTTCTACCAATTTCTTCATCCCTTTGTCCCGTAGAACGCTTCTACGAGACATTTCTACCAATTTCTTCATCCCTTTGTCCCGTAGAACACTCCTACGAGACATTTCTATCAATTTCTTCATCCCTTTTGTCCCGTAGAACGTTTCTACGAGACATTTCTACCAATTTCTTCATCCCTTTTGTCCCGTAGAACGCTTCTACGAGACATTTCTACCAATTTCTTCATCCCTTTTGTCCCGTAGAATATAATTTCCAATTTAAGTACGTACAAAAATGCTCAATTTACTATGTACATTTTAATCCCCTGTGTATTACAATTTTCACTTGGAGTAGGGAGCCAGATAGACCTATTTGATTAGCCAGCGCTAGTAAAAACTGACTTTTTACTGGCGAATCATGCAATTAGAGGTCTCCGTGTCAAGTTATTATTATGCATGCTCATGGTCGCGAAACACATATTCAGTGAAATTGTACAGGCTTAGACAAAGAAAAATGTACATTTTGGTACGGACATTTCTACCGCATTTTTCATTCCTTTTGTCCCATAGCATTCTCCTATAAAACATTCTACAGTACCTACGCACCTAACCATTGTTCATAAGTTCTCAGCGAAACAATAAAACGCTCATTGCCAAAGACAATGAGCGCAACAGATATGTTATTCTTCTTCTTTCTCTAACTCTTTTTCTAGCCCTTCTGCAAATAACCCGTAAACATAACGTTCGGCATCAAATGGTTGTAAATCATCCATTTTCTCACCTAAACCTACAAACTTAACTGGGATGTGTAATTTGTTACGAATGGCTAAGACAATACCACCTTTTGCAGTTCCATCCAATTTCGTTAAAACGATCCCTGTAACATTTGTCGCTTCTTTGAACATTTGTGCTTGAATAAGGGCATTTTGACCGGTAGTCGCATCTAAAGCAAGTAGAACTTCATGCGGAGCGTTTGGAATTTCCCGTGTAATAACACGATGCACTTTTTCCAGCTCCTTCATTAAGTTAACTTTATTTTGAAGACGACCAGCTGTATCACAAATTAATACATCAACACCGCGATTTTTTGCTGCAGCAATAGCATCATAGATAACTGCAGCTGGATCAGACCCTTCAGATTGTTTCACTACTTCAGCGCCAACACGGTCACCCCAAACTTGAAGTTGATCAATCGCACCAGCACGGAATGTGTCCCCGGCAGCTAACATCACTGTTTTACCTTGTGTTTTTAGGCGATGCGCAAGCTTTCCTATAGTTGTTGTTTTCCCAACACCATTAACACCAACAAATAATATAACCGTTAACTCACCTTTTGGCTGTAAATTAAGCGTTGTAATATTTTCTTCACCAGATTCGTATATTTCAACTAACTTTTCAGAAATTACCGCTTGGATGCCTTCAGTATCTTTTATATTCTTACGTTGTACTTCGAAACGTAATTTCTCCATTAACTCCATTACTGTTTCAAAGCCAACATCAGCTTGTAATAGTACTTCTTCTAGTTCTTCAAAGAAATCTTCGTCCACTTTACGATATCTTGCAACTAGATCATTAACTTTCGATGTAAACGTGTCACGAGTTTTGGCTAATCCAGCTTTAAACTTTTGTGTAATAGACCAAGCGGAAGTTTTTTTCTCTTCCGTCACTTCTACTACTTCCTGACTTACATCATCTATATCATTTTCAACTATTTGTTCTGGTTGTGAAACTTCTTGTTGTTCTGTTTCAACACCCGGCTTTTTCTCAGTTGCCTCTACTTCAACAAGCTCATCTTCCACAATATTCGTTTCTTGTAGTTCTTCCTTTGATGGTTGTTGTTGTACTTCTTCACTACCCATCAATTTTTCTTTTAATCGTTTAAAAAAGCTCATCCATTTTCGCTCCCTTGACCAACTAATACCGCTTCTTTTTCAAGTTTTACTGATACTAGTTTTGATACCCCCGACTCTTGCATCGTAATACCATATAACACATCTGCACCTTCCATTGTTCCTTTACGGTGCGTAATGACAATAAATTGTGTCCCACTACTTAGTTTCTTTAGATACGTACTATAACGTTCCACGTTTGCTTCATCGAGTGCAGCTTCAACTTCGTCCAAAATAACAAACGGTACTGGGCGAGTATTTAATATTGCAAATAACAATGCGATTGCTGTTAAAGCCCTCTCTCCACCAGATAGTAAACTCAAGTTTTGCAATTTTTTACCTGGAGGTTGTGCAACAATCTCAATTCCTGTTTCAAGAATATTCTCAGGGTTAAGTAACACTAAGTCTGCTTGTCCACCGCCAAATAATTCTCTGAATACATGCTGGAATTGGCTTCGAATCATTGTAAAAGATTCACTAAAACGAGTGGACATTTCCTCATCCATCTCTTTAATTGCTTCATGTAGTGTATCTTGTGCTTCAAGTAAATCATTGCGCTGTTCAGTTAAAAATGTATGACGCTCTAATACACGATCATACTCTTCAATTGCTGTCATATTTACTGGACCAAGCTCTTCGATTGATTGCTTTAAAAGCTTCACTTTTTTTCTAGTTTGATCAACATCTTCTATATCGATTGCCAGTTCTTTCGCAAATTCAAAATCTAATTCATATTGTTCATCTAATTGATTATGTAGACGATTAATTTCAAATTCCATTTTGCTTCGTTTTACATCCATCGACCGTAAAGCTTCCAAGAATCCTTTATGGATACGTTGCAATTCTTTCAGTTGCTCTTCGTACTCAGATAATTTTTGTTGATACTCAGATCGTTCATTTCGATTTTGTTGTATGATTGCAGTCAAGTCAGATTTTTTACTAGACCATATTTGAACATTAGCAGCAATTTCTTCATCCGTAGGACCATTTGAACCATCATTTTGTAACCAATTTACTTCTTGTGTAATTGATTCGATTTGTTGTCTTGTTTTCGTACGTTTTAATGCTATATCAGCAGTTGCAATTTGAACTTGGGTTAATTGTTCACCCGCTACAGCTAGTTGAGATCTCTTCTCTGCTGACTGTTCTCTTAATTCATCTTTTTTATGTTCTCCTTGCAACTTCATTTCAGACAACTGTTCAACAGTATCATTAATTTGCTCTAATTCGACTTTTAATTGTTCCAGTCTTTTGGATGCTTCCTCACGTTGCTCCAATAATGTTTGTCTTCGATTAGTCACTGAGGATTGCTCAGAAGTAGTTACAGACACCGTTGCACTTAAATTTTTCTCTTCTACTTCTAATTCATGTAGTCTAGATCGGTATTCCAGTTCTAGCCTACGGACATCATCACCTTGTAACTTTAAGCCATCTAATTGACTTTGTAACTCACTCACTCGCTCTTTCTCAGATGAGACAGATTTTTCAGCTTGCAAGATTGATGCATCCATTTGGGCTAACTTGTCTGTTAATGAATCTAGCTCCGCTTTCCTAGTAAATAGTGAAGATTGTTGTCTTGTCGCACCACCAGTTAGTGATCCTCCGGCGTTAACAATATCGCCATCAAGGGTTACTACTCGGTACTTAAACCCGCAAATACGAGCTATTTGACTAGCACCTTCAAGATTGGAAGCAACTACTACATTACCTAATAAATTTTCGATTATTGTTCGGTTTGATTCATCAAAATGTACTAATTCATAAGCAAGGCTCACGAAAGCAGGGTGATTTACAGCAGATGAAAGCTGTGATGGTAGCAATCTCCGGGACTTCATGACTGTTTTTGGTAAAAACGTAGCTCGTCCGGCTCTTTTTGCTTTAAGCCATCCAATCGCTTTTTGTGCATCTTGTTCAGTTTTAGTAACGATATGTTGTGATGCTCCACCTAATGCAGTTTCAATAGCTTTAGAATATTTCCCGTCTACCTGCAAGAGCTCTGCAACTGCACCTTCAATTCCAATTAATTCTCCACGATCACGCGCTAACAAAATATCTTTAACACCTTGGAAAAAACCTGAGAAGTCAGATTCTAGCTCTTCTAACGTTTCTTTTCGTGATTTTAGTTGTTGCTGGTGTTGATAAGCTTGGTAAAGCATCTTCTGCTTTTCTTCAAAAGAAGAGGAAGTAGTTCTTAATTGATTTTGCAGTGATTCTATCTGTTCATTTGTATCTTTTAGTTGTTGTAGAACAACTTGATGCTTACTTTCAAGTTCTTCTTTCTCAGTTCTTAATTGTTCAAGTTTTTTAACCATTTCTTCAGAACGTCCCGACATACGCTCTGCTGTAGCTTCTTCGAAAGTTAATTGCTGTTCGATATGCTTCAATTCATTTTTTACAGTTGCTTCTTCATTCAATAAATCGATATATTTATTTTTTGATTCTTCGATTTGTTGTTCAATTTCTACAATTGAGCTATTTAAAGAAAGCTCTATTTGTTTAATGTCGGATTTTAACTTTAATACTTCTTTTTGCTTCTGTTCAAACTCTTGTTTCTTTTCCAGTTCGCTTTGTGCAAACTCTTCATCTTCGACCATTAGTTGTTGTAGCGATTGTTGTAACTGTTGGAGTTGTTTCTCCGCATTCATGCGTTTTTCTTGCATTAATGCTTTTCTACCTTCCCAACGTTCAACCTCAGTACTTGCCTCAACTAATTGTTCTTGCGATGTATCTAGTGTTAAATCGATTTCTCTAAGTTTTTCACGAATTTCATTTGCTTGACCTTCAATATTAGAGATTTCTGCCGCGTGTTTGTGCTCTTTTTCTTCTAATTGTTTATGTTCATTATTGATGACGGTTAAGTCTTGTAAATAATTAGTTAAATCATGAACCATTAACGCAATGTCGGATTCTTTCAATTCATCCGTCATGCGGACATAGTCTTTAGCACTTGAAGCTTGCATTTGTAGTGGTTCAAGTCGAGTATCTAATTCATGCAAGATATCTAAGACCCGATTTAAATTCTCATCTGTTTCAACGAGTTTATATTCTGCTTTTTTCTTCCGCAACTTATATTTTAATACACCAGCGGCTTCTTCAAATATCGTTCGTCGATCATCCGGTTTAGAGTTTAGTATTTCATCTACACGGCCTTGAGAGATGATGGAGAATGCTTCTTTCCCTAGTCCAGAATCCATAAATAAGTCCGTGATATCCTTCAGTCGACATTGTTGATTATTTAACAAATACTCACTGTCGCCAGAACGATAAACTCGTCTAGTTACGCTAATTTCTGTATAGTCGCTAGCTACTTGTTCATCTTCATTGTTTAAAACTAATGTTACTTCAGCAAAGTTTAAAGGTTTGCGTGAGGTACTTCCTGCAAAAATAACATCTTCCATTTTTGCACCACGCAAAGATTTTGCGGATTGCTCCCCTAAAACCCATCGAATCGCATCTGTAACGTTACTTTTTCCACTTCCGTTCGGACCAACAACTGCCGTAACACCAGGAACAAAATCTATACCAATACGATCTGCAAACGATTTAAAGCCGATCACTTCAAGTCGTTTCAGGAACATATTATTCCTCCTTATGCAAAGACTGATTTAATGCGACCATTGCATTTTGGGCGGCTTGCTGCTCAGCCTCTTTCTTCGATTTACCTCGACCGATACCAAGTTCTTCACCGTTTAATAAAACTCTAGAAACGAACGTACGGTTATGTGCAGGGCCTTTTTCGTCAATAATTTCGTAATGTAGGACACCATTATTTGATTGTTGAACCAATTCTTGTAACTGACTTTTAAAATCCATCACATGCGAAAAAGCACCGACTTCCACTTTTGGATAAACAACACGTTGTAAGAAAGTAACCACTGCTTCTAATCCTTGATCTAAATATAGTGCACCAATAAAAGATTCAAAGCAATCAGCTAATAACGCTGGACGTTCTCTTCCACCTGTTAACTCCTCACCTTTTCCAAGTAATACAAATTTTCCAAAATTTAACTCGTTAGCAAATATTACAAGTGATGGTTCACAAACAATAGAAGCCCTAAGTTTTGTAAGTTCCCCTTCACTCATATGTGGATATCGCTCGAAAAGGTATTTAGAAACAGATAATTCAAGTACAGCATCACCTAGAAATTCTAAACGTTCATTGTCTGTATAATGTTTTCGTCGATGCTCATTCACATAAGATGAATGTGTAAATGCTTGATAAAGTAAGCTTTTATTTTCGAATGAAATGCTTAACTCTTGTTCCAAAATCTCAAATTGAGCTTGTACTCTCTCAGGCAATACCCCGTTTTTTTGTTGGTTTCCTTTTTTTCTTATAGTCATGAGCTCTTCTGCCTTCCTAATAGTTTCTATCGTTAGTTTACATTGTTACTTATAAATGGTCAAAGTAGTTATCACAATAATTTATCATAACAAATTTTTAAGTTTGAAAACATATATATTATAGTATTAGTTGAACTTTTTAAGTTGAAAAGAGGCACGATTCTTCACTATGTATATAGTGAATCGTGCCTCAGTTGTTTTTAGTTTAACTTACCTTCGATATAAGTGATCGCATCGCCAACCGTAGCGATTTTTTCAGCATCTTCATCTGAAATTTCCATATCAAACTCATCTTCAAGTTCCATTACTAATTCTACAACGTCCAATGAGTCCGCTCCTAAATCTTCACGGAATGAAGCTTCTAATTTCACTTCGCTTTCGTCAACACCTAAACGGTCAACGACAACTTTTGTAACACGTTCTAATACTGTAGACAAATCAGTCACCTCCCCTCAATAGTATACATAAACTAAAACTACAATCAAATAAATTTAATATTCCTAATAGAAAAATATGAAAGTTTTTAAACATTCTTAAAGAATACTAATTAACAGAACTTAATTTTACATATGCATTCCGCCGTCAATATGCAACGTTTGTCCAGTCATATAATTTGCATCTTCAGAGGATAGGAATACAACGGCTTTAGCAACATCTTCCGGTTGTCCTAGTTTACTTAATGGGATTTGAGAAAGCATTTGTTGTTTAATATCTTCTGGTAGTGCATCCGTCATTTCCGTTGTGATAAATCCTGGTGCTACCGCGTTCACTAAAATGTTACGAGAGGCTAGTTCTCTTGCAGTTGTTTTTGTTAACCCAATTACACCTGCTTTAGCGGCAACATAGTTTGCTTGACCAGCATTTCCTAATACACCAACGATAGATGATATGTTAATAATACGACCGGAACGTTGCTTCATCATTTGACGAGTTACAGCTTTTGTGCAAAGGAAAACACCTTTTAAGTTCGTGTTAATTACATCATCCCATTCTTCTTCTTTCATGCGCATGATTAAATTATCACGAGTAATCCCTGCATTATTAACTAGTATATCAATGGAACCGAATTCCTTAATGGCCGTTTCCATTAAGTTTTGAACAGAATTTACTTCTGAGACATTTCCTTGAACTGCAATCGCTTTTGTGCCCATACTAATAATTTCTTCAACTACTTGTTGTGCCTTTTGTTCACTACCACTATAGTTAACTACAACGTTAGCACCTTCTTTTGCTAGCTGTAATGCGATAGCACGTCCAATACCACGAGAAGCACCTGTAACAACTGCAACTTTGCCTTCTAATTTCCCCATCTTATTCACCCCTTAAAGCTTCTATGACTTCATTTAGTGTCGCTTCATCATAAACACAATATGTTTTAACTGAACGATCTACCTTTTTTACTAATCCTGAAAGAACTTTACCTGGGCCACATTCAATAAAGGTTGTAACACCTAAGTCTAGCATTTTTCGAACGTCTTGTTCCCATAATACTGGGCTATATACTTGCTCGACCATTTCAGTTTTTATATCTGTAATATCTTTTAAAATTTCTGCTTTCACATTACTAATAATCGGAATTTGTGGTTCATTAATTTCAATTGTTTCAATTTCAGCTTGTAGCTTATCAGCAGCTTCACGCATTAATTCTGAATGAAATGGGCCACTTACAACTAATGGAATGGCTCTTTTTGCACCTGCTTCTTTTGCTTGTTCTGATGCTTTTTCAACACCTAATTTTGTCCCCGAAATAACAATTTGACCTGGGCAATTTAAATTAGCTAGTTGTACTACGTCACCTTCAGAAGAAACTTTATCGCAAACTTCTTTTAATGCTTGAGCATCTAATCCTAGAATAGCAGCCATTGCACCTTGGCCTGCAGGAACCGCTTCATTCATATACAAGCCACGCTTATGAACAACTTTCACAGCTTCTTCAAATCTAATTGCACCAGAAGCAACAAACGCACTATACTCTCCTAAAGAGTGCCCAGCTGTATAATCAGGTTTAATACCTGCGTCCATTAATTTTGAAGCTATCATAACACCCGTTGTTAATAATGCCGGTTGTGCATTATAAGTTAATGTTAATTCTTCTTGGGGGCCTTCTAACATTAATTTTGAAAGTTTAAAATCTAACGCTTCATCAGCTCGATCATAAAATTCTTTACTTGTACTATCATTATTTACTAATTCAGCACCCATACCTACTTGTTGAGAGCCTTGACCCGGAAAAATAAAAGCTATTTTTGTCATCTTAATTCCCCTCTTCTGTTTCCCCTTGTTGGATGTTACTTTCTGAGATTGTCGTTTTAATGACTTCCGTTACATTATATTCGGCCATAATCGATGCTTGACGGATTGCATTAAAAATTGCCCTTGCATTAGAAGAGCCGTGAGCTTTAATAACTGGTGCTTGTACACCAAATAACGCTGCACCACCGTGCTCAGAATAATCTAATTTACCTTTTAGCTTTTTTAACTCATTTTTCATCAATAAAGCGCCAATTTTTGTTTTTCCAGAAGCCATAAAAGCCTCTTTTAACATTGACATCATTGCACCAGCAGTTCCTTCAATGGATTTTAATACCATATTACCTGTAAATCCATCAGTCACAACAACGTCTGCCACATTATCTAATAAATCACGAGCTTCTACATTGCCTACAAAATTTAAATTTGAATCTTTTAGTAGACTAAATACTGCTTTTGTTAACTCATTTCCTTTTTTATCTTCTGTACCTATATTTAGTAACCCTATACGTGGATTTTCAATACCTCGTACATTTTTAGCATAGATATTACCCATGATTGCATATTGTAATAGGTTCTCAGGCTTTGCATCAGCATTCGCTCCCAAATCAAGCATAAGAAAGCCTTGTCCATCAATAGTAGGTAGTGTCGTAGCTAATGCTGGTCGACTGACACCTTCTATACGGCCAACCTTAAGTAAACCTCCAGCCATTAATGCGCCCGTATTCCCTGCAGATAGACAAGCATCAGCTTCTCCATTTGTTACAGCTTCAAGCATTTTAGTCATAGAAGCATCCTTTTTACGACGAATACTTCTAGCCGGATCATCTGTTGCTTCAATTACTTCTTCGCAATGAATAACTTCCAATCGATTATGTTCAGTTAAGAAAGGAGCTAATTTTTCTTTATGTCCGAATAATTTAACTTCTAAATTTGTAATTTCATCTAAAGCAAGAAAAACACCTTCTACGACAGCCTTTGGTGCATGATCTCCACCCATTGCATCAATTGCTAGTTTCATGATTGTCACCTATACCTTTCGTACGATACATTTCAAATTCACCTTTAAAAACAACTGTATTATTAACAGTGGAAATGACATCGATATATGTACGATTCTTTTCTATATTCTTGTTATTTACAATCGCTTTCGTAATGACACGGTCCCCTGCTCGCACTGGTTTAACAAATACTACATTTGCTCTTACAGTTAAAGCTAATTCATCGTTAATAACAGCAACTGCCAATGAGTTTGCTTGTGCAAACAAATGATGTCCACGAGCAATGCCGTTTCGTTGGAATACGTCTTCTTCTTTTACGTCGAAGATTGAAATGGCCCTCTCGTCTAATTCAATATCAACTATTTCACCAATTACCTCATCTAAAGGTAATGCTTTTACTTCATTTTCATAGTTTTTAGATGCTACATCTTTAATTCTTTCCCGTAGTTCTGGTATAGATAGTTCCATACGGTCTAACCGAATAGTTTGCACACTTACTTCAAAGTGGGAAGCAAGCTGTTCGTCCGTTATGAATGGGTTTTCTTCAATTGTTTTTAATAAGAGTTTTTGACGTTCTTTTTTTGAACGTTTCATAGTTTCTTGTCATCCCTTATTGTTATTTATTTTATGTATTAGCACTTGGTACTAACACCAGTATACATTTCAAAAAAAAAGAACGCAACAATAAAGTGAAACTTCCATTAATGGAGATCCCCAAAACGCTTCCGTTAAATTGGGATAAATGGTAAGTTTATTGTTGCGTTCATCAAAAATTTAAAAATTAATCGATTCTTTCTCCATTCAAAGCGCCAGTTTCTTCTAACATTTCACGAAGATGTTTATATTCTTTGTCTATCCAAAATCGCTCATCATTAATCAGTTTAGTTGCATCTTGTCTAGCAGCTTCAAGTGTTCTGTAATCGTGAACTAAATCAGCCATTTTAAAGTCAGGTAATCCACTTTGTTTCTTACCAAAAAAGTCACCAGGCCCCCTTAACTCTAAGTCTTTCTCAGCAAGTTTAAAGCCATCATTCGTTTCAGTCATTGACATCATACGTTCTGTACCTTCGTCAGTTTTTGGATCAGCTAATAATACACAATATGATTGAAACTGTCCTCGTCCAACTCGACCGCGTAATTGATGCAGTTGAGCTAATCCAAATCGATCAGCATCATAAATTAGCATAAAAGAGGCATTAGGTACATTCACACCTACCTCTACAACTGTAGTTGAAACAAGAACATCGATTTGTCCTTCTGTAAAATCTCTCATCACCCGGTCTTTTTCTTCAGGGTGAAGCCGTCCGTGCATTAAGTCCACTTTAAATCTTCCTTTAAATATGGTAGAAAGTTGTGAAAATACTTCTTCTGCATTTTGAGCATCAATTTTTTCTGATTCTTCAATTAATGGACAAATAACATATGCTTGGCGACCTTGGAGTAGTTCTTGCTCCATCTTTACAATAACGGAATTTAACTGTTCTTTTTTCAACCAATGCGTTTCAATTTGTTTTCGACCCGCAGGTAGTTCATCAATAATTGACACATCCATTTCCCCAAATGCGGTGATGGCAAGTGTTCTTGGAATTGGGGTTGCCGTCATAAACATAACGTCCGGTTGGAGCCCCTTATCGCGTAAAATTCTTCGTTGCTCTACACCAAAACGGTGTTGTTCGTCTGTAATGACAAAACCTAGGTTTTGAAAAACGACATCAGGTTGTATAAGGGCGTGTGTCCCTATTAATATATCGATTTCACCATTATGTAATTGTTCAAGAATGACTTTTCTCGCTTTTGATTTTGTTGAGCCAGATAGTAGAGCAATTCGTACACCTAGTGGTTCGAGCCAATCAGAAAGTGATGTTGCATGTTGTTCTGCAAGTATTTCTGTTGGTGCCATTAATGCTCCCTGGTATCCGGCAGTAACCGCTGCATATAAACCAATTGCAGCAACGATAGTTTTACCAGAACCAACATCCCCTTGCAAAAGACGATTCATTCGGCTTGGCTCTTTCAAATCTTTACATATTTCGTTCACTACACGTTTTTGGGCGTCTGTTAATTGAAAAGGGATGGTTGCTATAAATTCCCGCACCCTCGCCAAATCATATTGAATTGAAAGTCCTTGTTCATTATCCTTTCGCACTTTACGCAAAGCCTGAATTCTCAATTGAAAATGTAATAATTCCTCATATACAAAACGTCTTCTTGCTTGTTTTGCATGATTTCCATCCTTCGGAAAATGAACCCCCTCTAACGCCTCCACAATTTCTAATAATTTATACTGATCAAGTAAATCTGATGGCAAAGTGTCTACTAGTTCCGAACTAACTGAATCCAATGCCTGACGCATCAATTTACGAAATCTATTTTGGTGAAGATTTCCCTTTAAACTATAAACAGGCTCAAAATCAGCATTATCCGTTTTGGGTCCAAATTTAATTGTTGTACCATTAATTACCTGTCTACCACGATCCCATTTCCCTGAAACCGTCACAATGGCTCCCGGAGTTAGTTTGGTACGTAAATAGGCCTGATTAAAGAAGATTACTTTTACTAGATGGCGACCAGCTAATACTTTCACTTGTAACCTCGATTTATTTCTACCAAGAAACTGAACTGTCGGTTCGCTATCTACTCTTGCTTCAATTGTTACTTTTTCATTATGGGGAGTTTCGGTTAAGTCTTTTAAACGAAAATCTTCATGTCGGTAAGGAAAATTCCAAATTAAGTCACTAATTGTGTATATACCCATATCCGCCAAGTGCTCTGCTGTTTCTTTTCCAATGCCCCTTAATGTTGTCACTGGTTCATATAAAACACTCATTATTAAAGCACCTCCAGCTTCACTTATATGCACCATCACTACTATTGTATCTAAAAATAAAAAATGTGACAAAAGCTTATACAAACTTTTGTCACTCAATGCTTAGAAATTATTCAATTGCTAAAATAAATGGATACAACGCCTGTTTACCATCAACAATTTCTACTTCCACATCCGGATAATTCTCTTCAATAAAGCTTGCTAATTCATTCGCATCTTGCTCTGTTGCGTCTTCGCCAAATAGAATAGTAACAATTTCGCTATCCTCATCGACTAAATCTGTCACTACTTTTCGAGCTGCATCTAATAAATTCGGTGTTGAAAGAACAATTTTACCCTCAGCAAGTGCCATAAAATCATCTTTTCTAATTTCTACACCATCAATAGAAGTATCACGAACTGCGTAAGTAACTTGGCCGGTTTTTACACTTTCAAAAGCTCTTGTCATACCATCTCTATTTTCACTAACCGAAGCTTCTGGGTTAAATGCTAGTATTGCTGCCATTCCTTGTGGAATTGTTTTTGTTGCAACAACTGTTGCCTCGATATCTAATAATTCGACTGCTTGCTCAGCCGCCATAATAATATTCTTGTTGTTTGGTAAGATGATGACACGTTCCGCTCCAATTTCTTTCACCGCTTTTACGATGTCTTCTGTTGAAGGGTTCATTGTTTGACCACCTTCAATGACATAGGAAGCACCAATACTACGTAAGAGATTGGCAATACCCTCACCCATTGCAATAGTTACAACTGCGTATGGATGTTTTTCTTTCCTTGGTTGTGTTGTCAAAGTTTGACCTGATGGTTCGTTGACAATTGCAGAATGCTGTTCACGCATATTATCAACTTTAATTTTAATTAAACTGCCATATTTTTGACCTGCACTCAGTACAGCTCCTGGAGTTTCAGAGTGGATATGTACTTTAGCAATTTCATCATCAGAAACAACAAGTAAAGAGTCACCCATACCGTCTAACTCTTGACGGAATTTTTGCTCATCGAATGGTTCTTTATCTGTTTCTAAACGAACCATAATTTCGGTACAATAACCGAAAACAATTTCTTCCGTACTCATAAAGTCTTGAGCTCTGTGGTGTTCCGCACTAATTAAATCATCAATCGATGTATTATTTCTCTCTGGAAGCGCTTCACCTTTTAACGAAGCAAGAAATCCTTCATAAATGAATAATAATCCTTGTCCACCGCTATCCACTACTCCAACTTCTTTTAAAACTGGAAGTAAATCAGGTGTTCTATTCAGCGAATTCCGTCCTTCTTCAACTAACGCTTCCATTACTCGAATAACATTATCTTCACTTTCCGCTACTTCTACTGCTTTTGCTGCAGCTTCTCGAGCAACTGTTAAAATTGTCCCTTCAACAGGTTTCATAACTGCTTTATAAGCTGTATCTACACCTGCTTGAAAAGCACTTGCTAATTTTACAGCACCGATTTCTTCTTCTCTTTCAATATATTTACCGAATCCACGGAAAAGTTGAGATAAAATAACGCCAGAGTTCCCTCTAGCTCCCATTAGTAATCCTTTAGAAAGACTTTGACTTGTATGCCCAATATGTTTTTGAGCATTTGTCTCTGTCTCCTTGGCACCTGATGTCATCGATAAATTCATATTTGTTCCAGTATCTCCGTCCGGAACCGGAAACACATTTAATGAATCAACATAATTTGCATTCTGGGACAGGTGATGTGCACCCATCTGGACCATTTCAGCAAACTTTAAGCCGTCTATTGACTTCATTGAAAATAAATCCTCCTCTTACGCATTCATAACACGAACGCCTTGAACAAAAATATTAACTGATTGAACACTCATTCCTAATGTTTTGTTTACTGTATATTTTACTTTAGATTGTACTTGGTAAGCGACCTCAGAAATTTTCGTACCATAACTTACAATTATATACATATCAATATGGAGTTCATTATCTTTTTGACGGATAATAACTCCTTTCGCAAAATTCTCTTTACGTAAAATATCTGTTAAACCATCACGAATTTGATGTTTCGACGCCATGCCTACAACACCATAGCATTCAATTGCAGCACCGCCTGCAATTTGAGCAATTACATCATTAGATATGTCAATTTGTCCGAAATCATTTTTTATTTCTACTGACATGTCTATGCCTCCTTTGCCTCTTTTTGGCTAATCATATTGTACTACACATAAATTGATTATAAAAGAAAAGGTTCATCTTAATTATAGTTTGTACCAAAAGATAAAATTATTTGTAAGATTTGTTTGACATTAAATGGATACCCAACTGGAGAAGTGCACCATTTATTATAATATAACTTTATAGTGTAAAGGTTTTTTTCTTGAAAGGATATTCGAAATTGGTTGCATAGATTCATGACCTATGATAAATTATTATAGTATGTGAAATAAAAGAACTGAAGAACAATCTTTCAGATTCATCTGTAAGGAGGGAATATAGATGCCTAAACAATGTGTTATCACTGGTCGTAAAACTCGTACAGGTAACAACCGTTCACACGCTATGAACGCTAACAAACGTACATGGGGTGCTAACTTACAAAAAGTTCGTATTTTAGTTAATGGTAAACCAAAACGCGTATGGGTTTCAACTCGTGCTTTAAAATCAGGTAAAGTAGAACGCGTATAGTTTGAAAAGCGGAGCGAAATGCTTTGTATTATACCGTGTAAGCCATCGATTTTTTAAATCGATGGTTTTTATTTATAACAATTTTGTAATAATAAATCGAGTAGGAAACTAGCCATTAATTGGCTAGTCGACCTCTCACACCACCGTACGTACGGTTCCGTATACGGCGGTTCAATAACTTAAGTATCGACGCTCATACAAATAATTAAGGTCCTTTATTCCCCATTTGATGAGCGTTTTTGTTCTAATAGCTTTATGTAGAGTTTCACTTCCTGAAATCCTCCAATAACCCTTACGGGTATTCGCTACTTTCCAGGCTTCATTGTGTTGGATACCTAATCTCCTAAGTTGATAGTACCTTGTCTTGACTTTCTTCCACCTTTTCCAAATAAGTTGCCTTAACCGATGGTTTAGCCACTTTCTCATATCTTGAATGAACATTTTCATCAAACCAATGCCATAGTAATTTATCCATCCAACCGTAACTTGATTAATTTCTTTAACGATATCCTCAAATTTACCAGTACGATTTCGTCTAGTTTTATATTTTAGTTTATCTCTGAATCTTTTCTTCGCGGAGTGGTGTGGTCTACATCCTGTACTTTTAGATGTACTGTGGATACAGAAACCTAAAAATTTTTGTTTGGTCGGAGACCCCACCTTACTTTTAGTTTTATTAACTGTCAGCTTCAGTTCCTTCTCCAAAAACTTTGTAATGCTATCAAGGACACGTTCACCAGCTCGTTTACTTTTAACGTAGATGCAAAAATCATCCGCAAAGCGAACGAATTTATGTCCTCTTTCCTCCAGTTCTATATCTAACTGATTTAAATAAACATTACTAAGAATTGGTGAAAGTACACCGCCTTGAGGCGCACCGAATTCAGTTGGTTTGGTAAAGCCATTCTCTAATATTCCGCTTTTAAGAAATTTCCAAATTAGCTTTAATATAATTTTATCTTTAATGAATTCCTTGAGGTATTCCATTAGCTTTTGATGGTTAATGGTGTCAAAGTAACTTTTGAGATCACAATCCACTACCACTTTATAGCCTTGTTCATAGTATTTGATAGATTTCTTTATGGCTTGGTGTTGGTTTCTATTTGGTCGAAAACCAAAACTTGAATCGGAAAATTTCGGGTCTATTATTCCACCTATTACTTGATATATTGCTTGTTGGACCATACGGTCTCTAACACATGGAATGCCTAATTTTCGTTTTGTACCATCCGCCTTCGGGATTTCAACCCGTTTGACTGGAAGAGGCTTATATGAGCCATCTTTCAGTTTTCTCTTAAGATGGGGTAGGTATTTACTGACATGACCAAAAAGTTCATCTACTGTCATTCCATCTATTCCAGGCGCACCTTTGTTGGCTTTAACCTTCTTACATGCTCTGAAAAGATTATTACTATCAATTACTTTATCAATTAAATCGATACCATCTTGTTGACCTACTTCTTTAACGGCAGGACTACACACTCTTGCATACTCTTCAGTTTCCAACTTATCCCTTTGCAAACAGCCATCTTGCGATGTTTTCTGCGGTCTTTGCACTGCCATCACCTCCGTAATTCTTCAAGATTGCTATTGTTCAGTCCTTCATTTCAGAGAAACTACTATGACCTCTGCTGACTTCTTACAATTCAGCTTGCCATCACTGGTAAGCTTGTTCCTGTGAGATATTCCATCTCTCTTGTCGGGAACCCTTGTAAGACCTCCCCGGGTAAGAGCTACAACCTTCCTCCCATGTAACTGCTATATTTACTGTATGGAACTCGTGCAGTATTGGACTTCGTTTTGTTTAGCAAACTCGTCCATTCCAATTCAGCCTTATATATAGTTTCTGTCCGTCAGTTCGGGATTTTGCCTCCGGCTTCCTTCAGATTCCACCTCACGGTGGACACCCTTGCCATCAGCTAACAGTTCCTACTGCCAAGCCTGTAGTGGACTTTCACCACCAAGTTGTAGCCCATGCCGGGCACACTAAGTAAAAGGGGTTGCACCTAAGTGCAACCCCTTAACTTTAAAGCTATAACATCAGATCCTAGAAAGTATAAGTGCATTTTTATTTATTTTTTTCCTTCTTTTTACCACCCTTGAACATATTAATACATGCACGAGTGAAACTACTAACAAATTTCGGCAACTGGAATGTGTAAACTCTCAAATTCTGCCCTCCTTCTTTCAGTCACTACTTCTTATCATTAAACATATGCCAGAAGAAAAGGAGATATACCCATCATGAGAATTCATTTCATTACTAGTAAAACGAGAGGTACCAATCTGAATGATTTGGTTTGTAGTTTCATATTTTACACCACGTAAAGTAACGTCTACTACATTCTGTTCATACGCAAAAAAAGAAAGGTATCGGTAATTGCCATTCTGATTTAGTTTGTGTTTACCAGGGAAAAGAAAACTAATTTCATTTTTTGCGTCGACGATTTTCATTTGTATATGTAAGTTTTCCTTTTGAATTCGGTAAACTGAACGTATGGCAGCTTCGTAATGATCAAGCCTACCTCCCGTTACACCCGTTAGAATAATATTAGTAGGTTTATATAGTAATGCGCTTGATAACGCAATATCTGTATCCGTATCGTCTTTTTCAGCTTTAACTTTATTAATTTTACTCACAGTTTTTGTTATTTTAATCCATTCATCTTCTGTTAAAGAATCAAAATCGCCTACAACTTCATCAGGGGTTATACCTTGATTCAATAAATACAACGAACCTTTATCTGCGCCAATAAAGTAAACTTCTTCCAATGATTGATACATTTTAAGGTAAGGTAGTTCGTTTTCTGGTCCCCCTGAACAAACGATTACGGTTGTCATTTAATTGCACTCTCTCCTGCATCCTTAATCTCTTTGAGGGCGAGAGCACGGTCGTCTTTGTTATATATAGCAGAACCCGCAACAAAAATAGTTGCTCCAGCTTTTGCACAAGGAACTATTGTTTCAGCATTGATTCCGCCATCAATCTCAATTTCAATTTGGAGATCACGTTCTTTAATCATTCTCGACAATTCCTCAATCTTAGGAATAACAGAAGAAATAAATTTTTGACCTCCAAAACCTGGGTTAACAGTCATAAACAACACAAACTCAACATCCTCTAATATATGTTGGATTGATTCAATCGGAGTATGTGGATTTAAGACTACTCCTGGTTTTACTCCAAATGAGCGGATTAATTGAATCGTTCTGTGCAAATGTCTGCATGCTTCCACGTGAACAGAAATCCAATCAGCACCCGCTTTAGCAAATTGTTCGATATATTGATCAGGATTTTCAATCATTAAATGAACATCTAAAGGAAGCTTCGTAATTGGTCGAAGTGCCTCAACCACTATCGGTCCCATTGTTATATTTGGTACAAAGTGACCGTCCATTACATCGATATGGATTAGTGATGCTCCTGCTTCTTCTACTTCTTTCACTTCCATTCCTAACTTTGCAAAATCTGCGGATAATATTGATGGCGCAATTTGTATCATAATTAATACCTCGGCTTTCGATCAAGTATTTCTTGTAAAAATTGTTCATAATGCTCGTAACGATAAGGGGGAACTTCTCCTTGCTCTAGTGCCTCCTTTACAGCACATTTAGGTTCCTTTATGTGAAGACATCCTCTGAACTTACATCCTTCGCTTAATTGTGAAAATTCAGGGAAACATTCAGTTAACTCTTCTTTTTCAATTGTATCAAAATCGAATGAGCTAAAGCCCGGTGTATCCGCTAACAAACCATTACATACTTCAATTAATTCAACATGGCGTGTTGTATGTTTACCTCTTCCTAAACTTTGGGAAATAACACCTGTTTTTAAATCTAAATCTGGTATTAACGTATTTAACAAAGTTGATTTTCCTACACCCGATTGACCTGCTAAAACACTAGTTTTTTGTTTTAAAATAGGTTGAAGTTGATCGATCAACAGTTCGTCATTTTTATATGTTTCAATTATTTCGTAACCAATTTTTCTGTAATCATCAATAATTGGGAGCAATTCTTTCCGTTCTTCATCTGTAAGTAGGTCTGTTTTTGTTAAACAAATAATTGGCTGTACATGGAAAGATTCTAAAACAACTAGAAAACGATCCAATAAAAGTGAATTAAAATCAGGTTCTTTTACTGAAAAGACTAACAGGGCCTGATCTATGTTTGCAATTGGTGGTCTGACTAATTCATTTGTTCTTGGATGGATTTTCATAATCGTACCATCCGAGTCACCTTCTTTTGTATAATCTACAATATCGCCAACTAAAGGTGCCTCTCCTCGATTGCGAAAAACACCTCTACCACGACATTGTATTAGCTCCCCATTATCATAAACATAATAGTAACCACTTAATGCTTTCCGAATTTGGCCTTGAGCCATCTAATTCCTCCTTAATTTAGTTCGTCATATGGAATTTTGTCTTCTGCTATTACTTTTGAATCTCTTTCAATACGATAAGCAGCTGTTTGGCCTTCTTCAATTTCTAACTGTGTAGAATAATCAAAGTCTTCTGTAATTGTAAATTCCTCTACTGGTTCTACCATGACGTTGTTTTGATCTTGAATAAAAATTCTTACATTTTGTTCTTGACCATACTCCAGCGGATCATAGGGAATCACTAAATTTAGGTTATATATTTTTACTGCTTTTTCTGCAGGACCTTTGGATATAACGACTTTTATAGTAGATCCTTTTTCCAATTCAGTATTTGGTTCCTGATTTTGAGATATAACATTTCCTGCTGGAATATCGTCAGAATGTTCTTCCGCTTGTATTTCAATTTTAAATCCTGAATTATTTGCATATTCATTTAACGCGGCTTCGTTATAGCCTGAAAGGTCTGCAACCTTAATTAATTGTTTCCCTTTACTCACCGTTAATGTAACGACAGTATCCTTTGGTACTATTTCATCTCCAGCTTTAGGAGATTGCTCAATAATTGTACCTTCATCATATTCATCTGAATATTGTTCTTCAATCTTAAAATCTAAATATTCGCCCTTCTCAAGTATTACCGATACTTGGCTGATACGTTGACCAGTATAGTCAGGCATTTCTACACTATCATTTCCTAAACTAACAATTAAATCAATTTCAGTACCAGAAATACGTTCGATCCCTGCTTCTGGATTTGTTCCAATAACAAGACCAGCTTCAACTTCTTCCGAATGTTGTTCTCTTTGTTCTCCTATTTCAAAACCTGCTTCTTCAAGCATTGAGATTGCGTCTAAAATCTCCATATTCGCTACATCAGGAATTTCAATTTTTTTCGGATTCAACATGTTAATTAAGAAAATAGCAAGGATCAGTAAAATAACGACGGATGCTCCAATAATCGCAAATATTTTTCCCTTACCTTGTTTATTTTTCTTTTGTTCGTGTGGTTGTTTTTTCTGTTTCTTTCCATTATCGGATTCATCAGGGCGAACAATTTTTGTATTTGATATTTCGGTAATCGGTAATGGTTCTTTAATTATTGGAATAGCTTTCGTCGCATCATTGTCAATCGGTGGTACAAATTTCGCTTCATTTACCCTAGTAGGTGATAAAGCTGTGTCTAAATCTTCTTCCATTTCTTCGACAGAATGATATCGATGCGCTGGGTTTTTAGCCGTTGCTTTTAAGACGACATTTTCCAACGATTGCGGAATAGATGCATCAAATGCTCGAACTGATGGTGTTTCAGATTGCAGATGTTTGAGTGCTATAGATACTGCTGATTCACCCGAAAATGGTAATTCGCCAGTTAATAATTCATATAAAACAATGCCGAGAGCATAAATATCAGATTTTTTCGTTGCATTTCCGCCTCTTGCTTGTTCAGGAGATAGATAATGAACCGTTCCTAATACAGAATTCGTTTTCGTAAAACTCGTTGCACTTAACGTAGTAGATATACCAAAATCGGTAATTTTCACATCACCATCTTCGTTAACTAAAATATTTTGAGGTTTAATATCGCGATGAATAATATGATTCTCATGTGCATGGGCAATTGCACTTGTTAACTGCTTCATAATGTGTACACTACGAGCAGGCGACAAAGGTGAAAACTCATTTATGTATTGTTTCAACGTTTTGCCATTAATATATTCCATTACGATATAGTGCATATCTTCGTCTGAACCAACATCATAGATACTTACAATGTTTGGATGCATTAGGCTAGTTGCTGATTGTGCTTCTCGCTGAAATCTACGGTGGAATTCTTCCTCGTTTGAGGAATCATATCTTAAGACTTTAACGGCAACATCTCGATTTAATATGATGTCATGTGCTAAATATACATTGGACATTCCTCCGCCGCCTACATATCGCAATATTTTATATCGATCATTAATTCTTTTTCCAATCATCATCTGTTACACCTCCTCATTACTTACTGACATAAGAACTAGTGAAATGTTATCTTCCCCACCACTATCATTTGCAAGTTGAACTAATTTTCTTCCCTTTTCTTCAATTGACATATCTAATATTAATATGGCTGACATTTCATCTGTAGAAAGTTTATTGCTTAGTCCATCCGAACAAATCAGTAAATAAGAGTCCTCTTCTAAATTCACCTCATAAAAATCCGGTTCGATTGTCGTTTCAGTTCCTAATGCTTTAATAATGACATTTTTTTGTGGGTGATTTTCAGCCTCTTCTTCACTTATTTCACCATTCTCCACTAAAATATTGACGTAAGAATGGTCTCTAGTGATAAGTTCTACTTTTTTTGAAGTAAAGTGGTATACTCGGCTATCTCCAATATGACTTATTAAACATTGCTCTTTATCAATTAAAACAGCAATTAATGTTGTTCCCATTCCGTTGCATTCTTGATTTTTCAAAGAATACTTATATATTTTTTCGTTTATCGTTTTAATTACTTCGTACATCCATGTTCTTTTCTTATGGATGGTTTCAAAGTTTTTAGAAATAGCATTTTTAAATAAGTACTCCATCTCTTTAATAGCCATTTCACTAGCAACATCGCCAGCGTTATGGCCGCCCATACCATCAGCTAATATAGCAAGTTTAAAATGATCGAGGCGCTCTATGAACGCCGCTCGATCTTCATTTACCTTACGTTTTAACCCTATATCACTTTCTACAGTAAACTTCAAAGTTCTCACCTCGTCTCCTGCGCTCTCTCTTTCGCTCTTAATTGACCACAAGCAGCATCAATATCTGAGCCATGTTCTCGACGAATAGTTACATTGATTCCGTGCTTTTTCAAGGTTTTTTCAAATGCAAAGATTTCATTACGTGGTGTACGTACATAATTACGTTCTGGTACATAGTTAACAGGTATTAGGTTAACGTGACATTTTATTCCTTTTATTAGTTTAGCTAATTCTTCAGCATGTTCAACAGAATCATTTTCTCCACCAAATAAACCATATTCAAAACTTACACGTCGACCAGTTTTTTCTGTGTAATATTTGATTGCCTCAATCAATTTATCAAGTTTGTATGCTCTTGCAATCGGCATTAATTTTTCTCGAAGTTCTTGATTAGGAGCATGCAATGATAATGCAAAGTTAATTTGTAATTGTTCATCAGCAAACTGATAGATTTTAGGAATAATACCTGATGTTGAAACGGTAATATGGCGAGCACCAATATTTAATCCTTTTTCATGGTTAATAACCTTTAAGAAGTTCATCATCGAATCATAATTATCAAACGGTTCACCAATACCCATGATAACGATATGCGAAACTCGTTCACCGACCTCATCTAATGCTTGTTGTACTTTTACCACTTGTTCAACGATTTCACCAGCAAGTAGATGTCGTTTTAACCCACCCAAAGTAGATGCACAGAAAGTACAACCAATACGGCACCCTACTTGTGTTGTTACACAAACGGAATTTCCATAATCATGACGCATTAATACCGTTTCGATTGAAAAACCATCTTGTAGTTGAAATAAAAATTTAATGGTTCCATCTTTTGATTCTTGTTTAATAATGGTTGAGAGTGTTGTTAACGCAAAATTACTTGCTAATTTTTCTCTTAACTCTTTAGATAGGTTTGACATTTCTTCAAATGTTTTAACACGTTTTTCATATAACCACTCATATATTTGTGTTGCACGAAAAGGTTTTTCGCCATTTTCTTTTAACCAATCTTTCAATTCATCTAATCGTAATGAATAGATTGATTCTTTCAATTGTGGTTTTTCTTTTTTTTCACGTCGAACAGGCGTATCTTCTGCTTCTTCTACTAAATCTTGTATTCGTTCGTTAAATTTATTTTGATCCATTTTTAATTGGAATCTCCTTTTTTCTTGTCTAGTATAAAGCGCCGTACCAGAGCATTGCTTCGATTACTTTAGTGAAGACTGTGAAATTGCTTCATTGAATACTCGCAGGCAGTTATGGGTATGAGCGGGCGCTTTATTCACTTTTCTTTTGAAATGCAGCAACGAAGAACCCATCGCTGCCAAAGTCTTGAGGAAATACTTGTAACATTCCCTTTTGTTGTTTTTCTATTAGTTCTGTCGGTAAATTTTCAATTGGTATTAATTCCATCTCAGTATGTGACGTTAGGAATTCTTGAACTGTTCCTTCATTTTCCGCTCGATCTACAGTACATGTACTATAAACAAGTCGACCACCTTTTTTTAATACTTTAACTGCATTTGAAAGGAGTTGGAGTTGTATTTTGTGTAAGCTTTCAATATCTTCTTCTCTTTTTGTATATTTTATATCTGGCTTTCTGCGCATTACACCTAGACCAGAGCATGGCGCATCTACAAGTACTGCATCAAAGGATTCGTTTGGTAGCAGTTCAGCCGCTTTACGACCGTCCACAGGTGCAGTTTGGATAATATCAAGCCCAAGCCGAGCTGTTGTTTCGTCAATTAGGTCTAGTTTATGCGGATGAATATCTGTCGCTAATATAGAACCTATATTCCCCATTTTTTCGGCTAAATGTGTCGTTTTACCACCTGGGGCAGCACACATATCTAATACACGCCACCCTGCTTGTGGATTTAGCACATTGGCTGGCATCATAGAGCTTTCATCTTGGATAGTTAATAAGCCAGCCTTAAATGCTTTTGTACTAACTAATTGACCACTCATAATATGAATACACTCTGGAATTAAGTCACTTTGCTTCGCACTTACGCCTTCTTCATTTAATAATTCAATAACTTCCTCTACAGTCGTTTTCAGTGTATTAATTCGAGCCGTTAAGATTGGTGGCACATTATTTTCTTTTAACATTTCACTAGTAACTTCTTCACCATATGAATGTATCATACGTTCAACTAACCATTCCGGGTGACTCGTCTCAATTGCTAGTCTTTGCACTGAATCTTTAATCTCGTCAAGTGAACGTATACCATTACGTTGTATACTTCGAAGGATACCATTCACTGTAGATGCAATTCCCTTATGCCCTCTTCTCTTTGCAATTTCTACTGCTTCATTAACTACTGCATGTGCTGGAATTCTAGATAGGTACACAACTTGGTATAGCGAAAGACGAAGAAGCCATTTTACCCATAGTTCAACTTTTGAACGAAGGTAAGGCTCTAAGTAGTAATCTAGCGTATATTTATGCTGCAATGTCCCATAAGTAATTTCTGTAAGTAATGCACGGTCTTTTGCTTCAATCTTATATTTATTAATTGTTTGATTTAATAATAAATTACTATACGCTTGATTTTTATCCACAGCTAAAAGGATTGTTAAAGCTGCATCTCGAACATTACCGTCCCAAATTTGTACTTTCTTTTTTGACGTCATTCAAATAGGTCCCCAATCTGTAATTTTGAACCAGTACCTCGTAAATAATCTTGGGCAGTCATTCTTTTTTTCCCCGCCGGTTGTAAATCTAACACAACGAGGGTTTTTCCATCACCTGTTGCTATTTCAAAGCTATCATCATTAATTTTGGCAACTGATCCAGGTTGTAATTCAGTTAATGCATGTCCCGTTTGCGCCCACCATATTTTGACGTTTTCGCCATTAAGTGTCGTATAGGCTACTGGCCACGGATGTAAACCGCGCACTTGGTTATATATTGTTTTCGAATCATTAGACCAATCAATCCGTTCTTGTTGTCGAGAGATATTGTGTGCAAAGGTTGCTTCTTCTTCTTTTTGAGGGATTCGTTGATTTGTCCCAGCAATAATAGTAGGTAAAGTTTCCTTTAATAATTCTCGACCTAAAATACTCAATTTATCAAACAGTTGGCCTGTATGGTCCGTTTCTTCTATATTAACCTGTCTTTGCGAGATGATGTCACCTGCATCTAGTTTTTCTGCCATATACATAATGGTAACTCCAGTTTTAGTTTGCCCATCCAATATCGCTTGATGTATTGGTGCACCACCTCTGTACTTTGGTAGTAATGAAGCATGTACATTGATACACCCAAGACGCGGTGCATCTAGTAACTGTTTAGGTAAGATTTGGCCAAATGCTGCAGTTACAATAATATCTGCATTTAGTTCTATTATCTCCTCAAGTTCAGCAGAACCTTTTAGCTTTTCTGGTTGAATCACTTTAAGGTTTAGGCGCAATGCCTCTTCTTTTACCGGCGGAGGGGTTAACACTTTTTTTCTGCCAACTGGGCGATCAGGTTGAGTAACTACTGCTAAAATGTCATAGCCTTCATCGTGAAGCATCGATAAAATTGGCACAGAAAATTGAGGCGTTCCCATAAAAATGACTTTCGTCATGACTATTCCTCCTCCGCATACATTTCTTCAAGTTCTTCTTCTGTCACAACCCGAATTAACTTAGAATTAAATAAAACTCCGTTTAAATGGTCAATTTCATGCAAAATAGCCCGTGCATCAAAATCACCAGCTTCTAGCTCATAAACTTGTCCCTCTCGATCACAAGCTTCTATTTTCACATAGGTTGGTCTTTCTACTTCTCCGTATAGTCCTGGAAAACTTAGACAACCTTCTATATCAACAGCTGCACCATCCACTTCAAGTACAGTCGGATTAATCATTTCTAATATATGGCGTTCTTCACCTAATTCAACGATGGCAACTCTTAATGGAACATTAATTTGCGGAGCTGCAATTCCAACACCATCATACTCAACCATCGTGTCATATAAATCATCAAGTAGTTGAATAATATTGTCATTAATCTCAGTTACTTCATTACAATTACGTGTTAGCACCTCTGAAGGATGTTTAACGATTTCTTTAATAGCCATCTTTTTACCTCTCATTTCTCTCTTATATAGAAGATGGATTCAAATCAATTGAAAGTTGTATCCCCTTTTTTATCCAGTCTGAGCGATACATTTTAATTAATTGAATAAATGTTTCATTCAAATTTGGTTCTATTTTGTATTTTATCAAACATTGGTATCGATATCTATTTTGTAGTCGACTAATACTAGATGCAGTTGGTCCTATAATTGATACATTAAACGATAATTTTGAACGTAAATAATCGACCATCTTTTGTGCATATTCTGCCGCCATTATGACATCCTCATGTGAAATTTGAGCAAGCGCTAAATAATAATATGGCGGGTAACCAGCTTCATGTCGTGTCCACATTTCGCGTTCATAAAAAGGTTCATAATTTTGTTCTTTGGCAAGTTCAATTGCATAATGTTCTGGCGTATAAGTTTGGACGATTACTTGACCAGGTAAATAATGTCTTCCAGCACGACCACTTACTTGTGTTAATAATTGGAATGTTTTCTCGGCTGAACGAAAATCAGGCAAATGTAGCGAAGTATCCGCGCTCAATACACCTACAAGTGTAATATTTGGGAAATCAAGTCCTTTTGCAATCATTTGAGTTCCTAGTAATATATCAGCTTTCCCTTCACCAAATGCTTCCAATATCCGCTCATGCGAACCCTTTCCCTTTGTCGTATCAACATCCATTCGTAGCACCCTTGCTTCAGGGAAAAGCTTTGCAATCTCTTCTTCAACTTTCTGTGTCCCGGTTCCAAAATAACGGATATGATCACTTTGACATTGCGGACAATTTTTTGGAAGATGCTGTTCAAATCCACAATAATGACATTTTAATTGTTCATTTGCTCTATGATACGTTAGAGAAATATCACAGTTTTCACATTGAATTACGGTGCCACAATCTCTACACATAACAAATGATGAATAACCACGACGATTTAAAAACAATACCATCTGTTCTTTGCTAATTAAACGTGTCCGTATTGCTTCAACTAAACTTTCGGAAAACATAGAACGATTGCCTTTTTTCAACTCTTCCCTCATATCTACTACTTGAACCTCGGGTAAAGATTGATTTAACGCCCGATTTTTTAATGTTAGTAATGTATAGACATTTTTTTTCGCTCTCGCATAAGATTCCAATGAGGGTGTCGCACTGCCTAAAATAACAGGGCACTTATGATAATTACTTCTCCAAATAGCTACATCTCGTGCATGGTATCTCGGTGAATCTTCTTGTTTGTAGGTTGATTCGTGCTCTTCATCTAAAATAATGATGCCGACATTCTCAAATGGAGCAAAAACAGCAGAACGGGCACCAACAACTACTTTTACTTTGCCTTCATGAATTTTTCGCCATTCATCGTATTTTTCACCTACGGATAGCCCACTGTGCAATACTGCAACCTGCTCTCCGAATCTTGAACGGAACCGCTCCGTCATTTGTGGTGTCAATGAAATTTCAGGTACGAGGACGATTGCTTCTTTTCCATCCAATAAGCATTTTTCAATTGTTTGTAAATAAACTTCTGTTTTTCCACTACCCGTTATACCGTGAAGTAAAAAGGTCTCCGGCATCTTGTTATTCATTGCTTTAGTAATTTGTTCTAGGGCAAAAGATTGTTCACTCGTTAAATCTAAAAATGCAGTCTTCTTTACTTCATTAGTAAAAGGATCACGATAAACTTCTTGTTGTATAAATTGAGCCGCTCCGTTTTCAATAACCGCCTGTAGTACAGCTTGTGTTGAATTTGTTTCTTGAAATAGTACATGTGGATCTAGTATTTCACCCACATGACCCATCATCCAATTTACAATCTGCTTCTGCTTTTTAGCTCGATTTGAAATAGCATGATAGATCACTTGAAGTTCTTCTAGAGAATCATTTATTTTTACTTTACGGACTTCCTTAATACTCCCTTTTTGTTTCACAACATTTTCAATCACAATTTGCTGATCTTTGAGTGCTCGTTTTAAATCCGAAAGTATATGATCTTTTTCAAATATTTTATAATTTACTTTTTTAGAATGTTCGAAATACGGTTGTAGAATAAGTGGTAATTGTTCAACTTCTGTTTGAAGAGCTACGATTTTTTCATATTTTGCTCGGAGTGCAGAAGGCAACATGACTTGTAATGCATCAATTTCAAAACAGATTGTATCTTTCTTTAACCATTTTGCAAGATGTAACATTTCATTCGTTATGACGGGTTCAATATCTAAAATACTTGATATAGGTTTAATTTTTTCTAGTGGAACTTCAGTTTCTTTTTTAATTGCTACAACAAACCCTAATACATCCCTCGGACCAAATGGAACTTTTACACGACATCCAAGCTCGATTAACTCTTCCATTGTAGTTGGTATTAGATAATCAAAAGGCCGATCAACCGGATACGCAGCTACATCGACTATTACTTCAGCTATATTTCCAGTCATTCCTTTTTCGCATCACTTTCAAAAAACTCTGAAACGAGTTGAGTAATTTTCTCCGGCTCTTCAAGTCTTCCTTTTCCCACATAACCACATGCTAAATATCCTTCAGAAGGTTCAATAAATCTACAACCGTCTTCAGCTAAGCGTGCAATATTTCGTTTAATTGCAGGGTGATCATACATATGTACATTCATAGCAGGAGCTAGCCAAATAGGACAAGTAGCTGCAAAGTAGGTCGTTGTTAACATATCATCTGCTATGCCATTTGCTAATTTTCCTATTACATTTGCTGTTGCCGGAGCAACAATTAATAAATCTGCCCAATCGGCTAAATCGATATGTGCAATTGAACTTGAATCTTTTTCGTCAAATGTATCAAAATACACATCATTTTTAGACATCACTTGAAAGCTTAACGGTGTTACAAATTGTTTTGCAGATTCCGTCATTATTACCTTAACGTTGTTACCTGCCTGAGTTAATTTACTAACAAGTGCTACTGCTTTATAAACGGCTATTCCACCTGAAACACATAACAAAACATTTCGACTTTTCATGCTCAATTCCACCCTTTCAAATGATAAGCTCCCAAAGAAAAGTTCTCCGGGAGCTACAACTTTGATTATTCATTCATAAATGTTTTAACAATTCACATAATCACCGAGATAGGTGTTTAAACTTCATCTTGATAAACAGTTGATTCGTCTTGTTTTTCTTTATTTAAAACACCAGCAGCAATTTCTTCTAATGCTTTTCCTACTGTTTTGTGAGAAACATAGTCACCTAATTTTTCGTTTCCTTCTTCTTGCATTTGGCGAGCTCTTTTTGAAGCAAGACTAACTAATGAATATTTAGAATCGATATTCTTTTTTAAAGCATCAATTGACGGGTATAACATAATTCTTACTCTCCTCTCAACATGGACAAATATCTTTTTTCTACACGTTCTCTACGACAATGTTCAGCAACGATGATTGCATTTATTTTATCACAGGCTCTTTGAATTTCATCATTTTCAACTACATAATCATATAGACTCATCATTTCAAGCTCTTCCTTTGCAGTTGCAATTCGCTTCTTAATAATTTCCTCCGATTCTGTCCCGCGATTCACCAGTCGATTTTGTAATTCTGAAAGACTTGGTGGTGCAAGGAAGATAAATAATGCGTCGGGTGCTTTTTCACGAATTTGAGTAGCTCCCTGAACTTCAATTTCTAAAAACACATCTCTTCCAGCATCTAACGTTTCATTCACGTATTCAATGGGCGTTCCATAATAATTCCCAACAAATTCGGCATGCTCAAGTAAGCCACCTTGCTCAATTAGTGCTTCAAATTCTTCACGAGATTTAAAGAAATAGTCTACACCATCAACTTCGCCCTCTCGAGGTTTTCGAGTCGTCATGGAAACAGAATATTCATAATTTGTTCCAGCTTGTGAAAACAATTCTTTTCGTACTGTACCTTTACCAACACCAGAAGGGCCTGATAGAACAATTAATAAACCTCGTTCTTTTCTCATAATTTTGCATTTTCCCTCCCTTAACTAAATCTCTTTAAATAATTTTGCCATTTCGAATTATTCGATATTTTGTATTTGTTCTCGCATTTTTTCTAAAATTGTTTTCGATTGTACAACTGCGACAGAGGCTTCTGTTGATTGATTTTTTGACCCAATTGTATTAATTTCTCGTAAGATTTCTTGCATTAAAAAATCAAGCTTGCGACCAATTGAATGATCCTCATTTAGTGTATCCACTAATTGTTGAAAATGACTATCTAGTCGATCTAGCTCTTCTGTTATATCGACACGCTCCGCAAATAGCGCAACTTCAGCAAGTAGTCGATCTTCCAAAACATTCGCTTGTGCAATTTCATTAATTCTTTCGATTAATCTTTCGCGATATCTTTCAACTGCAGTTGAAGAATAGTATCGGATTTGTTTAATTTGTTCCAATAATTCATCTTTATATTTTAGTAAAACAATCTTTAATTGCTCTCCTTCACGTTCACGCATTTGCACTAAATTAAACATTGCTTCCTTCAAGGCTTGTTCTACTGCTTCTTTTAACTCGTCTGTTGAAATTTCCTTTTTTTCATAAATAAGAGCATTTTCAATGGATAGAATTTCTTCCATGGACCATTTATCATTCAAAGGAAGTTCTTTTTCAAGCTGAATTTTTGCGTTTTTGTACGCTTCGATTAGGGGCCAGTTGATTTGAATATTGGAAGCTGTTTGTTCCATTATTTTTAAATTTACTAAACAATCGAATTTTCCTCTACTGACAATTTGTGAAATGAATTTTTTTGCTAATAATTCAATTTCTAACCATTCTTTTGGGAACTTAGTATGTGTTTCTAAAAACCGATGATTTACTGAGCGCACTTCAACTGTCAGTTGATAATCCTCTGTTGTTGTGACCCCCCTGCCGAATCCAGTCATACTACGTACCAAGGTTCGTCACACCTTTCTGTATAATGTTCCAATTATAACATATGTTTTGTAAAATATAACTTAAGAAATATTAGTATAGCATGATTTCCCCAAATTACCATAAAGTGAACTAAAAATAGTGGGATTTTTATAGCATAAATGTAATAAAACTTAAAAGATTCGCTTCTTTCAAATGAATTAAACAACAACGTTTCCCTTAATTAATAAAAAAATTATATAATAACAACTGTAATTTGATTTTTAAATAGAAAAGAGGAATCTATCATGGCCTTTGATGGATTATTTACATTTGCTTTATCGAAACAACTAACAAAGCTATTATCAGGAAGAATAACAAAAGTTCATCAACCGAACGCTTTAGAAATTGTCCTCCATATTCGTGCAGGTGGAGAAAATCATAAACTATTATTTTCTATACATCCTTCTTATGCACGAGTTCATTTAACTGAAAAAACAATTGACAATCCAAGTGAACCTCCAATGTTTTGTATGTTACTGCGTAAACATATTGAAGGTGGGTTTATTCAAGCTATACAAACAGAAGCGTTTGAACGGATGATTACTCTTAGTATTGAATGTAAAAATGAAATTGGGGATACAGTTTATCGAAAACTGACCGTTGAGATTATGGGACGTCATAGTAACTTGATTTTAATAGATAGTGAAACTGATAAAATTATCGATAGTTTAAAACATTTACCTCCTTCTGTTAATAGTTATCGAACTGTTTTACCCGGACAGCTTTACATTGCACCTCCTGGGCAAAATAAAGTAAATCCTTCTACAACAACAGATGATGAAATTATTGATTTTTTCAAAAACAAAAAAACGGCGAAAGAAATAGTAGAGCATTATAAAGGTTTTTCAATCTTTCATGCAAATGAGTTAATTTCCCGAATTGAAAACGGAGAAATAACGAAGAATTTCCATTCGTTTCTGGAAGAGATCATTACTAGTGCACAACCATCTTACATTGAAACAAATGGAAAAATATATTTTTCTCCAACCAAAATAACACATATATCAGCTCAAACAACTACTTTTGATTCATTAAGTACTTTATTAGATCGTGTGTTTTACGCACGCGCTGAAAGAGAGCGAGTAAAACAACAAGCAGGCGATTTAGAACGTTGGTTACAAAATGAAGTAAATAAACTTAAACTAAAACTAAAAAAGCTTCATAAAGATTTAGAAAACGCGTCGAAACTAGATCAGTTCCAATTATACGGTGAACTGCTAATGGCGAATTTATACAATTTTGAAAAGGGTATGAAAGAAGTTACAGTCAACAATTATTATAGTGAAGATGAAGAACAAATCACCATTCCGCTAAGCGTACGAAAAACGCCCATTGAAAATGCACAGAGCTACTATACAAAATACAATAAAGCAAAGAATGCATTAATCATGGTTAAGGAACAAATGGAAAAGGCAGAACAAGAAATTAAATACTTTGAAATGCTAATCTCACAAGTTGAACAAGCATCACCTGCAGACATTGAGGAAATAAGAGAAGAACTTGCAGAACAAGGCTATTTGAGAATGCGAGCTTCAAAGAAAAAGAAAAAACCAACTAAACCCGAACCAGAAAAGTTTGTTTCTTCCTCAGGTATTGCCATTTCTGTTGGTAAAAACAATAAACAGAATGATTATTTGACTTTTAAAATTGCGAAGAAAACAGATATTTGGTTACATACAAAAGATATTCCTGGGTCCCATGTAGTCATTCATTCAAATAATCCAGATGAAACGACATTATTTGAGGCGGCTACATTAAGCGCGTATTTTAGTAAAGCAAGAGAGTCATCATCTGTTCCTGTAGATTACACAGAAATACGCCAAGTAAAGAAACCAAATGGCTCAAAACCTGGATTTGTCATTTACTTTGAGCAAAAAACATTATATGTTACACCAGATGAAGAACTAGTAATAAAGTTAAAAAGTTAATCCTTTAAAACCTAAATAATGATGGCCATCTCAAAACTGATTTGAGATGGCCATTTTTTTATTATTCATAGTAGGAAAATAGTTCTTTCAAATCATAATAAGACTGCTTCAATCTTTCCTCAGACAATGGGAGATTCCAATTTTCCCAAGTATAAGGAAGCAGATTGTTTAGTACCCCTTTTTTTACAGAAGGTAATGAATCTACTACACTACCTTTACTATCTACTAATAATACACCTAAATATATTTCATCAATAAAAACGGATGCACTATATCCATCTTTGTATAAATCACCTATGAACTCTTTTTTACTTGGATCTTTTGACTGTAACAACAACCAAGGGATACGAAGTTCCACAACTCCTTCGCTTGTCCAACAATAATCCGCTAAGGAATTGTAATTTTCAGCATTTGGGTTACCATTACCTTCAATTAATTTACCTGTTTCATATATTCGAAATGGAATGGTTTCCTTTGTTTTAGGTAGATAAAGTTTATCTGATAATACATAGTATATTGGCTCGAAAACCTTACTCGACCTTTTTTCTAATGAAGAGGGCGTCTCAATCATATTTAATTCATGTCCATATAAATAGGAATAAAAATCATAATAAGGATCTATTACAACACGGGATTGCTGATTTTTATTTAGCTCTACAACAAAATCTACCCCATTAGAAAATGATATATCTTTAATATCGGATTTAGCTGTTTTTCCTTGGTTAGGTACAACATCTATAAATACCTGTGCAGAACTAGAGTTAAGTAAGTCACCTTTAAGTTGGATGTATAAGTACCTTTCATCATGATCAACTACCATAGCTACTCCATTTTTACTTGAATTACCAAATGTTACATCCGAAGTCCATTCTGATAAATCACCATCCACTTTAATTTTATGTCGATCAAAACTCAACAATCCAAATTGTTGTTCATTTGTTTGAGCATTTGACCAGTATGGTCTACGCTCGGGATTGTCATAATCCATCGTATTCCAAGTACGTTTAAACCATTCGTCTTGCCAAGTGAAAACTAGTCCTCCCAGATAATCCTCAGAAATAATATCTTCAAAGAGATGAGTCAGTATTTCACCTTGCTGCTCTTCAGATAAAAAACCTTGTGTCCAACCATAAGGATTATCATGAGTTAATCCTCGGGAACTAGGAACTCCAAATTCTGCGATTAGTACTGGCATACGATGAACTGAACGTAAATCGGATAGATAACCTGCATAACTATTTTTTTCACCTCGATGATCAATATAATTTAAATATTGTTCTTCGTAATTCAAAAAGTCAGGGTAATATGGGTAAACGTGGTAGGATGCAAACTGACCCACTTCGTTAGCAAGACCCTTAGTATAAATTACATTCGGATCAACCCCGACTAAATCTTCTTCTGGATCAGGCTCATTTGGGTGTTCTAAAATATCTGTAGTTACCCAGTTAGTAAAACTCATTGGGCGAATCCAATTGTATTGATTATATTCATACTGGGTAATATAATCCATTTGTTCAGCGAGCCAATATTCAAAAGGTGGTGCATTCTTTGTTTCAAAATAAATACCTTCGTACTGACCAATATCCTTATGAAGTTCGTTTGTATTTTGTACCATTAATGGAAACCATTCAATTCCCATTACCCAACCTATTACGTACTCGGAAATATCAGTATCGTATAGACCAGATGCATGCCCAGCCCTTTGTTCTAGATAAATATTTCCATGAATTGCATCAACAATTGTTTTCATCTCGTTACGGTAATTTTCAAGTGTTTCAGGATCATATGCATCTAATGAATCCCTTAATCCTTCTTCCTCAACCCATACTCCGTGTAATACATAAATTGGCGATTCAGCTTGTGCATTATATCTTGCTAATGCATTGTAAAATCCTGGCGGATGTAATGTATATACACGAATTGTATTGGCATTCATTTCACCTATTTGTTGGAACCATCTGTAATATTCAGTTTCAGTTATTGCAGCTTCCCCAGGAAAATACCCAGGTTTCCCCATCCCTAAGTTAACTCCCTTAATTGTAATAGGTTGCCAGACACCATCTAGAAGTACTTCATACTCATATCCGTTAATACGTGCATTATATTCTACAGTTTTATCATTATCCTCAACTTCAATTTCTCTATTTTCATATTTTTCTAATATTTTTTGTAACATCGGAATATAGGTTGTCCAATAAAATGCATCAGAAGAGAACTTCTGACCAATTTGGTAAAAAAATTGCATTCCTTTGAACCTATAGAACTTAGGGACATTATTGACATCATTATAATCCCCTGCAAAGTAGTAAGTTGTTGCATTTTTTCGTTCGTTAGAAATTATAGCTGAAAACGAAACAGGTATCCCATGTTCATCTAACAGCTTTTCCCCTTCATCAGTTAAATTCCAATCATAATCTGCTAGAACATTTGACTCGTCGTATGGTGTCACAATATCAAACCAATAATTGTAGTTCGGAGATGATGTTAATCCAAAAAATTCTTTTCCTTTATCAGTGAACTTAAGACGAATACCTTCATCACTTACATGTTTATTTAATTCTAGAACAACTACTTCATAAGTAAAATCGTTAACTAAAATAAATCCGCCACCTTCATAGTTCCACTCGTCACCAAATTCATCTACAACCCATTGCGGTATTTCTAGGTTCTTTTCAAAATTCAACTCATCAAAGTATCTTCCTACCCATCCGTTCCAATCCATTTCTAGATAATCGAGAACTGCTTCTCGAACATCTGGAGGAGTAGGTGAAGCAATGGAATTATATTCAGCAATGAATAAACTTTTTTCATCACTTAATAAGCGTTTCATTATATTATTCCATTCTGTTGCTTCTAACCCTCCAAATACTCTTTCTGTTCTTGCACCAAATCTTTCTGATTCCTCTTTAAAATCATCTTCATATACCCCATATGTATCTGCTAGATAAATGACATCATAATCTGAATAATCAGTTGGTAATGACTTTTCTTCAACCGATTTGTTCTTGACATCAGGTATCGTACCAAAATAATCCTGATTAACTATATACTGACCATTTTGATGTTCATATTTCAAATAATTTAAGGCCCATGTTAAGCCTAAATGTTCGCGATAAGTCTCATTTGGAACGGTTTTATCAATAATAGCAAAATTTAATTGTTTGCTTGGTGTTAAATGCCATAAAATAATCGGGACTATAGCAATTATTAATACAGTTATAACCCCTAGATAAATACGTTTCACAACAAATTCTCCTTCTTGGATATGCCTTTTCTCTCCATATCCCCCCACTCTTTATTCCTTGTTAAAAATTTAATGAACCCCTCACAACGCCAAAACAATGTGAAAGGTCTGTACCATGCAATTTCCGTAAAGGATAATATTACCATTCTTAAGAGGTCTAAAATATTTGGAGATTTTCTTCTACTCCATACTTCAAACAATACTGCAATCATTGAGAAAATTACACCGTTAATAACAAACAGTAACAATAACAAAATTGAAAATTCATAGTATACCGAACCTAAGAAAAATGCGACTACAACATAAATATATCCACCTAATTCAATGATCGGTCCTATACATTCAATTAACCAATAGTAAGGAAATGAAATTAAACCAATTCCTCCATAACGAGGATTTAAAGTCATCTTTCTATGTTTCCATAAACTTTCTATTAACCCTTGATGCCATCGTTTTCTTTGTTTCCTTAAGACATTCATTGTTTGAGGAGCTTCCGTCCAGCAAACCGGGTCTGGAAGAAACTCTATCCTTTTCTTTAGGCCTTCTTCACGTATCTGTCTATGGAGCTTAACAACTAACTCCATATCTTCACCTATAGTTCCAGTAGAATAACCGCCTACTTTCACTACCCATTTTTTAGAAAATACGCTAAATGCACCAGAAATAATTAAAACGATATTAAATTTACTTAGTGCAATTCGTCCCATTAAAAATGCTCTCAAATATTCAATCACTTGCATAATTATCAGATAATTATTCGGTAATGCTGTTTCAAAAACTGACCCATATTGCATGTCCATACCGTTTGCAATACGTACATTCCCCCCAACAGCAATGACTTCTTCACTATTCAAGATAATTGGTTTCATTACTCTCATTAATGAAGACTCTTCTAATATTGAATCTCCATCAATAGAACAAAAGTATGGATATTTCGAAACATTAATTCCAACATTTAAAGCATCCGCTTTTCCACCATTCTCTTTTTCTACTAAAATACATTGAGGATGGATTTGGGACTGAAAAATTTGTTTTATATCTTTCGTTTTTATTTGTTCACGAACAACTTTAGAGATTGGTTTCATTTTAAAGTGTTCAATTAATTTTGCTTGTGTCTGGTCAGTGGAACCATCGTTAACAATTATAATTTCTGATTCTGGATATCGAAGGTTAAGTAAAGAATATGTACTATGAACAATACCTAATTCCTCATTATAAACTGGGACAATTATTGATACAGGCTTTGAATAAAAAGAATCGAGATATATGTCAGTTAAGTTGGATTGGTCGGAATTAGAAATTTTTCGAATTTCAAAGATAGCAAAAAAAAGCATACAGAAATAGGTAACTATAACAATAAGCATATAGATAATAATTGCTATTCCAAAAAACCACATAATAGCTTCAATGATATTCATACTCATCCAACCTTCTGATTAGGACTTCTTTTGCCATATCGATTGCATATTGATCAGTAGATGTAATAATAAATTCCCTTAATCTTTCTATTCCACTTTGATCCATCACTATCGTATTTGCTGCTTGTACTCTTACATTCCAATTACTGTCTTCCAACAATATTTTTAAATACTTATAGGTATGGTCTAGAGGAACATGCGAGAATAATTTCGTCACCATTAGTCTCTCTTCCCAGAAAGTTGAGAAAACAAATGGTATAAATCGCTCTAGTTTATTAACAACACCTATTTTTTCTAAGCTCTTTAAGACACGTAAACGTATTTCAAGGTTATCAGAGTCTAGTAAATTTTCTAGTCCCTCCATAAAACTTAAATCTCTTTTTATAGCTATTGTTTCTAGTAATGCATACTGAGCATTTTCCTTTAACCAGTCAATCTTTAATAATAATTGAACTAACACTTCCTCATTAAGGTTTACAAATATTTGCTTATACTCAAATTCGGTAAAAATATTTCTATAGAAAATAAATTTTTCAAAAAATTCATCTTTTTGTAAAACGGATTTAATTTTTAATATCTGAAACTTCTCTTCTTTCGAAAGTCTATACTTTTCCATTTTTTCACATTCTATCACTAGTTCACTTATTCGGAAATCAAAAATCTTGTTGAGAGCTTTTAATCGTTTACTTTTACTTCTACTTTTAAGATTTCTTCTATAGTGGGAATGTAAATAATATTTATTGAATTGATCAATTTTCACTTGAATAAAATCATTTGAAAGCCCTTTAATATAAGATATTAAAATTTCTTCAACTGCCTCAATTTCTGTATTATTTTTAGGTATTAATACTTTATTAAAACTCCCATCCCCTAATAAATATCGATACCAATCATTTTTGGTTTTTTTTATATATTTCTTTTTATTTAAAAATCTTCTTTTTTCAAGGACACTATAGCTTATTAAATATATTATTAACAATAGACAAAAAGCTAATAGAATTAGAATGATTTTTATAAGGAGGTTAATCGAGAGTTGTATCATTCTAACAACCTCGTTAACGTTCTCTTTAATTGGGCTTTGAATAATCTAATATCAAAAGGTTTTACTAAATATTCATCTACACCACTTTCATAGGCATTGAGCATATCACTTTGATTTTTGCGTATAGTCATCATATAAACAATAAACTTCTTTTGATTTGGCATTTGCCTTAATGTATGGAGTACTTCTAATCCATTTTTTCTTGGTAAAATATCGTTTATCATGACAATATGATTATGATTAGAAACATACCAATCGGATTGCAGAAACTCTAAACCATCTTTAAATGATTGAACTTCAACTTCAATGAATTCGAACTTCATTTGTTGAATATTCATTTTTAACATATCTCTGAAAACTTCATTGTCATCAACAATGCTAACTTTGATTTTCTGAACTAGAGGTTTTTTGTAATACGGTAAAATTATTATTTCCCAAGGATAACTTTTACTATTAAGAGTATAATTCTTAACCTGAATAAGCTCTTCAAAAGTTAGTTTCCCATTCTTTATTTCCGCAACCGTACCTGTTAACACATATTTACTATTAATATAAAAACTAGGGTTCTCAGATTTGATTTTACTAAATATCCTTTTCAAAAATGCTATGGCATCGTTTTCGACATTTTGGATTAATATTATCCCCCATTGCATTTGGGTATGCATTTTAAATATCATATCTGTACTTCGTGTGTTTGAAATTAAAAAATTAATAATTTGATTTTCTACTTCACTAGAATAATTGTTACTATTTGGTTCTTTCGCTAATGAGAACGCTTCTATAAAGATCATTGTTATGTTTAAACGAGACCTTTTAACATTTGCATTAAGTACATCAAAAAAAGGTTTTATATCTTTTTCTGACAATAGATATGGTTTAGTGTTCTTTTTTTCTAAATGACCCTTTATTTCGTCAATAGTATTAATCATTTAAAGCTCCTAACATGGATCCAATGATAGATTTTTCATATAAAATCAGTATAAATCTATTAATATCCTATAGATTACTATAATATTTACTTAATTGTATGAGATAAATTAATTAAATTTTTATCATAAGTCAGAAGTAGAATTGTAATGCCAAATTCTTTTGATAAAGTATTTTTCTATTATAATTAATATCATTTTGTCCCACAAGTGGCTTAGCAATTATAATTAAAATTTAAAACTAATTAGATTTTAATTATAAACAGTACTTGAAAAAAGAAAACAGGCGATGGATAAAATCTAAATACCATCACCTGTTTTATATTGAATCTAGTAAGTTATTTGAATTATTTTTTTATAATTTACCTTCTTTAAGATCTGCATGCCAATCTTTTAAAAACGGAATTTGATCTTCAGAAATTGTGCCTGATTCAGTAGCTGCTTCAATTAAGTAGTCAAAGTTGGTTAAACTAACGTACCTAACACCAATTTCATCGAATGCTTTTTCCGCTCTTGGCAAATTGTATGTATAAACGCATACAACACCTACAACTTCACAACCAGCTTGACGTAGCGCTTCAACAGCAGTAATTGAGGAACCACCTGTTGAAATGATATCTTCTATTACAACTACTTTTTGCCCTACTGCAATTCGACCTTCGATTTGATTACCACGACCGTGTTCTTTTGCTTTTGAACGAACGTATACCATTGGTAGATCTAGTACATCTGAAACCCACGCAGCGTGCGGAATACCAGCCGTAGCAGTTCCTGCGACAACTTCTGTATCTGGGAAAAATTCTTTAATGGATTGAGCTAGTCCATTCGCAATTTGCTTACGTGCAACTGGATCAGAAATTGTTAGACGTGTATCGCAATAAATAGGTGATTTAATTCCTGAAGCCCATGTAAATAAATTGGTTGGATTTAATTCAACTGCACCTACTTTTAATAAAGCATGTGCGATTTCGTTTTGGATTGACATATTATTTAACCTCCCATAAATCAGCAACAGTTCTATACGCTGCAACTGGATTCTGTGCATTTGTAATAGCTCGTCCAACAACTATTAAAGATGAACCGTTTTGACGTGCTCCATCTGGTGTTGCAATTCGTTGCTGATCGTGACTTTCGCCACCGGCTAGACGAATTCCTGGTGTTACGCGTAAGAAATCATCACCACATACTTCACGAATTATCCGCGCCTCATGAACGGAACAGACAACACCATCTAGACCCGCTTTTTTCGTCACTTGAGCATAATGTAACACGGATTCCATTAAACCTAGTTGTATTTTTTGTTCTTCTTGCATTTGTTGTTCTGTAGTGGATGTTAATTGAGTCACTGCAATTAATGCTGCACGTTTATGACCTGAAGGAGTGCCTGCTTCTAAACCCTCAAGTGCACCCTCCATCATTTTTACTCCACCTGCTGCATGAACGTTTACTAAATCTACACCTAAACTAGCCAAACCTTTCATCGCTGATTTTACAGTATTCGGTATATCATGGAGCTTTAGGTCTAGAAATATATCATGCCCCTGTTCTTTAACCTTTTGTACAATACTAGGTCCCTCTTGTAGATAAAGCTCCATGCCAATCTTAACAAACAGTGGTTCATCGAAGTGATTTAAAAAATCAAATACTTCTACTTCACTTGGGAAGTCTAGCGCGATGATTGGTTTCAAGTTCATAAACGGTGGCTCCTTCCGATAATGTCTTTAATATTTTCAACACCTAACGCCTCTAATTTTTTAGGTAATTCTTCTATTATTTTAGGGCATACAAATGGGTCAACAAAATTTGCTGTTCCAACAGCAACTGCAGATGCACCAGCAGACATAAAGTCAATTACGTCTTGAGCATTTGTCACGCCGCCCATACCGATAATCGGAATATCAACCGCTTTATATACTTCATAAACCATTCGAATTGCTACAGGTTTAACTGCAGGTCCTGATAAACCACCCGTTACATTGGCAATGACTGGTTTTCCAGTACGCTCATCTAATCGCATACCTACTAAAGTATTAATCATTGTAATTCCATCAGCACCTGCAATCTCAACCGCTTGGGCAATTTCTACGATATTCGTTACATTTGGCGAGAGTTTGACATATACTGGTACTTTCGAAACAATCTTTACAGCTTCAACTAACTCTCTTGCTACAACTGGATCTGTTCCAAAGGTAATTCCACCGTGCTTTACATTTGGACAAGAAATGTTTAATTCTAATGCTTTTACATTTGGTGCCGTTGAAACACGGCGAGCAACTTCTACATAATCTTCCAATAAAGATCCTGCAACGTTTGCAATAATTGGAACATCGTAACGCTCTAACCAAGGTAGTTCTTCACTCATCACTTTTTCTAAACCAGGATTTTGCAAACCAATTGCATTCAACATACCAGCAGGAGTTTCAGCTACTCGTGGTGTCGGGTTACCTAAACGAGGTTCTACCGTTGTGGCCTTAATCATAATTGCACCTAACTTTGACAAATCATAAAGCTTTCCATACTCTTTTCCAAATCCAAAGCAGCCAGATGCTGGCATAATTGGATTTTTTAATTCAAGACCTGGAAGTTGGATACTAATTTGACTCATAGCTTCACAACTCCTTTCGCGAATACTGGCCCATCTGAGCAAACTTTAATATAATCTTTTTCAACCTTGTCTGTTGTTTTACATACACATGCAAAACAAGCACCAATACCGCATCCCATACGTTCTTCAAATGATAAATAACCTTGCTTGTCCGGATAGAAATTTTCAAGAGCACGCAGCATAGGAAGTGGGCCACACGCGTAGAAAGTATCAAATTCTGGTTTTATTTCCTCTAATATATCTGTAACAAAGCCTTTGGAACCAAAAGTTCCATCAACTGTAACATAATGTGTATCACCTAATGATGAAAACTTTTCTTCATAAAACGTCACATCTTCAGTTGCAAAACCAAATACATGAATTGTTCTTATGCCACGGCTATTTAATTGTTTGGATAGTTCGTAAAGAGGGGGAACCCCAATACCTCCTCCAACTAATAGGGCCGTCCCACTGCTAGGTACTGCATCGACTGGAAACCCATTTCCTAATGGTCCGAGTACATCAACCTCATCACCGATTTGCTTTTGAGACAAGATCTCTGTTCCCCGACCTTCTGCACGGTAAATTAATGTAAATTCATTTGATTCTTTATTAATATTTGCAATACTAATCGGTCTTCTTAATAAAGGCTCAAAGGAATCAGACACACGTATATGGACAAATTGTCCAGGAGTCATATCCTGAACAATTTGTCCTTGCAATGTTAGTTCGAAAATATTTTTAGCTATTTTCTCTTGCTGCACTACCGTCATTCTTTCTTGTTGAATCATTAATGTACTACCCCCGCTTTTGGCATTTCTTCAGCTGTAAATGTCATCGATTCAATGACTTCTAACATAGCTTCAGCAGTATCTAGTGATGTTAAACATGGGACCCCATTTTCAACAGATTCACGGCGGATACGGAAACCATCACGAGCAGGTTGTTTACCTTTTGTTAATGTGTTAATCACTAACTGTGCTTCACCATTTTGAATCACTTCAAGTAATGTTTTTTCTTTTGATCCAATTTTGCCTACAACATCTGCATGTATGCCTGCTTCAGCAAAAACTTGTGCAGTTCCTTCTGTCGCCATAATACGGTACCCAACAGTATTGAAACGTTTAGCTAAAAGAATTGCTTCTTTTTTATCTTTATCAGAGACAGTGAACAGAACTGTGCCATGTGGTTTAATTTCCATTCCACTTGCTACAAAGCCTTTGTATAAAGCTTTTTCAAATGTTGCATCTTTCCCCATTACTTCACCTGTCGATTTCATTTCAGGTCCAAGCGTAATATCTACACGACGAAGTTTTGCAAAGCTAAATACAGGAACTTTGACAAATACTCCTTTTTGTTCTTTTGCAAGACCAGTCGGATAACCTTGCTCCACAATGGATTGACCAAGAATTGCTTTCGTTGCAATATTCGCCATTGGGATATTTGTAATTTTACTTAGGAATGGTACTGTACGGCTTGAACGTGGGTTCACTTCAATAACGAAAATGTCACCTTTCGAAAGTACATACTGGATATTCATTAATCCGATGATTCCTAGTCCTTTTGCTAAACGAGTTGTATAATCCACTAATGTTGCTTTTTGTTCTTCCGTTAGTTTTTGCGGTGGGTATACAGAAATTGAATCTCCTGAGTGAACGCCAGCACGTTCCACGTGTTCCATAATGCCTGGAATTAAGACATTCTCACCATCACAGATTGCATCAACTTCAATTTCTTGACCAGTTAAATAGCGGTCAACTAGAACAGGATGATCTGGTGAAGCTTCTACAGCATTTTCCATATAGTGTTCTAATTCTTGTTCATTGTACACAATCTCCATCGCACGACCACCAAGTACGTAAGATGGTCGAACAAGCACTGGGAATCCTAATTTTTTACCAATGGCAAGTGCCTCTTCTGTTGAAACTGCCGTTTCCCCTGCTGGTTGAGGAATATCCAAATCTCGTAAAGCTTGCTCGAATTTATCACGATTTTCAGCACGATCGATATCCTCTAGACTAGTACCTAGAATTTTCACTCCATTTGCCGCTAATTTATCTGCCAGGTTAATGGCTGTTTGACCACCGAATTGTACAACCACACCAATCGGTTTCTCCAAGTCAATAATATGCATGACATCTTCAATTGTTAATGGTTCGAAATACAACTTATCGGAAATAGAGAAGTCCGTTGAAACTGTTTCAGGATTAGAGTTAATAATGATTGCTTCGTAGCCAGCTTCTTGAATTGCCCATACAGAGTGTACTGTTGCATAATCAAACTCTACACCTTGGCCAATACGAATTGGACCTGAACCAAGAACAACTACAGATGGTTTTTCTGTAACAATTGACTCGTTTTCTTCTTCGTAAGTACCATAGTAATATGGTGTTGTCGATTCGAATTCAGCAGCACATGTATCTACCATCTTATATACTGGTATAATATTTTCTGCTTTACGGAGTGCATAGATTTCTTCTGGCGTTGTTTCCCAAAGCTCTGCAACCTTTTTGTCTGCAAATCCAATTCGTTTAGCTTGGCGTAAGATTTCTACATCGTTTTTATTTTCGCTAAGCGTTTTTTCCATATCGATAATGTTTTGAAGCTTATTTAAGAACCATAAATCGATTTGAGACCATTCATGTATTTGTTCAATTGTAACACCGCGACGAAGTGCTTCACCGATGAAGAATAGACGTTCGTCACCTGCTTTACGAATACGCTTTTCAATCCAATTATCTGAATTCTCATCTGCATGCTTTAGTTCCAAATGAACTTGACCCGTTTCTAATGAACGTACTGCTTTTAGTATGGCTTCTTCAAAATTACGACCTAAAGCCATCACTTCTCCAGTAGCTTTCATTTGTGTACCTAAATTACGTTTTGCAGATTCGAACTTATCGAATGGCCAACGTGGAATTTTAGCTACAATATAGTCAAGTGCCGGTTCGAAGTCTGCATAAGTTGAACCTGTTACAGGGTTGATAATTTCATCTAATGTTAGACCAACAGCAATTTTTGCTGCAAGCTTAGCAATTGGATAACCAGTTGCTTTAGATGCTAATGCTGATGAACGTGATACACGTGGGTTGACTTCAATTACGTAATAATTAAAGCTATTTGGATCAAGCGCTAACTGTACGTTACATCCACCTTCAATTTTTAGTGCACGAATGATATCTAAAGAAATATTACGTAACATTTGATATTCACGGTCAGATAATGTTTGTGATGGTGCAACTACGATAGAGTCACCAGTGTGAATACCTACTGGATCGAAGTTTTCCATGTTACATACAACAATCGCGTTATCTTTTGAGTCACGCATTACTTCATACTCAATTTCTTTATAACCAGCAATTGATTTTTCAAGTAAACATTGAGTTACAGGGCTGTATTTTAAACCACTTTGTACAATTTCCTCCAATTCCTGATCATTGTTACAAATACCTCCACCTGTACCACCTAAAGTAAATGCTGGACGTACAATTACCGGATAACCTATTCTTTCAACAAAAGCTTTTGCTTCTGATAAGTTGTGAATAATATCCGATTCCGGAACTGGTGCACCTAATTCGAACATTAAGTTACGGAATAAGTCACGGTCTTCCGCTTTATGGATTGCATCTAACTTCGTACCTAAAATTTCAATTCCTAATTCATCTAAAATGCCTGAATTGTTTAATTCAATTGCCATATTTAAACCAGTCTGTCCTCCAAGTGTTGGAAGGATTGCATCTGGACGTTCTTTTCTTAATATTCGTGATACAAACTCTAGGGAAATTGGCTCAATATATACTTTGTCTGCAATCTCCGTATCCGTCATGATGGTAGCAGGGTTAGAGTTAATTAGAATCACTTTGTAGCCTTCTTCTTTTAATGAAAGACAAGCTTGTGTTCCAGCGTAGTCAAATTCTGCTGCTTGACCGATGATGATTGGACCTGATCCGATTACTAAAATTGTTTCGATATCTGTACGTTTAGGCATGTTGTTTCTCCTTCCCTGCATGAGCTTCCATTAATTCGATAAATTCATCAAACAAGTGATTTGAATCTTCTGGCCCAGGTGATGCTTCTGGGTGATATTGCACTGTAAACACAGGATATTTCGTATGTCGTAACCCTTCCACTGTACCATCGTTTAAAGCTACATGAGTTACTTCTAAGTCAGTTCCAATTAGCGATTCTGCATCGATGGCATACCCATGGTTTTGAGAAGTTAGTTCTGTACGTCCAGTGCGTAAATCTTTTACTGGATGGTTAGCGCCACGGTGTCCGAATGGTAATTTAAAGCTTTTTGCACCACTTGCTAATGCGAATAATTGATGACCTAAGCAAATACCGAAAATTGGCACTTTTCCGATTAAATTACGAATGGTTTCAATACCTTCCGTTACATCAGCTGGGTCTCCAGGTCCATTTGAAAGCATAATGCCGTCTGGATGCCATGCTAAAATTTGTTCCGCAGATGTATTATATGGAACAACTAAAACGTCACAATCACGTTTATTTAATTCTCGTAAAATACCATGCTTCATACCAAAATCCATTAGCACAACACGCTTACCACGGCCTGGACTTGGATACGCTGCCTTCGGTGATACTTCACGTACATGGTTTGTTAGATGTGGGGTTGATTGTAAATGACTTACAATTCCATCTATATCTACCTCAGCATCAGCTTCCGTTAAAATTGCACGAACTGCACCTTTTGAACGGATAATACGAGTTAATTTGCGAGTATCTATACCTTCAATACCAGGAATATCTTTTGATGTTAGGTAGTCATTTAATGAAATGTCAGATCGGAAATTCGATGGTTGTTTTGCTAGTTCTCTACATACCATCCCGCGAATTGCTGGGTTAATAGATTCGAAATCATCACGGTTAATTCCGTAATTTCCGATTAACGGATAAGTAAAAGTTACAATTTGTCCATAGAAAGAAGGATCAGATAATGTTTCTTGATATCCAGTCATTCCTGTAGTAAACACGACTTCCCCTTGAGAAGCGCGATCACTACCAAATGCGATACCATTAAATACTGTGCCGTCTTCTAAAATTAACATACGTTTTTTCATTATTTTGCCTCCTCATAGACAATGTTGCCTTCAAAAATTGTCATTATTGGCCAACCTTTTGCACTCCATCCGTTGAATGGAGTATTACGGCCTTTTGATAAAAATTGTTCAGCTTGCACTTTTTTCTCTTTATTTAAATCTATAATAGTTAAATCAGCTGACGAACCTTCTTCAATCTTTCCATATGGTAAGTCGAAAATCTCTGCTGGTTTAATCGTCATCCAATCTACTAATTGTTTTAGAGTCCACTTCCCTGTTGCTACAAAGTTTGTATAAAGAAGTGGGAATGCTGTTTCAAATCCAACAATGCCAAAGGGTGCTCCTACCATACCACAGCATTTTTCTTTTTCTGTATGTGGGGCATGATCGGTCGCAATACAATCGATAGTTCCATCTAGTAATGCTTGATGTAATGAGTCTTTATCGTCTTTAGCACGCAATGGTGGGTTCATTTTCCAATTCGCGTCATCACTTGGAATATCCATCTCTTCCAATAGTAAATGATGCGGACAAACTTCAGCCGTTACTCGTATACCTGCAGCTTTTGCATCACGAACTGCACGAACTGATTCTTTCGTCGACACGTGACATACATGATAACGCGCACCTGCAGCTTCAGCTAATAGTACGTCCCTTGCAATTTGTACAGACTCACAAATGGATGGAATACCGGGTAGCCCTAACTCTTTATTGCGTTTCCCCTCATGCATAACTCCATCATATATTAATGAATTATCTTCACAATGTGCTACAACTACAGCATCTACTTTTGCTGCATCTTGCATTTGTTCGTACATTGTAGATGATAACTGAATTCCTACACCGTCATCTGAAAATGCAATTGCGCCTTGCTTTTTCAATTCAGCAATATTTGTACGTTTTTCCCCACCTTCGTCTACTGTTAATGAGCCGTACGGTAAGACACGTACAAGTGCGCTTTCTTGAATTAATCCATTAATTAATTTGAGATTTTCAACTGAATCTGGAACAGGCTTTGTATTAGGCATTGCACAAATTGTAGTAAACCCACCTTTTGCAGCAGATTGTGTACCCGTCGCAATCGTTTCTTTATGTTCGTAACCAGGCTCACGCAAATGAACATGTAGATCGACAAAACCTGGTGAAACAAAACAGCCTTTACCATCGATTACTTCCGCACCAACTGGTTGCTCACCACCAATTTTTGCAATGATTTTATTTTCAATTGTTATTGAAGTTAACACCACTTCGCCTTGTTCGTTTAACATTTGGATATTTTGAATATATTTGATCATATTTCTCTTCCTTTCAAAATCGTTTCAAGAATGGCCATTCTGACAAAAACACCATTTCGAACTTGATTAAATATTCTTGAACGCGTACTTTCTACAAGTTCAGATGCAATTTCTACATCACGATTAACTGGTGCTGGATGCATAATAATTGCAGAATCTTTCATTCTCGCTTCACGTTCAAATGTTAAACCATATTGTTCATGATAGCTTTCTTTTGAGAAGCTTTTATTGACAATGTGTCGCTCATGTTGAATACGCAATAACATGATGACATCACTATCTTCTAGGAGATAATCCCAAGAATGGTAAGCCTCGAAATCCCCTGCCCATTCTGGTGGACATAAGAAACGAACATTAACTCCTAAACGCTTCAAGATGGATGCATTGGATTTTGCTACACGACTATGTGATATATCTCCAACGATTGTTACATTTAACCCTTCAAAGTAGCCGAATTCTTTATGAATTGTATATAAATCTAGCAAACTTTGAGATGGATGTTGTCCAGCTCCATCGCCTGCATTGATAATAGAGACATTAATACCTTCCAGTAATTCGTTGTAGTATTCATCTTCTTTTGCTCTTATGACAACTGCGTCCATTCCGATCATTTCTAATGTTTTGACCGTATCATACATTGTTTCGCCCTTTAGAGCGCTCGAAAATCCTGCATCAAACGGTATTACTGTACATCCAATTTTTCGTTCCGCCATTTCGAAGCTTGTTTTTGTTCGAGTACTAGGTTCAAAGAACAAGTTTGCTACATTATAAGATCGCATTAACCTAGTATTTTCACCTTTTTCAAATTCTTCTGCTCTATGTAAAATGTCTAATACTTCTTCATCTGTTAAATGTTCCATTGAAAGTAAGTCTTTCATCGAATAATCCTCCTATTGCCACTTTTCTAATAAAAATGCCTCGCTGATTCGCGAGGCAGTAGGAGGTATGACAATGGTGTAAAATAACCAATTGCCATAAATCCCCTTTTTTGCCTCTCTGGACAATTCTTAAAGGTTTTTTATTCTGTTATTTCGTAAATATCTTTCACTTCTTTTTCTCGACCTGGTAATACTAGATTTAAGACGACACCGACAATTGCTGCTAAAGCCATTCCTTCAATCGCGAATGTTTCTGTAAATCGTAGCGCTGCTCCACCGATACCGATGACTAAGATGACTGAAGCAATAACCATGTTGCGGTTATTTCCAAAGTCTATATTGTTTTCTACTAACATTCTCAAGCCGCTTGATGCGATAATTCCGAATAACAGAATTGAAATTCCACCAAGCACTGCAGTAGGTATTGTTTGGATTAACGCCATTGCTTTTCCAAAGAATGAGAAGACAATCGCAATGATTGCAGCTCCTAGAATTACATAGATTGAGAAGACTCTTGTGATTGCTAACACACCAATATTTTCCCCATATGTAGTTTTTGGTGGACCACCAATGATTGCACTTGCAAATGTTCCTAATCCATCACCTAATAATGAACGGTGTAATCCAGGATCTTTAACATAATTTCGATTTACAACTTTCCCTAATACTAATTGGTGACCAATATGTTCTGAAATCGTTACGATAACGATTGGGACCATCCCTAGTAAGATAGTTGAAGTAATATTAAATTCATAATGTACACCTGGTATTAAGAACTCTGGCATTGCAAACCATGACGCTTCTGTTACTTTTGTAAAATCTACAATCCCAATAACTGCTGAATAACCATAACCAACTATCAAACCTAGCAAAATTGGCATTGTGCTTAAGATATTTTTAAAGAATATTGTGAAAATAATTGCTGCAAATAATGTGACGAGAGCAGCTGAGAAATGTAGTACACTATATTGCTTTACATTGTCTACAGTAATATTCATTGCCATATCTACTGCAGTTCCAGCTAATCCTAATCCAATTACCATAATGACCGGGGCTACAACAATTGGCGGTAATAATCGCATTAACCATTGATAACCGGCTTTCCAAATAATTAAGGATACTATTCCGTACGTAACCCCTACGGCCATTGCCCCAATCATGGCATTACCAGGGTTAGCACTTAATCCTGTAGTTTTATCCAAACCAGCAACGACAATAATGGGTGAGATAAAAGCAAAGGAGGATCCTAGGTATGCAGGCACTTTAAATTGTGTGATTAATAGAAATATAATTGTTGCGATACCACTAGTTAACAATGCAATGGCTGGGCTTAAACCAACTAATTGTGGAACTAATATCGTCGAACCAAACATTGCAAACATATGTTGAAAGCTTAGTGTAATTAATTGTCCAGCTGTTGGCTTATCATGAATATCTAGAACAGCATCTTTTGACATATAGTTTCCTCTCTCTCTACCTATTAATCAACTTTGTGAAGTGTTACAGAATCTCGTCCATCTACTTCTGTTAGTTGAACTACAATTTTTTCTGAACCAGCTGTTGGAATATTTTTACCTACGTAATCTGCTCTAATAGGCAATTCACGATGCCCTCGATCAACTAATACTGCAAGTTGAATTTGGGCAGGTCTTCCTAAGTCCATTACTGCATCAAGTGCAGCTCGAACAGTTCTTCCAGTGTATAGTACATCATCAATAAGAACGATTTTTTGGTCCTTCACACCATGATTGATATCTACTTGCTGAACATGTGCTTCACCATTATCAAATTTCGTTGATAAATCATCGCGATACAACGTTATATCAAGTTCACCTGTTCGGATTGGTTTACCTTCAATCTTTTCAATTCTTTCTGCAAGTCTCCTAGCTAAAAATGCACCACGTGTTTTGATACCAACTAGAATACATTCGTCAATTCCTTTATTACGTTCGATTATTTCATGCGCAATTCTTGTTAATGCTCGAGTCATTGATGGACCATCTAGAAGTTCTGTAATATTTGTCGACAATGGAATTCCTCCTTTCAAAGTTTTTTCCTCATATCCAGTCACGAGAAGTAAAAGTTTAAATAAAAAACCTCCTAAGCATCAGCTTAAGAGGTTGTTGATAGATGTGTTAATAAACATGTTAGATATTGCTCGTACTATAAATACCCGAAATGTATAAATATACATTTCTAGTTATAGTGACAATGTTACCTAACATTTCACAAATACCTTTTCAGCCTCTCTGGACTGTCTTTAAAGGTGAATATTCAATTCTAAGTCAATATCGCATCTTGGCGATTATTGTTTTTCATTCACTGAAGCCAAGTATAGACTTTATTTCTTCAACCGTCAACCTTCTTTTCGTAATTCTTCAATTAATGTGACAAAATCGTCAGGTAGCGGCACTTGAAACTCTAAATATTCTTTTGAAGTTGGATGAATAAAACCTAGAACACCTGCATGTAATACTTGTCCACCAAAATCAATCGTCTTTTTAGGTCCATATTTTGGGTCACCAACCAGTGGATACCCAATATAGTTCATATGCACACGAATTTGATGTGTACGACCTGTTTCTAATATACATTCAACTAAAGTATATTTACCTCCGAAGCGTTCTAACACTTGGAAATGAGTAACAGCATGTTTCCCTTTATCAACCACTGATTGCTTTTGACGGTCTTTCGGGTCACGTGCAATTGGTGCGTCAATTGTACCTTTATCATGCGCTATATGTCCATGAACTAGGGCTGTATATTTACGTGTAACAGTTTTGTTTACTAACTGTTCAACTAGTGAATGGTGTGCATTATCGTTTTTAGCTACCATTAGTAAACCAGACGTATCCTTATCAATTCGGTGAACAATCCCCGGACGCAATACACCATTAATGCCCGACAAATCTTTACAATGATACATTAGTCCATTAACGAGTGTCCCTGTAGCATGACCTGGTGCCGGGTGAACGACCATCCCTTTTGGTTTATTAACTACTAAAACATCCTCATCTTCATAAATAATTTCTAGATTTAAATTTTCTGGAATAATTTCGAGAGGTTCCGGTTCAGGCACGTCAATAGTAATAACGTCCCCACTTTTTACTTTGTATTTCGCTTTTACTTCTTCTCCATTCACAGTTATTCTCGCATCATCAATCCAAGTTGCGATTTGTGAACGTGACCATTCAGCAGCAAGAGTTGATAAAGCCTTATCAATACGCTCTCCTGCAATCTCTTCATCAATTGTATATGTCACAATTGTCATTCTTTCACCTTTTTCTTTTCTGCTCGTTCTTCCATAAATAGAACAATAATAATCATTATAATTGAAATCGTTAACGCAGCATCAGCAATATTAAAAATTGGGAAATCATAATTAAAAATAGGGATAAGTACATCGATAAAGTCTACAACTTCGCCTCGGAATAATCGATCGATAAAATTGCCTAATGTACCACCTAATAAAATCATTAAGCTGACAGCAAAAAAATGTTTACCTTTAGCCTGCTTATGAAAGTAATAAATAACACCTACTAGAACTACGATAGTAACTATTGTAAAAATCCACATTTGACCTTCTAGCATTCCCCATGCTGCCCCACGGTTACGATGCGATAAAATCCCAAACCATGGATCCCATACACTAATACGTTCTGCAATCTCCATATTTTTCACAATCAACCATTTTGTCCATTGATCTAAAATAACAATGAGTAGTGCAATTCCATAATACTTGTACATAGTATTCCCCCGTTCACGCTCAATTCTACATTATTCTAGCATAAATTATTTCCAAGTCCTAGAAATATCAACAAAAGAAACCGCCCTCTAGTTCGAGAGCGGCTTAACTTTATTTGTTTAGCTTCATGCACCCTATAAAATAAATGAGTTTTATGCATTTTCCATCACTTATAGAAAGTATGGATTATGGATGAATAAAATTATACGTAATATTTTTCTACAACGTCTGCACAACGACCGCAAAGTGATGGGTGGTTTTCATGTTGACCAACTGTTTCAGCATATGACCAGCAACGTTCACATTTTTCCCCATCCGCTTTTTCAACAACAATGGATGTTTTCTCAAGAACAAGAGCATTAACAGGTGCATCTTCTTTATTACCAGTAAATTGTAATTGAGAAACAATAGAAATTTGGGCAAAGTCTACAGTTTCGTCATTAATGATATCTTTCACATCGCTATTAGCATAAATTAATACTTTTGCTTCTAATGATTTACCAATGACTTTCGCATTACGAGCTTCTTCTAATGCTTTCAATACTTCATCACGAAGTACAATCACTTTACTCCATTTTTCACGTAATTCAGAGAAGTTGCTTCTTTCATCAACTTCTGGGAAATCTGTTAATTGTACAGAAGCTTCCTCTTCATTTAGGTATGACCATAGTTCGTCCGTTGTATGAGGAATAATTGGAGTTAACACTTTTAATAAGGTTAACAACGTATCATACATTACTGTTTGCATTGCACGACGAGCTTTGTTATCTGCCCCTTCGATATAAACTACATCTTTAGCGATGTCTAAATAGAATGCAGAAAGTTCAACGGCTACAAAGTTGTTAACTGCATGATATACACTAGAGAATTCATAACGATCATAGGCTGTACGAACTTGTTTTAATACATCTTGTAAACGCATGTACATGTATTGATCCATTTCACGTAGTTCTTCGTATGCTACACGATCTGTTTGGTTGTTATAGTCTGATAAGTTACCATGTAAGAAACGCAAAGTATTACGAATTTTGCGGTAAACTTCAGAGATTTGTTTTAACATATCCATCGAAATACGAACATCACCAGTATAGTCCACAGATGCAACCCATAATCGAAGGATATCTGCCCCATACTGATCCATTACTTTTTGTGGAATAATTACGTTCCCAATCGATTTACTCATTTTACGACCTTCTCCGTCAAGAACGAAACCATGTGTTAATAGTCCTTTATATGGAGCATGGCCATTAATTGCAACTGATGTAATTAATGAAGAGTTAAACCATCCACGGTGTTGGTCAGATCCTTCTAAATAAAGGTCAGCTGGATACTTCAAACCACGTTCAACGAGTACGCCTTGATGAGTTGAACCAGAGTCAAACCAAACATCCATAATGTCATTTTCCTTTGTAAACTCCCCATTTGGACTTCCTGGATGCGTAAATCCTTCTGGTAATAGATCCTTTGCTTCACGTTGGAACCAAATGTTCGATCCGTGTTCACGGAATAATGAAGAGATATGTGCAATCGTCTCTGGTGTAATAATCGGTTCTCCATTTTCTGCATAGAAAATTGGAATTGGCACACCCCACGCACGTTGACGAGAAATAACCCAGTCACCACGGTCACGAATCATATTATACAGACGCGTTTCACCCCAAGAAGGTGTAAATTCTGTATCACGAACAGCTTGTAATAATTCATCACGGAACATTGCCACTGAAGCAAACCATTGTGGTGTTGCTCGATAAATTACGGGTTTCTTTGTGCGCCAGTCATGTGGGTAAGAGTGAACGAATTTGGATGCCTTTAATAATGCGCCTAATTCTTGTAACTTTTCAACCATTACAGGATTTGCTTTTTCATAAAATAGACCTTCAAAACCAGGTGCCTCATCAGTGTAACAACCTCTGTTATCAACTGGGCTTAAAACAGGTAAGTTGTAACGTTTACCTACTTGATAGTCATCTTCACCGTGACCAGGTGCTGTATGAACACACCCCGTACCGGCATCTGTCGTTACATGATCACCAAGCATTATAATAGAATCGCGTTTATAAATTGGGTGTTCTGCTACTAATCGATCTAAGCTTTCACCTTTCACTTCTTGAACGACCTCATAAGATTCCCAACCTAATTCAACTGCTACTTTTTCAAGTAAGTCCTTCGCTACGATGAATTTATCGTTATTAGCTGCTACAACTGTATACGTAAATTCTGGATTTACTGAAATCCCTAAGTTAGCTGGAATCGTCCAAGGTGTTGTCGTCCAGATGATGAATTTTGCATCTTCAGGTACAACTCCCTTTGCATCCTTAAGTCTGAACGCTACATAGATTGAATACGATTCAACATCTTTATATTCGATTTCCGCTTCAGCTAGTGCAGATTCAGAAGAAGGTGACCAATAAACTGGTTTTAAACCTTTATAAATGTACCCTTTTTCAGCCATTTTACCAAATACTTCAATTTGTCGTGCTTCAAATTCTGGTTTTAATGTGATATAAGGATTTTCCCAATCACCTCGAACACCTAGACGACGGAATTGACCTTTTTGGTTTTCGATTTGCTCATAAGCGTACTCTTCGCAAAGTTTACGGAATTCTGCTACCGTCATTTCTTTACGATTTACACCTTTGTTTGTAAGAGCTTGCTCGATTGGTAACCCGTGCGTATCCCAACCAGGAATATAAGGCACATGGTAACCTGTCATTGAACGATGGCGATTAATCATGTCTTTAATTACTTTATTTAATGCATGGCCAATATGGATATCCCCATTTGCATAAGGAGGGCCATCATGTAAAACAAATTCAGGACGACCTTCTGTGCGTTTATTTACTAAAGCATTAATATCCATTTCGTCCCATTTTTCTTGAATTTTCGGTTCATTCGCTGGTAAATTTCCGCGCATTGGGAAATCTGTTTTTGGCATTAATAAAGTATCTTTATACTCAACCATTATTATTCCTCCTAGTATTTTGTATTGTTTGGCTTTGACTTCCTATTTCTCGGGGGATTAGAGCGACATCAATTTTTTCTAATGGCAATTTTTTAATCGAGTTACCTCTTGTACTTAGAACAAAGCAATAGCAAGTCGACTTTACCATAACCAAAATAAAAAAGCCCTCATCCCCAAAGGGACGAGAAGCTTATTACTCGTGGTACCACCCTAATTTGCAAGTAATAAAATATACTTGCCTCTTAGACACTGTAACGTCGTGTTAGAACGAAATCACTTATTTTTTAGTATGTGCGCGATAGGAATTGATAATAATCACACATAGTCACAATTTCAGTGATTTAGCTCGGAAGTGATTTTCTTTTTTGAGTCCAAGTTTCGAGCTTCCACCATCCTCGAATCGCTATTACTGCTTTCAAAAAATACTTTCTTCGTCAACGCTTAAAAATATTATATAAATATATACTTGTGTTTCAGTATATGAAAATGACTAAATTCAGTCAAGTAAAATAGTAATAAGACTTTTATCGCATTTTCATAGTAGGTAACTAAACAGACTGTTTGATGTTCACAGTAACACTACTAACATTACAACAAATGATTTAATTCTTCTCTTATCGATTCGTTGTTACGTTTGTTTTCTTCATCCCAGTTCTCATTGTAAAATGAGTCCGAACTTTTACCTTGTTCTTCTTTGTTGTTGTAATGAGATGCTTCATATTCTTCTTCATCACGAGAGTGTTTATCATGAATTTCAGTAAGACCAACATCATATTCCATTAATGTGTTCCAGTCATCAGACTTAAGCATATCAAGTTGTGCCTCAACTAACATTTTAAAACGATTACGGAAAACTTTAGATTGTTTTTTCAAATCATTAATTTCGATTGCAATTTTACGAGATTTTGATAGTGCTTCATTAATAATACGATCTGCATTTTTTTCTGCTTCTTTAATAATTAATTTCGCTTCTTGTTGTGCGTTACGACGTACTTCCTCTGCAGCTTCTTGAGCAACAACAATTGACTTTTGTAATGTATCTTCTAAAGTATTATAGTGTGACATACGTTCAGTCATTGTTTTAATCTTCTCTTCTAATTCTTTTTTCTCACGTAAAATTATCTCATAATCTTTAATGACTTGATCTAAAAATTCGTTTACTTCATCTTCTGCGTAGCCACGAAAACCACGCGTAAACTCCTTATTATGTATATCAAGAGGCGATAATGGCATGAATAACACTCCTTTTTCAGTCAGTAACTTTTATTTCTATTATACAGGGGAACCTATCATTTCGCATTACTATTTCTAAATAATTGAAATAAATCTATTATTTTTGTTCTAAATGACCAATTTGAATCCTAATTTTATCTTTTTTAGTTCTTCCCTCTGTTAATAAGATTTTAAAGCGGCCAAAACCACTGACCGATAATATATCCCCTTCTTGTAATTCAAAGGAGGTTGATTCTCTAACGGTCCAATTCACCTTTACCTTACCTGCTTGTATAAACATTTTGGATTTCTCACGAGATATTTTCAATACAGTTGAAAGAATGGCATCTAATCGCATTGATGAAACAGTATATACTTTATCATTCCAATTTTCATTACTTTGGATTATTTTTGCCAAATCACCAATTAATGATAATTGAACTTTAGCTTTTCCAACACTTCCTAGATTAGCTTCGATATAATCTGCAATTTCAGAAGTAACCGCAAATTGGATTTCATCGTTCGCAACCTTAATATCTCCAAATTTCGAACGGCCTAGCCCTAATGATAATAGTGCCCCTAACACGTCCCGATGTTTTAATTGAATAAATTTGGAAGGATACTGAACTGAGTAAATGTTAATTTGGAAATCTTCATTATTCGGTTCATAATAAGAAGGTGCAATAAGTATTCGTTGCCTTTCTGCATTGTTAAAAACCCCATTTTGGTATAGAGCTAAATCTTCGTTTTGACCAATAATTGCTTTAACAATAAATTGTTCTCGTGGATCTAAAAAATCTGTTAACTTCGAGATATGGCGAAACCCAACATCTCTTTGCCACTCCATTACCCTCTCAATAAATGGCTGCTCTTCTTTTCGAAAATGTTGAATAATATGGTCCATCTATTGCTCCTTTTCTACCTATTACTTATTATGGTTATTTATTTTACAATAAATTAATTATAAATAAAAAACCCTACTTCAGTAGGGAATTTAACATGATTATTTACATTAAAGAAATATAGATGTTTTGCACAACGATGAAGAGGCCCTGTTTAATAAAACCTAATAGGAACAGTGCAATGATTGGTGAAAAGTCAATCATCCCAATCGGTGGAATAAATTTTCTAAAGAAGCCTAAATAAGGTTCTACTACTTTAGCAAGAAATTTTCCTACACTTGAATCCTGTGCAGAAGGAATCCATGACATTAGTATGTAACCAATAATCATAAATTGATAAATGGTAAATAATATATCTATAAATCTTAGTATATCAAACAAGCCCATAAAGTTTTTTACCTCACTATTTTATTATATATCTTCGTTTAAATAATTTGAGACTTCCCCACTCACTTCAACATTATCCGGTGTACATAAGAATATATCCATACCGATACGTTGTATATCACCCGAAAGTGCATATACAGTACCACTTAAAAAGTCAATAATTCGAACGGCTTGATCTCGGTCGATACGTTGTAAATTCACAATAATTGCTCTTTTATTTTTCAGGTGTTCTGCAATATCTTGCGCTTCTGCATAAACCCTTGGTTCAACTATGACAACTTTAGAACTTTTCGCAGAACTTGCAGTTTGAATGCTAACCACGTTACGTGGTAGTTCAGACTCTTGTTTACGTTCCTTTTTTGAACGCATCTTGACGGGTTGTTCTAGATGCTTATTCATCGGCTGACTTATAGATTGTTCAACTTCTTCCTCTTCTTCTTCTAAGTAAAAAAAGTTTTTTATCTTATTTTTCATACTCAAATGTAATCCCCTCTTTTCTATCCAACAAGAGCTGTCCCAATTCTTACAAAAGTCGCACCTTCTTCAACTGCTATTTCATAATCATTTGACATTCCCATTGATAACTCAGTACATGGCGCATAAGGTAATTTTAAATTGACAACTTCTTGTTGTAATTGTTTTAAATCTGTAAATACTTTTCTTATTACATTTTCATCTTCAGTATTTGGAGCCATTGTCATCAACCCAACTATACGAATCTTATTAAATTTTGTTAAAGATTGTATAAACGGAATAACTTCGTCTTTTGTTAGACCATGTTTAGACTCTTCACCTGAAACATTTGCTTGTACGAAACAATTAACAACTCTATCCGCTCTTTTTTCAATTTCTTCTGCTAAACTCATACGATCTAGTGAGTGCAAATAATCAATGTCATTAATGACTTGTTTTACTTTACGAGTTTGTAATGACCCAATAAAATGCCAAATTGCTTTATCTTTTATTTCTTCTTTTTTGGCTAATATTCCTTCTGGTCTATTTTCTCCTAAATGGTAAATTCCAGTTTCAATTGCTTCTAAAGTTCTTTCAACCGTTACTTGTTTTGTTACAGCTATAATCGTTACATTGTGTGAAACGTTGGCTCTAATTTTTGCTTGTTCAATGTTGTCTTGTATTTGTTTCAAATTATCACTAATTTTAGCCATAATAAACCCAACTTTACATATATTTTTCTTTATTGTATCAATCTATATGGCAATTTTCAATGAATAGGCAGTCCTATTCATATAAGGACTTTACTAAAATAACATCTTTTCCGATAACTAAAATATCTTTTATTAGTACTTTTCTCACAGATTCATCACTTTGAAGAAATGATAAAAATTTTTTAGGCTCTGAAACTAAAAACGAAACTAGTTTCCCTGTTTGCTCATCAACTTCCGCATCAATGATATATCCTATAAACTTTCCACTTTCCGCTTCTATAATCTCTTTTTGCTGCACATCTGAAAATCTCATTAACGCTCTCCTTTCGCATCAACGTTTATCTACTTTCAAATAAAATAAGACGCACTATAGATTCTAGTGCGTCGATTGTTTTAACTATTGAAGTATGAACATTTGAATCGGTTAGATTATTTATCAGTTAACTTTATAGTCTTTTTGCATTGTCTCAATTGCATTTTTCTCTAATCTAGAAATTTGTGCTTGAGATATACCTAGAGATTTTGCAATTTCTGTTTGAGTTTCACCGTAATAGAACCGTTTTGCTAATATCATTTGTTGTCTTTCATCAAGTTTTTGCATACTTTCTTTTACACTAACATATGCAACCCATTGGTCTTCCGATACATCATCATCACGCAATTGGTCCATAATAAACACTGCGTCTCCACCATCAGAATAAATTGGCTCTTGTAGAGAGAGTGGATCTTGTATAGCATCTAACGCATATAAAACATCTTCTTTTTTCATTTCAATGGCTTCTGCCAATTGTTCTATTGTTGGTTCATACAAATTTTCGGAAATAAACTTTTCTTTTGCTTGCATCGCCTTATAAGCAATGTCTCGTAATGATCTTGAAACTCTTAATGCATGATGATCTCTTAAATGTCTTCGGATTTCGCCAATTATCATTGGTACAGCATATGTTGAAAATCGAACATTATGCTTTAAATCAAAGTGATCGATTGCTTTTAATAAACCTATACAACCAACCTGGAACAAATCATCTGCTTGTTCGCCGCGATATGAAAATCTGCCGACTATACTTAATACTAAACGTAAATTGCAAATGACTAGTTCATCTCTAACCCATTCTTCTCCATTTTGTAATCGAACAAACAACTCTCTCATTTCTTCATGTTTTAGTACTGGCAAAGAAGCTGTATCAACACCACAAAGTTCTACTTTTGTTCGCACCATCTTCTTTTCCTCCGAACTATAATTTTTTATCCTGCATTTACTTACTGGAGACCACATCTAAAATGTTTGGTCAACACAATAAATGCCAGATTTGTTCAACTACAATCAGTGTGATAGACGACTAATTGAAGTTTCACTTTCTCTCTGAACTGTTTTTTAAGTTTGTCCGGATTAGAAAAAGATATGCACGAAAAAAAAGTCCAATTTCATCCAATGAATTATATCAACATAATAAAAATTGAAATTCATTAGATTTTCTTGGACTAACTTTGTAGATTAAGGTTATTAACAATACAGTGAATATTCAGTAAATTAATCATTATGAAATTGGTTGATTTAGATGTTCTCTAAGATCTAATATTATTTTTTTCTCTAATCGAGAGATATAGGATTGAGAAATACCTAAGTGATCAGCGACTTCCTTTTGAGTCATTTCTTGTTTTCCATTTAAACCAAAACGACATTCCATAATGTAACGTTCTCTTTCACTTAAGCCATTGATGGCTTGAAACATCGTAGCACGTTCAATTTTTTTCTCAACATCATTCATTATAATTTCTTCTTCTGTTCCTAATATATCTGATAGTAACAATTCGTTTCCATCTGGATCCGAATTTAAAGGTTCGTCTAAAGATACTTCACCTTTCATACGACTTGTCTTTCTTAGATGCATTAAAATTTCATTTTCTATACAACGAGATGCATAAGTCGCTAGTTTAATGTTTTTTTCTGTGTTAAATGTTTCGATTGCCTTTATCAATCCAATTGACCCAATACTAATTAAATCCTCAATTGGCGTTCCGGTATTATCAAATCTTCTCGCAATATAAACAACTAACCGTAAATTTCTTTCAATTAATGTATCGCGAGCTCTTAGATCTCCATTCATAAAGGCTTCAATAACTGTCATTTCTTCTTCTCTAGTTAATGGTACAGGCAAAGAATCGTGACCCCCTATATAGTACGTTCCTTTTCTAACTCGAAACTTACTCCATATTTTTTGAAAAAAGGCTATTACAGTTTTAAACAATCATTTTCCCCCTTTATGAATAACTTGAAGTTAGTTAAAGCGCTAAAACGTGTAATATCATTTGTGCATCTTGTGGATACTTGGACTCATTCCTAGTAAATACAACATATTCATCATAGATTTCTTTATTTGTAGTTCCACTTATTTTCAGTCGATCAAATCGAAATGCAAGAACTGTGGACTTCTCTTTTTGCACAGTGGAGAGTGTCAAAATTCGAATTTTGGGGTATACAGCAGATGGAAACATATCTAACTTATAAGGATTATTTTCATCCCATTTTAGCAAAGCATCATGAAAATCATTAGGTAGATTTTTTGAAACAGCATTGTATGAGAGGAAGTGCACTGGTTTTTGACTCAGCGGCTCCACAGCTTCATTACCTGTATCAATAAAACCTCTTATTTGATATGCTTTTTGCAAAAGTACTAATTCACATTCAACAACAAACGAGAACTGTATTTTCTCTTGTTTCATATTTCTCCACTTTACATGAATAGCAGTTAAACTTATGAATGCAATTGACGTACAGAATATGAAGAAAAGAAAATCAGATTGGTTCAGTAAAAAAGGCATTAAGCTCGTTAATAATCCACCTAGAAAAAATGTTGCAATAAATAGTACAGTTCCTTGTTTGTATAGAGATTGAATTTTAAATGAAAACGCTACCCCAATTAGAATGACGAAACTAAGCACAGCTCCAAGTAAAGAATGATGCAAAATACTTGCGATAAGTCCGCTACAAAATGCACTGAGGATCAACCTACTTCGTTTGACATACACACCCGTTATTTCTTGTGTAAATTTTAATAATAAATAATTAAATAACGTATTGTATAGTACGAGTAATTCTCCAATCATTTTAGCGTCCTCCTATGGATAGATTAACACTACAATGATGTAGAAATTGTCAAACTGTCGTACTCAAACTGAAAATCTTTTAGACAATGGTTCTCATAATAAATATAAAATCGACACAGTCGTTTTTTCTCAATAACGATTTATGAAATTTCAGGAGGATAATAAGCTAAATGTATTTACCATTTTGTCAGCTTATGTTAGATTGTTTCGTGATAGAATAGCGTAATAAAAATAGGTTGGAGTGTCATCTAGCATTATACAAGCTACTAGATTGCTCTTACTTGAAAATCCCTAGTTAGTTGTGTTGTCTAATGCTCAATGCTATGCAGGTTTGTGTTGAAGGTAAAAAAACATAAATATCTATTAAGGGGATCTTTTTAGTATAAAAAAACCGTCTCATTACGAGACGGTTTTTGTAAAAGAATATTAACGATTTCTATTACGATTACGTAAAAATGTTGGAATTTCTAATTGGTCTTCCTGAGGTTGTATAGTTTGGTTTGTTCTAACAGGTTCAGCCTGATTTGTTGGCTCTACACGTTCACGTACCGGTTGCTGTGTATTTCGAACTGTTCCATTTAACCTAGCTTTTTGTGGCGGTTGACTAAGATCCTCTGTGAACCCTGTTGCAATGACAGTAACGATAATCTCATCGTTAAGATTTTCATTAATGACAGATCCAAATATCATGTTTACTTCTTCATCCGAAGCAGAAGCAACTATGTCGGCAGCTTCTTGAACTTCAAATAGACTTAAGTTTGAACCACCCGTAATGTTCATAATAACGCCCTTAGCCCCATCAATTGAAGTTTCCAATAATGGACTTGAGATTGCCTTTTTAGCAGCTTCAGTTGCACGATTCTCGCCTGTTGCAATACCAATACCCATAAGTGCAGATCCTTTGTCAGACATAATCGTTTTTACATCAGCAAAGTCCAAGTTTATTAGTCCTGGTGTTGCAATTAAGTCTGAAATACCTTGAACACCTTGTCTTAAAACATTGTCTGCTTCTCTGAACGCTTCAAGCATTGGAGTGTTTTTATCAACAATTTGAAGTAACTTATCGTTTGGAATAACAATTAGTGTATCTACAGCTTCTTTCATTGCAGAAATTCCACCAACTGCTTGCGTTTGGCGTTTTTTTCCTTCAAATGAGAACGGTCGTGTTACTACACCTACCGTTAATGCTCCTAAATCACGAGCTATTGATGCAATAACAGGTGCAGCACCTGTACCTGTACCTCCACCCATTCCAGCCGTTACGAATACCATATCCGCACCACGAAGAACTTCTTCGATTTGTTCACGGCTTTCTTCTGCCGCTTTTTTCCCTACTTCTGGGTTTGCTCCAGCACCTAAACCACGTGTCAATTTATTACCAATCTGTAATCTATATTCAGCTTTTGATAGATTTAAAGCTTGAGCATCTGTGTTTACTGCTATGAAGTCAACACCTTGAACTCCATGTTCAATCATTCTATTTACTGCGTTATTACCGCCGCCACCAACTCCAATAACCTTGATGTTAGCTAGCTGGTCGATACTTGTATCAAATTCCAACATTATTTTTCCTCCTACCACACTAGTCTGTATAAATACACTTGTACGTTGCTGTTATTCAAAAAACTTATCAAATAGTTTCTTTGCTTTGTTGATGACACCTGTTTTATTACTATTATCGGCTTTTTCAGTAGAATTTAAATGTTTTTTAGGAGGAGTAGTTGTACTTGCCCCAGCTGGTGCATATGTTGGAGCATAAGCTGCCAGTTGAGGGTCATAACCTCTACCATAAAACTCATCTTCAAGGTTTGCGTATTTTATTAACCCGACAGCAGTAGTGTATGCCGGTTCACGTACACCAATATAATCTGGTGTATAAATTCTTACTCGCGTCTGCATAACTTGACGAGCTAATTGTGCAACGCCCTCTAATTTTGCTACACCGCCAGAAATAACGATTCCGCCTGGTAAATCTCTAACGCCTAAACGAGCTAATTCATCTAAAACTAATTCAAATAACTCTTCTAAACGAACACCGATAATTTCGGAAATATATTTTTGATCATATTGTTCTACTAAATCGATACCAGAAATAGGAACTTCAAAGATTTCCTCTTCAGAAGCGTCATCATAAAATGCATGTCCATATTGTTTTTTTATTTTTTCTGCTTGTTCTGTCGTAGTTTTTAACACAATTGATAAATCTTTAGTAATATGTTCTCCACCAACAGGTATTATTCCTGTATGTTTTAAAAGTCCATCTTCAAAAACTCCAATTGTAGTTGAGCCTCCACCTAAATCAATAAAAGCAGTACCTTGATTTTTTTCGTCCTCTGTCAAAGCAAAGAAACCAGCGGCTAATGGTTGTAAATATATTTCTCTAATATCCAACCCAGCACGTTCAACACAACGTAATACGTTATGTAATAAAGTTTTTGAAGTCGTAATCATCGTTGCATCCATTTCTAAACGAATGCCTATCATTCCACGTGGGTCTTTTATTTCATCTAAATTATCAACAATAAATTGTCGTGGTAATAAATTTACTAATTCACGTTCAGGTGGAATCGACATCACACGTGCGGATTCAATTACTCTTTCTAAATCATCGTCTGTAATTTCCCGATTTTCACTGTTAACTGCTACAACACCTTTAACCGGTTGTAATGCTGTTTGGTTTGCAGGTATACCTAATACAACTTGATTAATTTTTATGCCTGTCATTCTTTCTGCTTCTTCAACAGCTTTTCGAATAGATTGAACTGTTGAGTCAATATCAACAATTGCACCTTTTCGAATTCCATTAGATTTTACATTACCAACACCAATTACATGTAATTGTTCATTATTTACTTCACCTATTAAAACTTTAATAGATGACGATCCTATATCTAATGACACATAAATATCTTGATTACTCAAATAACCGCACCTCCTTCGATAACTCCTACACACATTCTATTGTAATTTATCATTATTGTCTAAGTAAATTCTACTTACTATAAGATTTTACCGTTATTCTACCGTTTTTTCACCCTTTTTTATATGTCTCTCATCCCATTTTTGTATCAAAATTCGTCGAATAACAGCAATATTTTGGAATAGCCGGACACCAAAGGCAAAAATGGCAGCTAAATACAGGTCGACTCCTAAGTGAACACCTAAAAAGGCGAGTCCTGCAGCTAACACGATATTGAAAAAAAATCCCGAAATGAATACTTTATCATCATACACTTGTTGCAGATGAGCTCGAATACCTCCGAATAGAGTATCAAGTGCTGCCAGAACGGCAATAGATAAGTAATTTTCATACATGGAAGGAATTTGTATATCGGTTAACAATCCTAAGGCAAGTCCTAATATTAATCCTAAAAATGGTAACCACATACGCTATTCCCCTTTTTGGTTTTCAGTTAAATATTCGTTTGACAAGTTTGCATAATATTCAGATATCGTAATATTATCTTGCGCTTCACCGATCTCTAAATTTAGATTGTCAATATAAAAAGCATCCATAAATGATGAAGCATATAAGTAACTATATAGTTTTTCTGCCTTTTCAAGGCTCTCAGTGATTACTTTGATTTCAACATTGGTTTCACTAATTGGGATACCATTAACCGTAGTTGCTCCATTAATATCACGGATTGCTGTAGTATGTACTACTCGTTGACCATCAATTTCTACATACATTCCATCGAAACGGTAAACTTCATTTATTAATCTATATAGTAATTCGGGAGAAATTGGTTCAATTCTAAATCCAGACTGAACTAGTTCCATTGCTGGACTAATTGTCAGAATGACCCCGGGACCAGTTACAGCTAATAATCCTGCTTCTTGCTTAAGCTGTTCAACAGTTTCTTGCAAAATTTCGCCCTGATTCCCTTTTGATGTATTTTCATATTCATCAACAATTTCATTCAACGTTAAAATTTCTGAAAGTAATTGGGAATGTCGCTGTTTCTCTATGGATAGTTCTTGACGAATTTCCCATGCATCTCGAGTATCTCGCTCAGTTGGATTTTTTAAAGTATTATATTGAACTGCAACCATTAATCCTACGATAAACGATACAATCGTTATTCGGGTCACTGCCTTTTTATTCATTTATGAACCCCTCCTGATGCAGCTTAACTCTGATTATCGTTTATGGATGGCATCATGATTTGCCCACTTTGTTCAATTGTTACAACAATCTGTTCGTTCACTAATTGATCGAAAACACCACCCACAATTTGTAATGAGGCAATTAAAGTTTCAGGATTTCCTACAGCTTCTATTACGAATGGAGCAGGATATTTATTTCCATCAATTGTTATGACAGGGCCTGTACAATTAATATAAGAATTCGATTTTAGCCTTTGCCCGTTGATTGAAATTGCTTCAGCACCAGAAATTTTCAGCTCATTAATAATTTTAAAAATGTGACTTTCATGTACAATGTATTCATTAGGGTTGGGTATATTTGGATTATACTCAGCATCATTTAAGGTAACACGAATACCTTGTCCCACGCCCGGTATTTCACCTAACAATAAACGTAGTTTTTCTGCATCCTGAACAAGTAATTCGTATTCATCTTTATTTGATGCGAAGGATTTTTCATAATCTCGTATTTTATTTTGAAGGAGATTTAATTCTTCGGTTAATTCTTTATTTCTTTCTTGCTGTAATATTAGTTCTTCACGAAATGATTCGCCCTGATTAATATAGGGACTTGATATTCGCTTATTATCTTTAGATAAATTATACGAATATCCTATAATAAATCCTGTAACGATACATACAATTAAAATAAGGAATTGTTTTTTTGAAGGTGGTCTCATATATTTTTTACTACTCATTTGCGAACACTTCCTGTCCACCTGCATCTACCTCAACTGTTGCTGATGGTATTTCTCCGTCTATACTAGAGTCACTCTCTGAAGTAGTATCAGTTTCTTCGATAGTATATTCTTCGGAGTACGAGCGATAATAGGTGCCAACTTCAATATCAATAATCCCTTTCTCAAATTCCCCAGCACTTTCAATCTGTGCAACTATTGAAGGATAATAATTTAATTTTTCTGATAGCGTTGTAATCTCCGCCCTCACTTCATAACCATCGTTCATAAAAAGGGTTATTGCATAGGGGTCTGAGCTTGTTGGAGTTGAATTGATTTGGGAGATAAGTGCCAAGACTGACGAGTCCAGTTCAGCTAGCTCTTTTAACAATCGCTTTCTCATACTACTATCTTCAAACTGCAAAAAAATAGGCGCATCAATTGGAGCGTTCTCGCTCATTTCTTTAAAAATGACACCGTTTTCTAAAATTGGATAATAAGAATTATCCATAGCAATATAAGCAACCTTCTGCCATTCTTCTACTCTTATTTCCACTGTTGTTAACCAATGTCTGTTTACATCAACGTTTTTAACCCATTCTAACTCCTGAATTTTATCCTCTATCTCTTTTTCACGAATACTCCACATAGATTGTCCAATTTCTAAGTCCGACTGTTTAAGATATACCTCTTTTTCAACTAGATCAGATCCTTGTACTTCTATTGCTTTAATATCACTATAAGGAGATTGGAAATAAAGGAGTAAAAATAAAGTTAGAAAAAATAATGTAATTAGCAAAATGAATTTCTTATTTGTTCTTCTTCTTCTTTTTTCTTTGAGTGTGGGTATGCGATCCTCTATATCAATTACTTTCTCCATTTTTACTCCCCCTTCCTTTTATTTACTTATTATTTTATTGTTTCCGTTCGGTTTGAAAAACAAACAACGACTGCTACTATAAACCAAATAATCATTAGCGACGTACCACCATAACTTATAAACGGTAGTGTTACACCTGTAACAGGTATTAACCCAATAACAACACCTATATTTAAACATGCTTGAAATCCAATCATGCAGACAAGTGATATAATCGCATAGAAATGGGAGCTTAAAGTTGATTGTATCGCTAGCCCTATTCCTGAATATATAAACAATCCAAATAAAGCTAGCACAACACAACCACCAAAAAATCCAATTTCCTCTAAAATTATTGAAAATATAAAATCGTTTTGTGGTTCTGGGAGATACAAAAACTTTTGTCTACTGTCACCAAATCCATGTCCTAACAACCCTGCAGGGCCTATTGCTAGCATAGATTGAACGCCTTGGAATCCTGCTCCTAACGGGTCAGCCCATGGGTCAATGAATGCAAAAATTCGTTGTAATCGATATGGCGCTGATAGGATTAGTCCTACTAGCCCAAGAACACCAAAAACAATCACTGACACATATAACTTAACAGGATACCGCGCAATAAATAATAATATAAAGGCCGACACAACTAATATAAATACTGAACCAAAATCAGGTTGCAACATGATCAAAGCACATGGAATGAAAATGATTAAGAAATGCTTCAATTGAACAACTCTCTGGTCATTTCTAACCTTGCTCAGTAAAAAACTTAAGTACATTAAAGTCGTAATTTTTACTAATTCTGCTGGTTGCATTGTCAATGGACCAAGACCAATCCAGCTTTGTGAACCATTACGGGAAAGCCCAATACCTGGAATTAAAACTAATATAAGTAAAAACAAAGAAATGACATAAAGTGTTATCCAAGTCTTTTCCTCTTTAAATACTGGCATATTAGCAATTGTTACAAAAACACCGATGGCTATGACTAAGTAAATAGATTGCCTAATGTAAAATGGCATTTCCCCTTCGTAATGCACTGAACTCCAATATGTACCAGCAGAATAAATAAATAAAATCCCAACTACTGATAGTAATATTGCGGAGGTTATAAAAAGCCTCTTTAAAGTAAACTTCAGTTAAGGCATCCTTTCCCTAATTACTAATTAAATTAAAAGACAAACCAATTACCTTGAATAATTCTTAAGGGTACTAAAATTTAAATTGTTATAACTTCATTACGGCGTCAATGAATAAATCCCCACGTGTTTCAAAATTCGGATATTGGTCCCAGCTAGCACATGCAGGAGATAGTAAAATAACATCTCCTGCATGTGAAATATTAGCTGCCTTTAAAACTGCATCTTCCACATTTTCTGCTTGGATCGTATTTTCTACACCACAAGATTTTGCAAATTCAATGAATCTTGTAGCTGTTTGACCAAACGCTACGACACTTTCCACATTCTCCATTGAATTCCTTAGTTCTTCAAAAGAGTGTCCACGATCTAAACCACCAGCTAATAAAATGGTTGGTTGATTAAACGCTTCAAGTGCCACCTTAGTAGCTAGACAATTTGTTGCTTTTGAATCATTGTAAATTTTTCGACCTTGCCAATCACGAACAAACTGAGTTCGATGTCGAACACCTGTAAACGTTTTTAATACTTCTTCAATTTTGTCCTTTTCACAGCCATAAATCAGACACGAAGCAATGGCTGCCAATATATTCTCTAAATTATGTTTTCCTGGAAGTACAATAATGGAACGGTTGATGAAAGGCTCACCTTGCCAATAAATGATATTTTCATCAGCACTAATTCCGTCGATAGTTCGCTCATCCGCATTAAATGGAATTTTTTTAGCTTTTGATTCATTTACATACTTTTTAAGTATTTCCTGCTTGTCATTATAAATTAAATAATCGGACGAATCCTGGTTCCTTGTAATATTAAATTTTGCTTCTGCATATTCCTCAAACGTCCCATGATAGTCTAAATGGGCATCATATAAATTCGTAAGAACTGCAATTTTTGGTTTAAATTTTTGAATACCCATTAATTGAAAAGATGATAATTCCGTTACAATTACTTGGTCAGCTGTAGCCTCTTTTGCAACACCACATGCAACCGTCCCAATATTTCCTGCAATAAGTGGATTTCTTTCACCATTTCTTAACATTTCATATATTAATGTAGTTGTTGTCGTTTTTCCATTTGTACCAGTAATTCCGATAAAGGGTGCCTCACTGATTAAATAAGCTAATTCGACCTCTGTGATCACTGTCAACTTGCGATTCAATGCATCTTGAATAATTGGGTTGTGATAAGGTATACCAGGATTTTTAACAATTAATTCAAAACCTTCATCAAGTAAATTTTCCGGGTGCCGTCCACATATTACCGTAATGCCCTTTTGTAACAGACTTTGGGCTTGTGGATTTTCTTCAAATGGTTTAGAGTCGTTAACTGTTACAAATGCCCCTAATTCATGTAGTAGCTCTGCAGCTGCTACTCCGCTTTTTGCTAAGCCAAGAACTAACACTTTTTTATGTTGTAAATCTGTATTTTGAATCATGCTAATGCCTCCGATAAAACACCTATTAATGCAACTATTAATGCCGTAAACCAAAAGACCAATACGACTTTTCTTTCTGACCATCCAGATAATTCGAAATGATGATGGATAGGACTCATTTTAAATATTCGTTTCCCTCTCAATTTAAAACTCGCAACTTGCAAAATGACAGACAAAGTTTCAATAACAAAGATTAACCCAATGATGAGTAATAGTAGTTCTTCTTTAACGAGAATAGATACTAGTGCAAGGGAACCCCCTAAAGCGAGGGAACCCGTATCACCCATAAAGACTTTTGCAGGATTTGCATTAAACAGTAAAAATCCAAGTAAAGCACCCGTTACAGCAAACGTAAATATAGCCACATCTATTTGTTCATTAAATAAGGCAATTACTCCAAATGCCGTAAAAGCAATTGATGCTGTTCCTGCCACTAAACCATCTAGCCCATCTGTTAAGTTGACTGCATTTGAGAAGCCTACGAGCCAGAAAATTAAAAATCCTACATAAACTATTCCTAAATCCATTGACCAATCGATAAAAGGTATTGTGATAGATGTTTCAAATGCACCTAATCGTAAAAGTAAAAACGATAAAATTGAAATGATGATTTGACCGATGAGTTTTTGTAGTGATGTTAGTCCTAAATTGCGTTTAAATATGACTTTAATACCATCGTCTAGAAAACCAATTAGTCCGAATCCACATAGTACAAGCAACATTACCACCGAATGTGTCGTAAACACATTATATAGGTTTCCAACAATGACAGTTGTCGCGATGATTGAAATTAGGAAAATAATGCCACCCATTGTTGGGGTCCCGGCTTTTTTCATGTGAGATTGTGGGCCCTCTTCTCTTATACTCTGACCAAACTTTAATCTCCGTAATATTGGAATTAAAATTGGAGCAAGTACCACAGATATAATAAATGAAATTGCTAAAATGGTTATTGTTGTTGCGATTGTCATGTTAGATCTCCTTTAAATCATGTTCTTTCCTAACTGTTAAATGACTAACTAATTCGATTCATCATTTGTGTTCGATTCATTTTGTGCATTCGAATCATTTTCTGAATTCGTATTATCACTCTGGCTTATATCATTTTCTGTTTCTGATTCATCTTCTGTTTTATTGTTGGAGTTTGTTTTACTCTCAGAGTCTGGGTTATCAGTATTCGTTTCGTTATCTGAATTTGCCTGACTTTCAGGTGTCTCGTTACCTAAATATAAGTGTATTGTATCATCAACTTCGATAACACTATTTGCTTCAGGTAATTGCGCTGATACAAATTCTCCTTCACCGTGCTTTTCAATATGATAAGGGTATTGCAATTTTGCAATTTCATCAACTGTTAGACCTACTAAATTAGGAACTCGATCAGTAATTGGATCACCCCATCGATATTGCTTTTCCATTTGCCCCTCGCGATCAACTTCTAGTCCTATTGTTGGGGCAATATCTTCTATAATTTGACCTACAATTGGTGCAGCTATTGTACTTCCAAAGATTACGGAACCTTTTGGATTATCCACCGCAACATAAACGATTATTTCTGGGTCGTCCGCTGGAGCAAATCCGATAAATGATACGATGTAGTTACCATCCATATATCTTCCATCTTCAACCTTTTGAGCAGTACCTGTTTTCCCACCTATACGGAGACCATCACGGAATGCTTGTCGTCCCGATCCATTAGCAACTACAGATTCTAGTGCATTCCGTACTTGAGCAGATGTTTCCTCGCTAATGACAGTTTCCCTAACTTCTGGTTTATTTTCTGCAATTAATTTACCTGATTCTGGATCATATATTTTTGATACCACGTATGGTTTATATAATTTCCCACCATTGACTGCCGCGGCAACAGCAGTAATTTGTTGAATCGGAGTTACAGAAATACCTTGGCCAAAAGAGGTGGTTGCATGTTCAACAGGTCCAAAATTCTCCTTAGAAAATAATATCCCCTTTGCCTCACCAGCAATATTTGACCCAGTTGTTTCACCAAAACCAAAATCTTTAATATAGGACATTAATTTGTCAGGGCCGACACGTTGACCTAGTTCTATAAAGCCAGGGTTACAAGAATTTTCTACGACCTGTAAGAAGGTTTCCTGACCATGTCCTTCACGTTTCCAGCAACGAAGCCTAGCACCTTCAACCATTGTATAACCTTTATCGTGAAACATGTCTTTTTCTAAATCGACTACACCTTCTTCAAGGGCAGCACTTAACGTAATAATTTTAAATGTTGACCCTGGTTCATAAGTCATCCAAACTGGTAGATTTCGATTATATATTGAAGGTTCCACTTCATCAAAATTAGATGGATCATATGTAGGATAAGATGCCAGTGCTAAAATCTCACCTGATTTTGGATTCATTGCAATGGCTAATGCTTGGTCAGCATTATACTTTGTCATTGCTTGTGACAATTCCCGTTCAACAACTTGTTGAACTTCTAAATCAATTGTGAGTTCGACAGTAGCTCCCTGTTCTCCATCTCTCCATTCGTCATCTACATGTGGCAATGAATTACCAGCTGCATCAGTAAACAAACGAATTGCGGCATCTTTAGACGTTAAGACTTGATCATATTGATATTCAATACCCGCTAAACCTTGTGTATCATAACCTGTAAAGCCGACAAATCGGGAGAGTAACGGACCATATGGATAATGACGTACATAATCTACTCCACTATATAGACCATCTATTTTCAGCCCCTGAATTTGTACAGCTTGTTCATACGAAATGTTCTTTGCTTCAGGAGCAAGTTTTACTAAATATTTTTTCGTATTCATTTTTTCATATAGTTCCTGTTGATCCAGATCTAATACTTCTGCTATTTGCCTAGCCGCTTCTTCAATATTATCGTTTTGGGCAGGCATAAAATATAATGTTGGTGCGAGCTTATTGGTTACAATAACTTCACCGTTGCGATCTGTTATCTCTCCACGCTCTGAAGCAAAAGGTACTTCTCTATCCCAGTTTTGTTTTGCGAGTTCAGTTAAATGATCATGTTGTATAACTTGTACGTAAAATAATCTTATGACAACAGCAAGTCCGAATAACATAAAGGCATATACAATAAGTCTCAATCGTTTTTTCGATATGCTAGATATCCACTTCATTCGACATTCACACCTCGTTTTTTAACAAGGTATGAAAAAACTTGGACATCTATTCTATATAAGAACTAGTTATGTGATACTTGAACGACATTCGTTTTTACGAACAGATTATTAGCTACAACTCTATAGTGGTTTTTGGTCAAAACCACTTCAAATTTAAACTTATGGTAGACCGGTAGCCATTTTTTATAAAAGTATTTACTATTTGTTAACTATCAAATACATACTAATCTTGTGGAAGTATTACGGTTGTTTCATCGATTTCTGGAACCGCCACAAAGTTTTCTTCAGGTGTTTTTAACTTTACTACAATTGGTGAACTATCTTTTACAATTGTATTAGAAGAAACACTTTGGCTTTCAACGTAGCCTTCACCAACTATCTCTAATTGTAGTCCCGTTAAAGATTTGTATATTAACACATTACGTAGAGACCAGTTTGTAAAATCCGGTAATGCTATTTCTCCTTCTGTTTTCAGAAAGACGATACTACCTTTAGGTAATTCTAAATTAGCTTTAGGATATTGCTCAATAATTTTCTTTCCATTCCCAATAATAATTGGTTCTAAACCTGAATCTATTAAACTTTGTTCTACATCAGTTACATTTTTAGAAACATAGTCACCCATTGTTAAAGTATTAACCTCTGCTACATTTTCAGGATCAATATTTAAATATTTTAAACTGTTTTCCATAACGGATGTAAATACACTTGAAACTGGGTCAGAACCCGTTTCACCAGCTTCTAATTGAGGTTTTACTACTCCAACATACATGATTAGTTGAGGATCATTAGCAGGAGCCATACCTAAAAAGGAGTATAAATAATTATTTTGACCTGTTAAATATCGACCCGAACCATCTGAGTCAGCAATATAAGCCGTTCCTGTCTTTCCCGCAACATCGTATCCTTCTATTGCAAACTTTTTAGCCGTTCCTGCTTCAGAAGTAACTGTCGAAGCTAATACATCACGAACTTGTTTTGCAGTCTCAGGTGAAACTGGATTTCCTTTAATAACGGGCTCATCATCTTGAATGATATTTCCTGCAGAATCTACTACTTTATCAATTACGTACGGTTGCATCATTTGTCCATCATTTGCAATAGCAGTCATTGCCTGAATTAGTTGTATTGGAGTAACTGTTGAACCTTGACCGTAAGTTGTTGTTACATAGTCAATAGGCCAGTCAGTTAAAATTTCTCCACTAACCTCACCTGGCAAATCAATACCCGTCGGTTTCCCGAACCCAAACTTATCCAAGTAGTTTACGAAAGTATCATTCCCTATATCTTCTAACATGTATGCCATCGCTGTGTTAGAAGATCGTTGAAACCCTTCTAAATAACTAATTTGACCCCACCCCACATAGTTGTGGTCTCGAATTGTTCTATCTAACAAAGTATAAGAACCTGATCGATAAAAGTTATTAGGATGCCAGTTTCCAGTTTCAATTGCTGTCGCAAGAGTAAATACTTTCATTGTTGACCCTGGTTCAATTATTTTCTGTGTTGCTGAATTTAACCAATCTTCCAAACCTATTCGATTTTCAGGGTCAAAAGTTGGTCGTTGCGTCATTGCTAGTATTTCCCCAGTTTTTGGATCGGCGATAATTGCAACCATCGCTTCCGGTTCATATTGTTCGTTTACTCTTGTCATTGATTCTTCTAAAAAGTTTTGGATTGTTTTATCCAGAGTTAAATAAATATCGCTTCCATTTTTAGCAGGTGTAATCATTTTCTCACTATTAGGTAATAAATATCCGAAAATATCACTTTTATACTGTACCGTTCCATTAACTCCTGTTAACTCCTCATTATAGAATGATTCTAACCCCATTTTCCCAACAGTTTTAAAACTAAAGTCATCTTGTTGTTCCTTTAATGCAAAACCAATTAAATGAGAGGCAAACGGTCCATTTGGATAATATCTTTTCGTATCACTTGTAAACACAATACCGGGTAAACCTTCTTCTTCGATTGCTGATTTTACTTCGTGACTTATGCTTCTGCCTGCAGTACCAAACTCAACTTGGTAAGGCTGTTTTAGTTCCCCATTTTCATCCTGAATTTTTTTCGTTAAATGTTTATATATTTCTGTTTCATCCATTTGAATATATTTTGCCAATACTTCAGCTGTCATTTGTGGGTCAACCACATGATGAGGTTTTGTTGAATTTGTTGAGGCCTGCGGACTAACGACTGCGATTAGTCGATAACTTAATGTATCCTCTGCAATAATATGACCACTGCGGTCTAAAATCTTACCACGTTCGGCAGTTAATACCGCCTCTTTCTCATACAAGGCTGCAGCTCTAGCTTCTAATTGTTGTCCATTTACTTCACCAGTTGCTTGTATAAAAAATATCCTAATAAATAATGCAAAAAAGAGCCCTCCATAAATAAATAACATTAGAAAGGCTCCCCATTGGAATCGAAATTTCTTCTTTTTCATTCTCCCGGCACTACCTTTACATTTTTCTCATTAAGAGTTAAACCGAGTGCTTTTGCTTTTTCCATAATGCGATCGTAATTTGATAGTTCATCTACTTTTACTTTTAAGTCAACGTTATCTTTAGAAATCTCAGATACTTGTTCTTGAATTTGTTGTATTTCAATTGTTGTTTCCTGGACCAGGCTCTGCTTATGTAATATTGTTACGGCCAGTATTGCCGTTACCATAACAAAAGCCATGTAAACTAGTTTTTCTTTTGCAGTAACTAATTTTCTCTTTTTTACATGTTTAATGGAGGGTTGCGGTGTCGGTGCAACGGGCTGTTGAATATATGATTGATGCCTTACTTGTACTGCCATCTAACCACGTCCTTTTTCATTAATTTTTTCAGCAATACGAAGTTTTGCTGATCTTGACCGATTGTTTATTTCCAACTCTACTTCTGAAGGAAGAATTGGTTTTCTCGTAATAAGTTTTAAAGTTGGCTTATATTCATCAGGAATAACAGGTAACCCTGGTGGTAAATCCGGTAATGAAGAAGCTTCTTTAAAGATTGTTTTTGTTAATCTGTCTTCTAATGAATGGAATGTAATAACGCTTATGCGTCCCCCAATTTTCAACAACTCAATTGCATCGACTAAAGAGTCTTCAGCAGCACCTAATTCATCATTTACAGCAATTCGAATTGCTTGAAAAATCCTTTTAGCTGGGTGCCCGCCTTTTCTACGTGCGGGTGCTGGAATACCTTCTTTTATTAATTCAACAAGCTCACCAGTTGTCTTAATAGGTTTTACTTTTCTTGATTCCTCAATTTTTCGAGCAACTTGCTTAGAAAATTTCTCTTCACCGTATCGGAAGAAAATTCGAACTAAATCCTCATATTCCCACTCATTTACGACATGGAAAGCTGATAGTTCAGCAGTCTGGTCCATACGCATGTCTAATGGTGCATCGTGGTGATAACTAAAACCACGCTCAGGTGTATCTAATTGAGGAGAAGAAACTCCTAAATCATAAAGAATGCCATCAACCTTGTAGATTCCTAAGTTTTCTAATTCCTCTTTAATAAATCTGAAATTAGAATGAACAAATGTAACACGATCTAAATAGTTAGCTAGTCTTAATTTGGCATGTTCTATTGCAGTCGTATCTTGATCGAAGCAGATTAAGCGTCCATTAGGTGATAGTTGCTGTGCCAGATATTCACTATGTCCAGCACCTCCTAAAGTACAATCCACGTAAATCCCATCAGGTTTGATGTTCAACCCATCAACTGTTTCCCTTAATAACACTGTTGTATGATCGAACATAAAATAACTCCTTTTTGGCGGTAGTTTTAACTAGAAGTCAAAGCCAATTAAATTTTCTGCTATATCATTGAAAGATTCTTCTGCTTCATTGAAATAAGATTCCCAAGCTTCTTTAGCCCATATTTCAATCTTGCTTGACACCCCTAACACAACGCACTCTTTTTCGAGTTTGGCGTAAGTAGACAATGGTGCCGGGATATTAATACGACCTTGCTTATCTATTTCAACTTCTGTTGCACCAGAGAAGAAAAATCTAGCAAATGCTCTTGCATCTTTTTTTGTCATTGGTAATTGTTTTAACTTTTCTTCGAGTTTTCGCCATTCATCCATAGGATAGCCAAATAGACAATTATCAAGTCCTCGCGTAATGACAAAAGAGTTTCCCAGTTCCTCTCGAAATTTCGACGGAATGATCAGGCGACCTTTTGTATCAACGGAATGTTGATATTCTCCCATGAACATGCTACTCACCCCACTTTAGTAAATAATGTACCACATTCCCCCACTTTCCTCCACATTTTTTAAGGATTTATTGACAACTTTTTGGAATATATGCAATTAGTACTTCAACCGCTTGCTATCAACATGAAAAAAGTCACAAAAAAAGAGTTATCTCAATGAGATAACTCTAGTACAAGTACTACATTCGAACTATATAATGGCGATTTGAAAACTTAAATGGTAGAGAAACTAAATCTGAAATAAAGGAAGGTCCGTAAAGATTTATATATTGATAAGGATTATAAACTCTTTCTTGGAAATTATCATATGGAACAATTTCACTCGTCAATGTATTAAATTGACGTATAACTTTATCATGTTTACTATAAACGGTCTGTTCAATTTTATTTGATAAGTATTCTAATTGGTGTTGATGATATTTTCGATTCTTCTCTAAAATATCATCTAAGTGCAATTGTTGCTTACCAAGATGAGCATGAAGTTGAGAATATTGTTCATCAATCAATTTACTTAGTTTTGTAATTTGTTCTTTAGCAACTTCATCTTGAACACTTTCCATAAATTCAAGTTTTAATTGTTTTGACTTCCCACTCATTACGTCTTCTACAGACAAATTATATTCATTTAACAGTTGTTCAACTTGACGACTGATGATTGTCATATTTAACCGAGGGACAAAAATGGGCATTTGTAAATCTAGGACATTAAATGCGTCTTTCAATGTCCCCCAATAAGCTAATTCACCCGGTCCACCTACAAAGGCTAATACAGGTATTGTCATCTCTTGCATTAATGGGCGAGTAACAACGTTATTACTTAATTGTTCAGGAGTACGTTTAGCAACGTTTAATAACTCTTCTTTGGTTAGCTTGATATTGGCATTATCGTTTACAAATAATTCGTCCTTTCGTTCTAACAAAAGACGTTCTCCATCACGTACATAGAATAGATTAGCACTCTCAATTGTTGCACCGATAGGAGTTCCAAAACCAGCTTCATTTAACAACTGCTCTTTTTTCACTACTACTTCGGCTATAGCCTTATTATTTTCGATTAGTCGAGTGAAATAGTCCGCTTCAAACTTACGGAATGGTTCGTAAGCTGCATCCACCATTAATAACCCTTCATTGTAAAAAAGTGAGTTCATTAATTTTGCGAAGAAGTCTGTATATGTCTTACTAAAATGTAACGAATTCAAAACAGATTGATAAAGTTCTTGGGAGTATTCTGTTTCACCAAAATCTCTGAAAATGGTATCAATTATCTGTTTTAACTCTTCTTTATTTAATTCTGTAACTGTGGCCATTTTTTTGTATGGTGAACGTTCTCGATATACTCTCTTCTTTGGTTGTGCATCTACAATTGTATACGTATGATTGATTTCTTCTATGTCATGGTCTTCCCCTGCAATCCAAAATAAAGGTACAACCTTTTCACCTAACTTTTCGGATTGCTCTTTCGCTAGTAATATGACCGAAATTGCCTTATGAACAGAATAGAGCGGACCAGTTAATAATCCAGCCTGCTGTCCACCGACTATGACAAGCGATCCATCAGCTAGATATGCGAGATGTTCGTTCGCTTTTTCCGATAGACCAAACGGCTCCATAAATGTGCGAACAATTCGACTTAGTTCCTTCGAATTATAAGACATACTCTTTAAGTAATCAGCTCGTTTAAGAAATGACTCATTCTTTAGTTCATATTCAAAAAATGTATGTAACTTGTCGTTACCTGACCAGTACTCAGATAACAAATGATTGTTAACTGGCAATGTCTGTTGTTCCAGTTTCATTCATAATCTCCTCTACTATCTGCAAAATCTATTCTAGAACTTGTGTGTTTATATATTCTACACCACATTCTATTGTAAACGTTCTATCCATATGTTCAAAAGAAAATGCTTATTGTAAATAAACGTACACAATTACACGATGAATTATGCCGAAAATCCAAATCAATATGTATAATATGAATAATAAAATGAAATACACTCTCCACGTTTTCTTTAGCAGAGGAACTATTTCAATTTCCTTCTTTGTTCTCCAATCGATAAATGTGAATACCATTGCAATGACTAGCGCCAGACATATGATAAGTCCACTTAAATGAATATCCCATAAACTTGTAATCATCAATGGTACCGAGAAAAATAAAATAAAGGTGGTGGCGTCTGCAGCAAGGCCAATAGATTTCACTTCACTTATCTTCCTCTTTCTACAAAGGTAATATGTTAGGAAAAACAATAAAATAGGAAATAAAATGACAGTACTTATTATATATTGCAGTAACCATTTCACATGTTCTCACTTCTCTCCTCTATTGCTTTAATTAAATAATATAATGTCGACAATCTTGGTAGTGTTTTCCCCATCTTCGTTGCTCTTTCAATAATTGAACCAACAATTGTCTCTACTTCAGTTTTACGGCAATTATAAACATCTCCTAACATAGAAGAAGTGTTGGTAGCTGTCCCTAATGCTAATTTTTTTACATCGTCGAACTCGAACTTATCCATTTCATTTGGAAAAACTGACTTTAATTCCTTAAATAATTCCATTAACATTTGAAAAGCATATTGGTTTTCAACAAGAAATCCATTTTTCACTTGCAATATTGCGGTCATCGGATTTATAAAACTGTTTAATATTGCTTTCTCGAAAAGCATTTGTTCTGCATGATCTACAAATTCATATTGAAAAAACTTTCTATTCACTCGCGCAAATAAGTTATGTATTTTTTGTTTCTCGACTCCTTTTTCAATTGCTAGCTTCATTACCCCTAACCCTCTATGAACAACTGTATAATCATTATTTTTTTGGGCACCAAATTGACACGATCCAAAAGCAATCGTTTCTTGAGGTAATTGTAGTGCCTGTTCAAAATGAGCTAGTCCGTTTTGTAAAAATAGCAAAGGTGTATTCTGTGGTAATATCTTTAAATGTGAGTAAATAGATTGTAGATGCTCATATTTTGTTGCAACAATGACCAACGCGCCATCTGGAATCTCTTGTATATTAGTTGTTGCCTGTACTTTTGTTTTTTTTACGGTTTGATCTAAATTATGACGATGTATTCCCATCGTATTTAGTTCTTCTGACTGTTCCTTTCTTCGAACAAACAACGTGACTTGATGGTCTGCCTCAGATAAAAAACTAGCAACTAATAAGCCAACGGAACCTCCCCCAACGACTGCTACTTCCATATACTGATACACCCTCTTTTACAACTAATTGAAAAGGCCTACCCATCGGCAGACCTTTCTCTTATATTCCATTATACTGGATAAACTGGATGTTTTCGAGATGGTAACGAAATTTGTTTTGTTTCATAGTAGCTTAATCTTTCAGCTAATACGTTCCTTAGTTTACCTGGAGCCACTATTTCATCTATCACCATTTCAGATGCCAGCTTGTAAATATCGATTTCGTTCTTATATTCTTCGATTTTTTCTTTAACAAAACGGATCCGTTCTTGCGAATCTTTTATTGCTTCAATTTTATTTGAATAAACAGCATTGACTGCTGCCTCCGGTCCCATAACAGCTATTTGAGCAGTTGGTAATGCAATGAATACATCTGGTTCAAATGCTGGACCACACATTGCATACAATCCAGCACCATATGCTTTTCGGATGACTACTGATATTTTAGGAACGGATGCACTTGCCATTGAAGAAATAAATTTTGCTCCATGACGTATAATTCCAGCTTTCTCTACCTTGGTACCAATCATAAAACCGGGTACGTCAGCTAAAAACAATAATGGAATTGAGAAAGCATCGCATAATTGGATAAATTTTGCAGCTTTATCTGATGAATCGACGAATAATACGCCACCTTTTACTTTAGGTTGGTTTGCCACTACTCCAACAGCTTTTCCTTTTATCCGAGCCAAACACGTAATTAGTTCAGGTGCAAACAACTTTTTTATCTCAAAAATACTATCTTCATCCACAATCGCATTAATTAGTTCATACATATCAAAAGGAACGTTTTGGTTTTCTGGAATGATGTCTTCTAACGGACGACCCTTGATTGGATCCTTACTTTCAATGCTTTTTGGTAGTTCATTGTAATTTGCACCAAAGAAGCTTAAGTATTGTTTAGCATATTCAATTGCTTGCTGTTCCGAATTTGCTAGGACATCTCCACAACCACTTACCGAACAGTGCATTTTTGCACCGCCCATTTCTTGCAGTGATACTTTTTCTCCTATTACTTTTTCCGCCATTCTAGGAGAACCTAAATACATAGATGCATTTCCATCCACCATTATGACGATATCACAAAACGCAGGGATATATGCACCTCCTGCTGCCGATGGTCCAAATAGAACACAAATTTGCGGGATGGATCCACTTAACTTTATTTGATTGTAAAAAATTCGGCCTGCCCCTCTTCTACCAGGAAACATTGCTAACTGATCCGTGATCCGAGCTCCTGCAGAATCTACAAGATAAAGTAGAGGAACATGTAATTTTTCAGCAGTTTCTTGTATACGAATTATCTTTTCTACTGTATGAACTCCCCAAGAACCAGCTTTAACCGTCGAGTCGTTTGCCATCACACAAACAGTTTGACCATTTATTTTTCCAATGGCACAAACAACACCATCCGCGGGTAAATCGGCGCTTTCACAATTTGCGAATTTACCATCTTCCTCATACTGGCCATCATCTAATAATAATGTAAGTCGGTCACGAACAAACAGTTTATTCGTTTCTTTTAACTTTTCATGATATTTTGGATGTCCACCAGCTTTAATTTTATCCTCTTTTGCTACTAATATGTCATTATAAGGTTTCAATTGTTATACCTTCTCCCTTTTGTATGACAACAACTAACGTATTCACATACAATTTGTTGAAAAATGGATTTAGTAGTTTTACTTTTTCACCTTATTTTTGGTGTTCAAGAAAATTGACACCTTGATTTAACCATTTAATGAGTTTGTCATGTTCTGATTGTAATTCTCTATATTTAATTTCTAATTCATTATAAGCCTCAGTTAATTCATCAAAACTATTTAAAGCTAGTTTTAAGTGACTTCTCATTAGTTGTTTTGGACGTTTTCTTACACTGTTTAGCATTTGTCCATATTGACTACGTAACGTTTTATTCCAACGAAAACCACAAGCCTGTTTCGTACGGTTTAGGACGTTAGCAGCTTCGGCAAAAGCTTCCAATTGTGTTTTACCATTTTGAACAGCTTGAATAACGATTTCTGCTAATTTTTCATCATCTGCAGCCGTCCATTGGTCTTTTCTTCTTTTCCCTTCCACTTTCTATCACCTCGCATTTTTTACTACTATATGCACCTAAAGAGATTAAATAGAATAGAAGTATTTATAAAAAAATAGGTAGTAACATTAAAATTTGCTACTACCTATTTTTAAATTAAATCTTTCATTAAAAATTTCCTTGTACAACCTTTCACCTGTCTATATTCAAAATTTCTGACTTTAAACTTAAACATATTTCTAATCCATAAAATTAGACTTCACATTATTTGTTAGATTTATTTAAAAAGCTTTGCACAGCTTCATAATGTACTTCACTTTCCCATAATTTTGCACATCGCTTTATTTCTTCCATTACTCGTTCATACATATTTTTCTCTATCCAACTACGGAGTTTGATTTCTTTATAAGCATGAAGAACAGAAGGATCGATTTTTTTCATATTTTTGATAAAATCTTCAAGCTCCTGTTCTTTTGGCCCATCGTAAACTCTCGTTGCCCAGCCAATTTCGTATAACTTATCTGAGTCATATGTAGATCCATCAACTAACATCTTTAAAATGAAATCCTTTTTCATGCCACTTTCATAAAGGTAAGTTCCTCCACCCCAGCCACTAGTGATTGCTAGTTTACCTTGAATAAACCCACACTTTGCCTGACGTTCTACTAATCGAAAATCGCATGCTGTAGCAATTTCGCAACCTCCACCTACTGCAGCACCATTAACCAAAGCAATCGTAGGTACAGGTAATGTGGCTAGTTCATATAATATATTCCCCATTTTACTTAGCATGCCGTAAGCTTCCTGTTCTGTATGTAACTTATGAAATTCTGATAAATCACCACCTGAACAAAAAGCTTTTTCACCACTACCAGTTACTACTAATATACGTATATCTGAATTATTTCGAATAGTATGTATTACCTCTTTAAACCCTTCCATCACTTCATCGTTAATTGCATTTCTTTTATCTTCTCGTTCAATAGTAAATGTGATAATACCGTCGTTATTATTAATGTGATATGACATTTTTTCTCCCCCACTCATAATACACCCTTTCTATCATACTATGATATCGCGAATAATTTGACAAGTTCGATCAGAGACATTAAATGCAATATAAAAAGGCTATTAGAGAGCCATGGCCTCTCTAATAGCCTTAAGTTTCAGAGCTTTTTCGAACAAGCTCTATTAAATGTCTAGCTTCGGTGGCTAGGCTCTCTCGTCGCTCCGTCTCTACCGACGAAGGCAAAAAGCGCCTTCATCGGTAGAGACTCCAGCGCGTGTCGAGCCTTAACGAGCCACCTCCGCTTTTCTTATTTGCTAACTACTTCTTTACCTTTGTAGTGTCCGCAAGATTTGCAAACATGGTGAGATAAAGTTGCTTCACCACAGTTTGGGCAAGCTACCATACCAGGTACAGATAATTTGAAATGCGTACGACGCTTTCTTTTAGCAGTTTTAGAAGTTCTTCTAAATGGTACAGCCATTATTGGCACCTCCTTACAGATTATCTATTCATCTGTTTGATCAAAATACTTAGCTAAATTAGCTAGTCTCGGATCTACTTTGTGTTCGCCACTTTCCTCTTGACGAGCAACATCTTCATCTGTTGAATAACTCCAGTTTTTTCCGCCTTTAACTTGTCCTTCAGAACCTTCCTTAAAGACTTGCATAGGCACTTCAAGAAGTATTAACTCCTCTAAAACTGGCTTCATGTCGATCACTTCACCATCAATATAATGGATATCGTCATCTTCATCCCCTCGAAGTTCAGGTTCAATCCAACTAAAGACTTCAACCGTATCAACTTTTATTGGGTATTCAACATCCTCCCATGTTCTCGCACATGGCAAAGTTAATGTTGCAGTCATTGTAAATTGACATGTCATTTTTGATGCACCGAAAGTACAGTGCCCTTTTACATGTACAGGAGAAATATCACGAATTTCATTATTTCGTTTCTTTACCTCATCTAGCTGTACTACTGTATCAATAGGCATCCCATTTTGGCGATACTTTGATAATTGATGAATTGACCATTTCATTCATTAATCACCTCGAGACAACAATGTTGATTATATAATGCTATAAAATAGATGTCAAGTTATTTTCTTGTCACTATACTAATACATATACTATACTTTAAATAATTCGTATTTAGGAGTGCAAATATATGCAAGCTGTAGGCGTTGTAGTAGAACATAATCCATTCCACAACGGTCATCGTTACCATGTTGAACAATCTAAAAAAAGTACAAAAGCTGATGTCGTTATCGCTGTAATGAGTGGGACTTTTTTACAAAGGGGAGAACCAGCACTTGTTGATAAATGGCATCGAACTAAAATGGCACTTGAAAACGGTGTAGATATTGTTATAGAACTACCCTATGTTTTTAGTACTGCTCGAGCAGAGGTTTTTGCAAAAGGTGCAATCCATCTACTTTCAGCTATGAAATGCCATTCCTTTGCTTTCGGTAGTGAGGATGGAACTATCGAACCCTTTGTAAACACATACACATTACTTCAAGATTACCGCGATGAATATAATACCCTAATTAAATATTTTGTATCAAAGGGCAATAGTTATCCCAAAAGCTTATATGAAGCATATGAACAACTTAAACAAAAACGCCCCCAAATATACATTGATTTATCATTGCCTAATAATATTTTAGGATTTCATTATATCGAGGCGGTTAACGCTATTAAAAGTGATATTAAGCCTATAACGATCCAAAGAATTCAAGCAGGTTATCATGAAACGATTAGCTCTTCATCTAATATTGCTAGTGCGACTGGTATACGAAAAGCACTTTTTGATGATGGAAGTAAATTAAGTGATATTAAACAGTATGTCCCAAACGCTACTTTTGATCAATTGCAAAATTGGCAAAATACCTATCATCAATTCGTACATTGGGAATCATTTTGGCCTTTACTTCGTTTTTCTATTATAAGGTATTCACCTAAAGATCTCACTCAATTTGCAGATGTATCTGAAGGCATTGAATATGCTTTAGTCAAATATGCAAAAAGTAGTAATACATTTACTGAATTTATGAATCTTATTAAATCCAAACGCTATACATGGACAAGGCTACAACGTATGCTAACACATATATTGACCGGAATAACGAAAGAACAACTACACCAATTTACTTTACCAACATACATTCGATTATTAGGTATGACGAAATTAGGTCAACAATATTTAGGTGAAAAGAAAAAAGAGTTCGAGTTACCACTAATCAGTCGTGTAGGGAAAGTAAAAAATGAAATGATCACATATGATATCCGCGCGTCGGAAATTTACGCACAAGGCGTACACTTATTTTCTAATAAAAAAATAGACGGAGATTTTAACACTCCGCCTATTCGTATCTAAGTTCAATACTATACGTTGACACTACTTTTCTGGTAATTTTTCTAGGTATTCAAGTGCATCATCAATCGTTTTTACAGGTACGATTTTCATTTTCGTACCTATTTTTTCTGCCGTTTGAACGGCTGCTTCATAGTTCGATTGAATTGTCGGATTTACTTCCTTCATATACTCAGTAATTTCATCATCTGGCGCAAAGAATATTTCCATCCCATCTTCATGAGCTGCAACTACTTTCTTTTCTATCCCGCCAATTCTTCCTATGGTACCGTCCTCATACATTTCGCCTGTTCCCGCTACCAAATATCCCTTCGTAAGATCTTCTTCTAACAATTGATTTAATATTCCAAGTGTAAACATTAACCCTGCAGATGGTCCTCCAATATCTTCGGCATCTACATTGACAAAAGGTTCTGTTTTGATGGATTTACTTTGAGAATACGTAATACCTATTCCAACTCTTTTTTCTTGTTCCCCTGGTATTTCTTTTAATGTTACCGTTTGATCAATCAATTCATTATTACGATTAAGTACTAAATGAATTTCTTCATTTTCTCTTTTGGCATTTAATATTGCAGTTAAATCTTCTGCTTGATGAATAATTTCTCCATCAATCTCTACTATTTCATCCCCAGGTTCGATTTTGCCATCCGCAGCACCTCCAGTTAATACATTCAGTACTGTGATACCATCATATGTAACAGTAAATGGCTTCTCGGCCTTTTGAAAAGCTACAAAAAGTGCATTAAATTGAGAATCAGTCATGAGTTTTAATTGACGTACATTATATTCTTCGTCATCTTCTTCTTCTTGACGAACATCATCCATTTTTAATATATCTTGAAATTCATCAAAGAACGCAATTGTATATGTAAGTGGCGTTGCCTGATACATTGCTACTGTCATAAGATTTAAAGAACCTTCATCGTCAACATCACCATTTTGTACTTTTATAAAACGGCTAACATCATAGGCACTACCAGGTTTCATGATGTAATAATCTAAACGATAAAAACAAGTAAAGAATACTAAAAGTAAAAAAATGAATAAAGCTATATATTTCCGCAATCTGTATGGCACCTCCTGAAGTTACCGAGTACTATAAAGACTAATTTATTTTTCAATTGCATATATTAGTTTAGCACTTGATTAAATGGAAGACAAAATATGAAAAGAGTTGATGTTTATCCCTCTACTATATCTGTTAATTTGTATTAGTCTTATTGTTTTACTCTTACTATTTCCGGGTGTGGCACATGAAGGTACCGATTTAGGTGTCAACTTGTTTATGGAAGCTTTATTTCCATATTTGTTGCCATACTTAATACTAACGCAGTGGTTCATCCGTCTTACACCTAACAATCAAAATTCCGTATCAAGATTTAAACTATATTTTAAAACATATGGTATTAGTGCTCTTGGTGGCTTTCCTACTGGTGCTGCTACCATCAGTTATTTAAAGAAAAGTAACCAAATAACCGCGAAAGAAGCAAACGGACTATTAAGTATTTGTCATAGTCCAAGCCCTTTATTCGTTATTGGTTTTGTTGGATACGACTTATTAAATGATACATTATTTAGTTGGCGTTTTTTAATTCTATATCATATTGTATCATTTATTTTTTTAATACTGTTCTATCAATATAATAGTAAAGACAGCAGTATTAACCTAAAAGAAATTACAGTTGACGAAGGTAATATGAAACATCAAAATCCATTTACAAATAGTATAAAGGATAGCGTTCCAACTGTTTTAGTAGTAGGGTCTACACTAATTTTCTTTACAACAATCTATACAGTTGTAATGCACTCTATTTCGAACTTTTTTCCAGAAGTACATAATAGTGTTATACTTCTAGCTGCCGCATCACTTGAGATGACGAATGGACTGCAAATTGCCCAGCAATTATTTAGTCATGAATCCTTTCTTCCCGTTTTACTTGCAATGTTTTTAACAACTCAAAGTTTAAGTATTCATATGCAAGTAGCCGTGCTGGCAAAAAGTGAAAATATTTCTTTAAAGCCTTATGTTTTATTGCGAGTTATTTTAACCTTTTTAATTCCGGTATTATATTGGATAATCTTTCTATAATAAAATCGACAAAATCAAAATTGATTTTGTCGATTCGTTTTTTATGAGTTTTTTTTACTGAATTTTTCTATTAACGCTTCCTCAACGATTGTTGGTACCAAACCTGTCACCTTACCACCATATTGCGCAACTTCTTTTACCATTCTTGAGCTTAAAAATGAATATTGATTTTTTGTCATGATAAAGAAGGTTTCGATCGACTCATCTAAAAATCGATTCATAGACGTAATTTGCATTTCATATTCAAAATCAGAAACTGCTCTTAAGCCCCTAACGATTGCTTTAGCTTGTTTGGACCTTGCATAATCGATTAATAACCCTGAAGAAGAATCAATACGAATATTTGGAATCGATTGCGTTACTTCCGCAATCAAATTAAGTCGCTCTTCTAAGGAAAACAACGCTTTCTTGGAGGAGTTATTTAATACTGCAACATAAACAATATCAAATACATCTGCTGCACGCTTGATAATATCTAAATGGCCATTTGTAATTGGATCGAAGCTTCCGGGAACAACAGCAATTTTCTCAGACAATAATATCTCCCTCTTCCACACTAATTATGACTTTTTATATATAGAAATAATTGTACTACCATATGTTTCTTCTCTATTTAGAACATAAGCACCATATTGTGTTGGTAGATTAAACTCAGATGCATGTTCACATACAATTATCGCTTCTTTTGACAGTTTTTCACCTGTAGCTAATGTTTCGACTAAATCATAATAGTTCAGCTGATGGTAAGGAGGATCTAGAAACAAATAATCAATTTGAATATCACGTTTTAATAATCCTTTCACTGCTCGAAGTGCATCGGTCCTAAACAATTCTGTTTGTTCTTCATATCGACACTTTTTTATGTTCTCTTGCAATGTTTGAAATGCTCTTCCATCTTTTTCAACGAAAATCGCTTTTTCTGCCCCTCTGCTTAACGCTTCGATTCCTAATCCACCGCTACCCGCAAATAAATCTAATACAATTCCACCATTAAAAAACGGTCCTATTATATTAAATATTGATTCTTTTACTTTATCTGTTGTTGGTCGTGTAGTTGTACCTGTTACTGCTTTTAGAGGCATACCTTTTCTTTCACCAGCAACAACTCTCATACTATTCACCACTTTCGTTATTGACTGTTATAGGTGAAATAATAATTTCATCGTCAGTTTTTTCTATATCGACTAAAAATAATCGTTGAAGCCATGACTCTTCTATATATTTTTTATTAGTAATTGTAATTATTGGATCTGATATCGTGTCATATCTCCTCTGATTAAAAACATAGAATTGATAATTTTCCGGGAATCGGAAGGATCTCACATTATTTGTTACGTAATATCCGTTACTTCCCTCTGATACCTTGTAACCTAATAGATTTAATATAGAATCTGCTGAATAATAGAGTAACCCGTCTTGATAAATTAGTTCGACTTCTTTAGTAGTTTGTTCATTTACGATTAATTTACGATTATCAGTAAATAGTAAAGGAAATACCCCTTCTATATCTTCATTTGAAGCGAAAAACTCAGTATAAAGTCCGAATATTTCTGATAGCCGTTTATCTAATTCAGCTGAAGTTAGCTTACTACCTTGTAGTTCTTTTAATTTCAGAACCCATTCTTCTAGTTGTTGATCAGACATCTCCGTCATTAAAGTATTGACGATTTTAGCTGACTTTCCTTTATCTGACACATTGCCAGATAGAAATGAGGCAACTGTTTCATTAATCCAAGTTGGGCTTTCGCTCAAATCGTAAAGTGATTTCGTTTGTGACATAATAATACTCTTATATAATCCTTCGAAAGATATATCTTTTAAAAATATGATTCGCTCGCCTTGTTCTCCAGTTAAATTTTCACTATTTACAATGGCAACATGTTGATCATTCAATAATTGAAGCTCATTAACCTGCTCTTTTAATTCAGAATTTACATTTGATTTCGAGTAAATTGAAACAACATCAGATGAATACTGTAATTTCATATCTCCGCCCTGCCAATATAACTCTCTAACATCTCCCGGTCCACTAAATACAACATAATTAACTAAAGACAAAGATTGTTGTCCAATTAAAGGGAGACCCGTGATCCATTGACCTGCAATTTGACTATCTGTAGATATATGTACTGTAGTGTATGTAGGCTTACCGTTTTGTAAAGATACGAATAAATCTTTCATTAGTTTTCTAGATCTCAACCCGCCATCTAACGGTATAACATAGGATAATGATTGATTTCTCACGTCTCCAACATTAAACTTTGTTTTATCATCACTTATTCGATCACACGTTTGTTCACTTTCCAAAAAACAATCTGGATTAATTGCATGGTTAGGCCATTTTATTTCAATTATTTGATTTGGCAAATTAGAAAAATGATGTCTAATATCAAGACTATCGCCATGATATTCTATTTCAATTTCTTGCGTATATAAATATTCTCCTTCAACCTCTTCATCTTTGTCTGAATACACTTGAAACTGGAAAAAAAGCAATCCACTTATAACAAGCAAAAGTACGACAAAGAAACTTACTGCGTATTTCATGTGCCTAACCTCCCTTCTTCATGATACTATTACTAATAGGAAACTTGGCTATTTTTTGCCACATGTTTTGAGTTAAGCCTAAAAATCGTACTTATTAAAAGATAGGAAAGTTAATATACTTCCTAATTCGTAAGAAAGGATGTACTAAAATGATTCAACAATTTATCGAACTAGGACAAGGGTACGGAGATGTTTATGAACTCTGTGAACTAATAAAAACAAATGAAAATAGATTTCATAACGCATTTTTGTTCATTTCTCACAAAGATGAAAAAAAAGTAGCATCGTTAGCAGTCACACTTGAACCAGTTGGTGAAGGTAAATTCATGCCGATTTACATATGTCGTGAAGGTATACCTTATGATGATGACAAAAAATCGAAACGAATTGTACTTTTTGAACAAGCATTAGAACAAATAGGAAAAAAAGCAATTCCAATGGACATTAAACATTCTTCATTCTTTTCAGAAACAACTTTATTTTACCAACATCTAATTGGAATTTTAAGAATGAATCGTTTTATACCACCAATGCAATAATCAAAATTATAACCCTATTTTATAATCATATTCTTTTGCTTTATCAGGTTTTGCGTTTTCATATTCCGTCTTTAAATATGGACGAAATGATTCAACAACGTCTTTCACAAATGGAAGGCGTTGTATTTTATTTATTGCCAGATCAATTTCATCGCGATTGCAATAGAGAACGACATACTTTAACTTTCGAGAAATATAATGAACATTACCGTATTTTCTTAAACTTTTCGCAAATTTGAGTTGCGTAACATAAACGATAAGACCTTGTCTTTCTTTCATTTCAATTCCCTCATTTCTTAAATTAAAGCATACCATAGAGTTATTTTTCATAGCAACAGAGTTTAGCTGACAGATGATAAGATTTTCCGTTATAATCATCTTTATAGATTATGATTCAAATTTCGATGAATGAAACTTGGAATTCAAAAATATGTTTAGTTTATATTAAGTTATGTTTTGATTGATTGTTAAGGAGGTATTTCATGGGGAAAAAGACAAGATTGGCTATTGCAATTGCAGCTGCTAGTGCTGCAGCATGGGCTGGTAGTAAAGCTGTGCTAAAACCACAAAAACGAGAAAATAAAGAAGTATTACAGTTCGATCATCCAATTGTTCTTGCTCACCGCGGTGGAGCTCATTTAGCACCTGAACATACAATGCTTGCTTTTGAAATGGCACATGAACTCGGTGTAGACGGTTTTGAAATTGATATACGATTAACTAAGGATGAGGAAATTGTTGTTTTCCATGATGATACAATAGACCGTACAACTGATGGAACTGGCTTTGTCAAAGACAATACCTTATACGAGTTACAACAATTAAATCTAGGTTTTAATTTTGTAGATTTAGAAGGACAAACTCCTTATAAAGAAGAAAAACAGTCTATTGTGACATTACGCGAACTACTAAAGAGTTTTCCGAATATGTATGTGAATATTGATATAAAAGACCCTCCTGAAACTTATGAAGGAAGTTTAATGCCTTCTAAGTTGTGGCGCTTAATTGAAGAACTGGAAGCTCAAGATCGAGTTGTTGTAACTAGTTTTTATAGTGAGCAAGTGGATCGTTTTAATTTATACGCTCAAAACCGGGTTGCATTAGGTGCTGGTGAAACGGATGTACGTAAAGCCTTCACAGCATTTACAAGCCAGTTCGGACATTTATACCATCCAAAAGTAGATGTCTTTCAAATACCTCCAAAGTTAGGTGTTATTTCACTCGACATGCAAAGATTTATATCTTATCTACAAAACCTAAATATCCCAGTACATTACTGGACTATTAATGATACCGATACGATGGAACGTCTAATACGTCGAGGAGCAAAGGGGATTGTCACTGACCGTCCAGATTTAGCTGTACCTTTTGTACGTGAACTTCATGAACAAATTAAATTAAATGGCGAACTAAAATAGTTATAAATTAAAAAATACCTCCGATGATCTTAATGAAATCACCGGAGGTATTTTTTAGTTTAAGCTGAACATGAACAGCTTCCGCCTGAGCCACATCCGCTACCACAAGACGAACTTGTTGCGAAAAATGGGTTGCTAACAGGTACTTTTACAGCTTCAGAAACTGATTTTCCTATTATTAAACTGATTTCGTCTAATAGATCTTGGTAATCGTTCTCAGCTAGTTTTAATTTTGCTATACGCTCATCTAAATCGAGTTCACGTTTTTGCTTACGGATTTGTTTCATAATTGTATGATAATCGGGATGATATTTCCCAAATCGTTGAACATCTTCATATTGCTCTTTCATTTTAGTAAAAGCAGCGATTTGTTGTACAAGCAGTTCATCGCTATAAACATGTTGATATGCTTCACGCAAATTATTCGCTTGTTCAGAGGAAAGTATCATTGAGCTTAAAATATCTGCTTCATCAAGAATTAGTACCCATTCAGAAGTCATTATCATTTTCAATTCCTCCATTCAACCTAATAATAGCAGATATTCAACCGAAGTGGTAGTTAGAAAACTTACCAACTATTTAGTGACTGCTGCCCTTTAGTAATATGGAGGAATGAAGGTACTTATTTATAACTTTTTGACGATAAAACTGATTGAACACAATCAAAATCCGAGAAATGAATTTGTGTGTCACCTATTGTTTGCGTACTTTCATGACCTTTACCGGCAATTAGAATTGTATCGCCTTCTTTAGCAGTAAGAATTGCTTTTTTAATGGCATCTCCACGATTTAAAACCATTTCATACTTTTGGGTTGATAAAAAGCCAGCTGCAATTTGCGAATTAATGACTTCTGGGTCTTCGCTACGTGGATTATCTGTAGTTAAATAAATCATATCAGCATATTTTGATGCAACTGCACCCATTTTAATCCGTTTATGTTTATCACGATCTCCACCACAACTAAAAACGACAACAAGATCACCTTTAGTTGTTTTTTTCAATGTTTGTAACACAGCCCTTAATGCTGCCTCTGTATGAGCATAATCTATATATATATCTAAATTTAAATCATTTTGAATAGATTGGAACCTACCTTTTGGTAAACTTAATTTCTCGGCTGCTTGACATACTTCCTCAATATCAAAACCCAATTCACTCACCGTTGTTATTGCTGCAATTGAATTTTGCATATGATGGTCACCAACAAATGGTAGAGTAAATACTTTTTGCCCCTTTTTACTTTGGAGACAGCAAGTAGAAGAGTTGGTACCTTCCGCAAGAAGTTGTAATTGGTAATCAACTCGATTACCTAACCCAAAATAAACTTTAGTTTTTTTAGCTTGTAGTCCGACAGTTCTACAGAATGAGTCATCCCCATTTAACACTAGACGGTCTGAGAGTGTTGCTAGAATTTGTTTAGCAGCTTTGTACTTTTCGTAGGAGCCGTGATCTTCAATATGGTCTTCTGCTAAATTTAAAAATACACCGACATTAATAGCGCAGTCGTCTAATCGATGTTTAGCAAGTCCCATGGATGAAGCCTCTAATACTACATACTGAACACCTTGCCCAACCCCATATTGAAAAACTTTGTGTAAATGTTTCGGTTGTAATGTAGTTAATCGTTCAAAGGATAGCTCAATTTCTTCACCGTTAATATATACGCCATTTGTCCCAATAACCATCACTTTTTTATGTAGTGTGTTTAATAACTGTCCGACAAAATGGCTAACAGATGTTTTTCCATTAGTACCCGTAATGGCAATAACTTGCATAGCTTCTGCTGGGAATCGATGTATTTTTGCTGCACTATAAGACATAAACTTCAAACAATTTGGTACCCAAATAATTGGTACTGATGTGTTTAACTTATCGAGCAATTTTTCATCTTCTACGACAACACCAACAGCTCCATTTTGTATTGCAATTTCAACGTACTTTATCCCATCATCTTTCGTTCCTTTACGAACGACAAATAAATCTCCACTTTTTACTTCTTGTGCAAAATCTTCTATACCAAGAACTTCTATTCGAATTGATCCACCTTTCACTGTACACGGCCAATCTTTTAAAAGCTCTGCTAATTGCAAGATGTCACTCCTTCTTTTCCTTATAGTATGCCTAGGATGAAAACATGACACTAAAAGTTGGACTATTTGGAAAGGTTACAGAAAACTTCATTATTATAATCTCATTATCTGCTAATTATATATTTTAATTGGAGAAGATAATAAGTTTTACATAATCCTTGACACAATGTTGTCATTGCAACGAATAGTTTTTTGCTCTATTATTATTAATGAGCGTATGCTATGTACGATTTGCTAAAGGAGGATACAAAAATGTATTTTGAAAACAAAACTCTTGAAAATATTACAGTTGAACAAGAATTACTTGTTGAAGTTATGAAAAAAAATGGACTAGAATGTCATGGTGCTTGGGATTACGATCGTATGACTTTCGACAAACGTTTTGATATTCGTGAAGGTCGTTTCTACTTACGTGTATTCTGTAAAGCAGTATCTGGGGATGTAGGTAACTTTAGTGGCGTTCTACAAATACAAAAACCAGCACTTGGTAAATACTATTATCCACATGGTGTTGAATATGGTGAAGATGAAGTTTTCCCACTACACCTTGTTAAACAATGTGAAGAAATTTTAGAAAATGTAAAAAAAGAATTTGCTCAACATGGACTAGTAAATACAGAAGAACAAACGAAAAAAGAATTTGCTCATATTGAAGCATAATATCTATTAAACTATAAATAGAGTGTGATTCACAATTTGCCATTAACTAATGACTATTGTGAACCACACTTTTTATATTTAATAATCATTGTAAAGTTATTTCAATATGCTTGATTTTATTCAGTGCAACAAATTTTATACATAATCTTCAAGCATATGAAAATTACTTTAAACATAAATATTAGTTAACAAAATGCTTAAAAATAAAACCACCGCAAAATGCGGTGGTTTTTAGAATCCTAGTATTGCTTTAATAACAGATGTTGTTTCTCCACCTTTATAAAATACATAGAGTAAAAAGTATACAATTACACCTGTTATTGCAACAAAGAACCAAATTATACTTGTAATAGGCCCAATTCTACGATGGATTGTAAATTTAGATTTAAAGCCAGTAGTTAAACTAGTTATCCCGAAAACAGCTCCCGTTGTAGCTAAAATAATATGGAATATTAAAAAGAACGTATAATACCCTTTTAACTCTTCCGGGCCACCAAAAGCCGTATTTCCAATAAAAATCGTTCTTGAAGCATAAATAATAAAGAATATTAAAGCAGAAATACCTGCTGCAATCATCACTTTTTTATGTGCTTCTATTTTTTTTTGAGCTATAAGTACCCAACCAATGGCAACTAAAACAGCACTGAGTACAATAAATGATGTACTAAGGGTTGGTAAAATGGGTAATGACATTCAACATTTCTCCTAACGCAACTAAATTAATGTTGTTGACTTTGTTTATATGCTTGGAATTCTTTTAAAGCATTTTCAGTTATTTCATCTTCATTTCGACTATGTTCTTCAACCCACCATCTTCGGAATACTTTAAATAGAATAATGCCAAAGATTATTTCTTGTACAATTTTCATTAATACTCCGCCAGTTTGTTGATCACCTAGTGTTGTCATATTTCCCGGGAAAAACAATTCTGGCCCAGTTAAACTTAAGCCTGACAAAGTTCCGATAGGTACACAAAGTTCCATTGCTTTAATCCAAGTATCACCATCATAATATGTTGCATATAGAGGTTCACCAGCAAAAATAATTAGTGCACAGGCAGGGGTTATTAGTACAGCATTTGCAATAATATAACCAATTTTATATAAACTTTTCATTTTCAGTTGGCCTTCTAATGGATTTAATAATGGCCAGTTCATAAAGAATGCTGAAAGAAATAGTACGAATGTAAATATACCATGATAAGTTTCATTGAGCTTAATGGTATCGAAAATCAATGGAAGATGGTACAAAGAAAACATCATCGCAAATACAAATACTGCTACAACTGGTTGAGTGAAAATTTTAAAGATTTTACTTACAACCGGTGCATTAACGACTACATTCCAAACCCACCATGGAATACCTTTAATAAGTAAAATAGGTACTAATAGTAGCAAAAATGCCATTTGGACCATATGCATCGTAAATAAAATATGAGAAAGTAGATCAATTGGAGATCCAATAATAATATAAAGTGAAATCATTGTTAGAATAAAATAAACTGCCTCACTCTTTTTCAATGGTTCACTTACTTTAAAATCCTTTCTCCAAACAACAGTGACTAAAAAATAAACAACGGTTAAAAAAACAAGGACGCCTATTAAATAAGGACTCCACAATGCTTGAAAACCAAATATACTTAAAGGCATTATATAGCTCTCCTTTTATAACATTAAATTCATTATAGAACGCTTACATAATAACATCAATGAACGAACTATGACAATTATAGTATTACATACAATAAAAAAAGTACAGATAAGTTGATAAAATCAACCATCTGTACTTTAAATTCGCCATTCTTACCACCAAATAATAGTTAAGAAAGCAAGGAAGAATGTAAATGCGATTACTCCACCCATCCATACGAATGTATTAATTACACCGATATGAGCTGCTTGTTTCTCTCCCATATGCATAAAAGAATATAGCTGTAATACTACTTGTACACCAGCCAATAAAAGAATAAATGGCTTAATAAAATATGGTGAAAAGTCAGCAACTACTACTGCAAATGCAAGGAAAGTAAAGAAAATCATAATCGCAAAGTTTACAACTTGTTTACGCATATGAACGGCATTATGATGACGGTCATATTCGTATTGGGCTTGAGATTTCTCTTGAACATGTGTATCGTGTCCCATATTATCCTAGCACCCCCATTAAGTAAACTACAGTAAAGATAAATACCCAAACAACATCGATGAAGTGCCAATAAATTGACGCTGCAAAGTATTTAGGCGCGTTATATAAGTTTAACCCGCGTTTCATATTACGGATAATTAAACCTGTAATCCAAACAAGACCAATGACTACGTGCAATCCGTGCGTACCGACTAGTGTAAAGAATGCTGACGAGAACGCAGATTGTGTATAACCAAAGCCTATGTGTACATAGTGATAGAACTCGTAAATTTCAAGTGCTAAGAATCCTAGACCTAATAGGACTGTGATTCCCATCCAAAGTTGTACACCTTTAAAATTATAGTTTTTCATGTGATACATAGCATATACAGAAGTTAATGAAGATGTTAAAAGTAACATTGTCATTACGAATGCTAATGGTAATTCAAATAGTCCAGCTGCAGAGAATTCCATGCCAGCAGGTCCTTTATCTTTTAAAGAAAGGTAAGTAGCAAATACGCTGGCAAATAATACAATATCACTACAGATGAAGATCCAAATTCCTACGAATTTATTTTTACCTTCTGGAGTAGCTTGCTCAGCATGATCTGGCCAAGACTTTGGGGTGAATTTAGTATTAATATCCATTATTTTTTACCCCCTTTTCCATATAAAGCTTCTTCAGTTGCAATAACCTCTTCTTTGTGAACATGGAATCCTAAGTCATCTTTAAATGAACGTGTAATCATAGAACCAATTGTAATTGCAAGACCAATAACGATTACAGGAATTGACCATGCTACTCCATCTGGATGATATAGTGCACCAAACGCTGCAACAAACATACCGATAGACATAATTAAAGGTAAAATTGAGTTATTTGGCATATGGATATCACCAATAGGTTCAGCATATGTCATGCCTTCAGCATTACCTTCATGTTTTTCAATCCAGTATGGATCGTACCCACGTACAAGTGGAGTTTGTTTAAAGTTATAGAATGGTACTGGAGTTTTAATAGCCCATTCAAGTGAGCGACCATCTTTCCAGTAGTCACGTGTATTAAGTGGTTTAGACTTAATAGATAATAACATCGTTACAACTAATAATACTACACCAATTGCCATTAAAATCGCACCAATTGATGAGATGAAGTTAAACAAATCCCATCCTTGGTTTGCTTGGTATGTGAATACACGACGTGGCATCCCCATTAAACCTAAGAAATGTTGAATAAAGAACGTTAAGTGGAAACCGATAAAGAAGAACCAGAAAACCACAAAACCTAATTTTTCATTTAATGCACGGTTAAACATAATTGGCCAATAAAAATGAGTTGCGCCAAAGATTGCCAATACGATACCACCAACAATTACATAGTGGAAGTGAGCAACAATGAAATAAGAATCGTGCAATTGGTAATCTAGAGGAGCAACAGCTTGCATTACACCTGTTACACCACCCGCAACGAATGACGGAATGAATCCTAGAGCATAAATCATCGGAACTGTTACTTTAATTGAACCGCCCCAAATAGTTAAAATCCAGTTAAATACTTTCATACCTGTCGGAACAGCAATTGCCATCGTAGCAACCGCAAAAATCGCGTTAGCAGTTGGTCCAAGACCAGTAGCAAACATGTGGTGAGCCCAAACCATGAACCCTAGGAAACCAATTAAGATAGTCGCGAATACCATTGATGAGTATCCGAATAAACGTTTACGAGCAAATACCGGAATAATTTCAGAGAATAAACCGAATGCAGGTAAAACTAAAATATAAACTTCTGGGTGTCCAAAAATCCAGAATAAGTGTTCCCAAATAATTGTATTACCACCCATTGTATGATCGAAGAAGTTTGCTCCGAACATACGGTCAACTAACATGAAGAATAAAGCAACCGTTAGTGGAGGGAATGCAAATGTAATTAAAGCACTTGTAATTAAAGTCGTCCAAGTGAATAATGGCATACGCATAAATGTCATACCAGGTGCACGCATTGTAATGATTGTTACAATGAAGTTAATACCAGAAATTAACGTACCCGCACCCGAAATTTGTAAACCTAATACATAGAAGTCAATACCATGACCAGGTGAGTATAAAGATAATGATGCATAAGATGTCCATCCAGCATCAGGTGCTCCACCTAAGAAGAATGAAAGGTGTAAGAAAACAGCACCTAAGAAGAATAACCAAAATCCTAATGAATTTAAGAATGGGAATGCAACGTCACGTGCACCAATTTGTAAAGGAACAACTGCATTCATAAATCCAAATAGCAACGGAGTCGCTGCTAAGAATAGCATGGTAGTACCATGCATTGTTAATAATTCATTATAAAAGCCTGCAGAAACAAAATCATTATTTGGTACCATTAACTGTATACGTATTAATAATGCTTCCAAACCAGCGATAGCAAAGAATAATAATCCTGCTAAAAAATACATATTCCCTAGTTTTTTATGGTCAACAGTTGTTAAATAGTCCCAAATTGTTGCTCCAAAGCCTTTTTTCTGACCAATTGCGACAGAGCTCACAACTTTAACCTCCTCTAAAGTTCAATCTACTACAAATTATTGTTCTACAGATAAGCTCATAATATAGTCTGCTAAAGCACTAAGTTCTTCTTCAGAAAACTCGTCTGCGTTATATTTACCAGTCATTAAGTTACCTGGTTTATATTCTTCTGGATCAAGTATCCAATTTTGTAAGTTTTCTTTATTGTGCTCTAAGAAACCAGCAACATGACTACGGTCACCAAATGTAGTTAAGTTTGGCCCCATAGCAACCCCACCAGGACCTACAGCAGAAACTGCGTGACATCCTAAACAGTTAGCAGCGAAAGTTGCTTCACCAAGATCTGTAGATTCAGTATCTGCAGTTTGACCTTCAGTAGCTTGCATTGCTGCAACCCAAGCATTGAATGCTTCAGGAGCTAAAGTTTTCACTTTGAAATCCATTAATGCGTGTGAAGGACCACAAAGCTCAGCACATTTACCGTAGAAGACTCCATCTTTAAGTCCCTCTGATTCTTTATCGAACTCAAGATAAAATTTATTAATGTTTTCTACGTTCGTGTCCATTTTACCACCAACAGATGGAATCCAGAATGAGTGCTTAACATCCGCTGCTTTTAAATTGAAGTAAACTTTTTCACCAGTTGGTACAACTAGCTCTTGAGCAGTTACAATTCCTAAATCAGGATACTCAAACTCCCACCAATATAGTTTAGCAGTAACATTAACTGTTAATGCCGTTTTATTACCTTCTTCATTCACTTGTTCCATTGCAGATACATCTGCAAATTTATAAGTAGTCATTAAAGTAGGTACAGCTAAAATTAATAAAAGTATAATTGGAATTACTGTCCAAATTGTTTCTAATAAATGACTACCTTCAACTTGTTTTGGCATGTAATCTTCGCCTGTTTTTGAACGGCGGAACTTAACGAAAGCGTATAAGTAAATAACAGAAACAACAATCGTAACTAGTGCCATAATTGCGATAGAGAATATTAAAAGATCAAACTGTTGTTTACCAACTGCACCAGCTGGTTGTAGCGTCGAAATATACTCTTCACCACAAGCTGAAAGAAAAACTGTCATTACTGCTAATAGCGAGAATAGACGCCATTTTTTAAGCCCTTTCATCATAGCTTAACAAAACCCCTCTTTCTTTGTTGTATTATCATGTGTAACTAGGACATTGGTATTTGCTGTATATGTGAATTCTAATTTAAGAAGAATCCCCTATCAGTAATTCAGCACGAAATCCCTTTGAACTTAGTGTCGTACGAAACAAGTAATCCTAAAACAACAAGAAATTATTTTGCTTCGGATTTGTCGACACATTGTTATTTAAGGTCAAACAAAGATTGCAAATATAATCATTGAAACAAATGTTATGGTCATGTGATTTAGTGAATACACGAACATTTTATTTGCCCATTTTAGATCATCTTTTGTTTTAAACCCTAAAATGGCACATACTAGCCATCCCAAGTTCAATAATGTTGCTAATATTAAAAATCCTATACCGAGTTCACTTAATAAAAACGGTATTGGTAATAATAATAGTATCCAAAGCAACATGGATAACTTAGTTCTTTTAAAACCTTTTACAACAGGTAGCATTGGAATATTTGCCGCACTATATTCATTGGTACGTTTCATAGCTAACGCATAAAAATGTGGTGGCTGCCATGCAAACATTATCAAGAACAATGCTAGGGTACCCAAACTTAACGAAGGATCTACGGCTGCCCATCCCATTACTGGTGGAACGGCCCCCGATATACTTCCCACTACCGTATTACTAACAAATTTTCTCTTAGCCCAAATAGTGTAAAGAACTACATAAGCTAGTATACCAATAAGTCCCCACATGCCGGCAGCAATTGATGCCGTAAATAACAAAATTTCGCCTACAAATAAAAATGATAAGGAGATAATCAAAACAACTTTTGGTTTAAACCTGCCAGTTACAGTCGGTCTTGTTTTTGTTCTTTTCATAATAGGGTCAATATCTTGGTCTATGTAATTATTCATTGCCCCTGAACCACCAATAATAAGTGCAGCACCTAACATCGTGTAAGCGATTAAATCAAGATGTTGCAAAAAGTGACCACCCGTTAACTGAAATGCTAACCACATACCAGTAAAAGTAGTTACTAAATTAGAATTTACAATTCCTATCTTGATAAGTGCGAAAAAATCTTCCAATACTGAATTTGAATCAGGACCGGATTCTCTAACTGTGGTTAAAACACGATTGTTCGACATTCACTCCCTCCTTTCATTTTTGTAAGCATATTCCGCTAACAATAACTATATCGAACTTTGTTCATGATTTCTAGATATTAAGTGTGAAATTTAGAACAAGATAGTCGAAATGGAATTATTAAGTGGAACAATAATAAACAATAGCATTATATTAACGCATTTTACTTCAATATTTGTGAAAGTTAAGATACAAAGTTGTGAACAATTTGTGAAATAAATGTTATTCTACTAACTTGAATCTGTTTGAAGTTGTCATTTATCAATTTATTCGCTATCATCATATAAGGCAGTAAAGCTTTTATAGCGTTTTCATAGATAAAGTAGGTGGCTCTTTCATGCAACAAAGAAAAAGTAGAATATTAAAATGGATTGCAGTTGCGACAACCTTAGGTATGTTACTTATTCTATTAGGTGGTGCTCTTGTAACAAAAACTGATAGTGGTTTAGGTTGTGGTCGACACTGGCCTGGATGTAACGGCGAACTAATCCCAACTGTCATTACGCCTGAAGTATTAATTGAGTTTTCACATCGTTTAGTAACTGGTTCTGTTTCAATTCTGGTACTTGCACTTGTCATCGGGACTTGGAAATTACTTGGGTCTATTCGTGAGGTTAAGTTTTTAGGTGTACTTGCAATTTTCTTCCTGTTAGCACAAGCATTAATTGGTGCAGCTCAAGTATTATGGGGACAAGGAGACTTTATTCTCGCCCTTCATTTCGGTATTTCATTAATTTCGTTTGCAGCTGTTCTCTTATTAGCAATGATTGTCTTTGAAGTGGATACGAAATTTGATGCGGATAAAGTTTTTATTGATAAGAAATTAAAATGGCATACACTTGGTGTTACCTTTTACTCATACATAGTGATTTATACTGGAGCCCTTGTTCGCCATACGAATTCAAGCCTAGTATGTTTAGACTGGCCTTTTTGTAATAATAATCAGCCATTTGCGTTACCAAACGGAATGCATCAATGGGTTCAAATGGGACATCGATTAGCTGTAGTGATTATCTTTATTTGGATTGCTTACATTACAATTCATGCGATCAAACATTATAAAGATCAACGAGTGATTTATTGGGGTTGGGTGACTTCATTTATCCTTGTCGTATTACAAGTTTTAGCTGGGATGCTTGTTGTTTTAACAAAACTTGATTTAATCGTAGCATTACTACATTCATTATTCATTACATTATTATTTGGTTTGTTCTGCTATATGATTCTTCTTATTGCAAGAAGTAATTATAATGAGAAAAAAAATAAATAATATATTCAAGAGAACCTTTCAATTCAGGTTCTCTATTTTTTTTGCAATATTAAAGGGTGACTATAGAAATTAGCCACCCTTTTTATTATTTATTCAAATTCAATTAATAAATCACCTGTAGAGATTGCATCTCCAGCTTGTACGTACACTTCTTTCACAATACCGTCTTTAGGAGCTTGAACTGTTGTTTCCATTTTCATTGCTTCCGTTATTAATAAATGATCGCCTCTTTTAACAGGACTACCTTTTGAAACAACCAACTTTAAGACAGTACCAGGCATTGTTGCGCCTATTTGGTTTGGATTACTTGGATCTGCTTTCAACGAATTTTTTCCGTCAACTTCAACTGTTAAATCTTGAATCACTAATTCACGCGATTGACCGTTTAATTCAAAATACATTACACGTGTTCCATCATGTTGTGGTTCTCCGATTTCTATCAATTTAATAATTAATGTTTTCCCTTTTTCAATCTCAACTTCTATTTCTTCCCCTAATTTAAGACCATATAGGAAAGTCGGTGTATCTAGTACAGAAATATCACCAAATGACTCTGATGCTGTTACATATTCTTCAAATACTTTAGGATATAATGCGTAAGCTAACACATCTTTCGTCGAAACTTCACGGTTATATCTACTCGAAAGCATCGTAGCTACTTCTTTAAAATCAACTGGCTCAAGTAATTCACCAGGTCGGACTGAAATGGCTTCCTTGTCTTTTAAAATAACTTTTTGTAGGTCCGCCGGGAATCCACCATGAGGTTGCCCTAAATATCCTTGGAAAAATTCAACGACTGAATCTGGGAAATCAATTGTTAAACCTCTTGTAAAAATATTTTCTTCATTTAAGTCATTTTGCACCATGAATAGTGCCATATCGCCAACTACTTTTGATGATGGAGTAACTTTTACAATATCTCCAAATAACATATTCACACGGGAATACATTTTTTTCACTTCATCCCAACGATCACCTAAACCAACTGCTTTTGCTTGCTGTTGTAAATTACTATATTGTCCACCTGGCATTTCATGAACATATATTTCAGAATGCGGGCTTCTCATACCACTTTCAAATTCACTATAGTAGCTACGAACATCTTCCCAGTAATAGGACAACTGTTCAAGCGCATCGATATCCACTTTAATCTCTCGTTTACTATCTTTCATTGCATAGTAAAGAGAATTTATACTAGGTTGTGATGTTAACCCAGACATCGAACCTAATGCAGTGTCAATAATATCTACTCCTGCTTCAATTGCTTTTGCGTACGTATAAATACCATTTCCACTTGTATCATGTGTATGAAGATGAATTGGTAAATCTGTTGCTTCTTTTAACTCAGAAATTAGGCGATATGCCGCTTCAGGCTTTAATAATCCAGCCATATCTTTAATCGCTAATATATGTGCTCCAGCAGCTTCTAGTTCTCTTGCCATATCTTTATAGTATTGTACCGAGTACTTTGTTCTTGAACTATCTAAGATGTCGCCAGTATAACAAATAGCGGCTTCGGCAATTTTACCTGTATTTCTTACCTCGTCGATTGCTACTTCCATACCTTTGATCCAATTTAAGCTATCAAAGACTCTGAAAACATCAATTCCAGAATTTGCAGATTCTTTAATGAATTCGCGAATTAAGTTATCCGGATAATTTTTATAACCAACCGCATTCGCTCCTCTTAATAACATTTGGAACAACACATTGGGCATTTGTTTTCGAAGTTTTTCAAGTCGTGCCCATGGATCTTCCTTTAAGAATCGATATGCTACATCAAATGTGGCACCACCCCATAACTCAAAGGAGAAGAAGTTAGCCATCATTCTTGCATTATAATCCGCAATTTCAAACATATCCTGCGAGCGTACTCTTGTTGCCAATAGAGATTGGTGAGCATCGCGGAAAGTAGTATCAGTAATTAGGACATCCTGCTGTTGTTTTATCCATTCTACTAGCCCATCGGCACCTCTACTATCTAGTATTTGTTTTGTTCCAGCTGGTATTTCAAGATTTAAATCTAGCTTTGGTTTATTTGGTTGGAATAGAATTGGTTTTTTTCTTTTTTCGATTCCTGGAAAACCATTGAGCGTTACATTTCCAATATAGTTCAAAAGCTTCGTACCACGGTCTTTTCGAATTGGGAATTCAAATAGCTCAGGAGTTGTATCGATAAAATTAGTATTAAAATCGCCTGTAATAAATTTTTCATGCTTCACAACATTTTCTAAAAATGGGATGTTTGTTTTCACACCTCTAATTCGAAATTCTCTCAAATTTCTGTCCATTTTAGCTGCAGCTTCACGGAATGTCATTCCCCATGTCGAAATTTTTACTAAAAGTGAGTCATAATACGGTGTAACAACCGCCCCTTGGAACCCATTGCCTGCATCTAAACGAACACCGAAACCTCCACTTGAACGATATACCATTAGCTTACCTGTATCTGGCATAAAGCTATTGGCTGGATCTTCTGTCGTTACACGAGATTGGATGGCAAAACCGAATAATGGAATCTCATTTTGTTTTGGTATATTGATATAATCCGAATGAATGTCAAAACCTTCTGAAATTTTAATTTGTGCATGTACAATATCAATTCCAGTTATCATTTCTGTAATTGTATGTTCTACCTGTATTCTTGGATTTACCTCAATAAAATAAAATTCTTCCCCAGAAACTAAAAATTCAACTGTTCCTGCGTTTATATAATGAACATTTTTCATAAGTTTTACCGCAGCATCACAAATTCTATTACGCAATGAATCTGGTAAAGAGTTAGATGGCGCAATCTCTACTACTTTTTGGTGTCTACGCTGAATTGAACAATCACGCTCATACAAGTGGATAATATTACCTGAAGAGTCACCTAAAATCTGTACTTCAATATGCTTAGGTTGTATGATTGCTTTTTCAACATATACTTCATCTGAACCAAAAGCAGCTTTTGCTTCAGACTTAGCACGTTCGTAGCTTGATGCTAAGTCTTCTTTTGATTGGACTAAACGCATGCCACGTCCCCCACCACCAAGCGCTGCTTTAATCATTAGCGGATATCCATATGTATCCCCAAAGGCTTCTAATTCTTCTAAGGAATCAACTGGTCCATCACTTCCTGGAATTACAGGTATATTCGCATTGATAGCTTGCTGTCTTGCTTTTACTTTGTCTCCAAACATATCTAAATGTTCTGAAGTTGGACCAATGAAAATAATACCTTCTTCCTCACAACGTCTAGCAAATTGAACGTTTTCGGATAGGAAACCATAACCAGGGTGAATAGCATCTACACCTGAATGCTTTGCAATTTCGATAATCCCTTCAATATCCAAATAAGCATCTATCGGTTTTTTCCCTACTCCTACTAAATAGGACTCATCTGACTTGTAACGATGGTGCGAACCACTATCCTCTCTAGAATAGATCGCAACTGTTCGTATGTTTAATTCGTTACACGCTCTAAAAATGCGTATTGCTATCTCCCCTCTGTTTGCAACTAAAATTTTGTTAATTTTCCTAACCATCTCTTCCACCCCTATTATTTATTTTTTTTCTCAAGTTTTACAAACATTGATACATTTATTAAAATCCCCATTGCAAAAGAAAGCATTATTAAGGAGGATCCACCATAACTAATAAACGGTAAAGTAACACCCGTTAATGGGATAAGACCTGAAACGCCACCTAAATTAATGAATGTTTGAATAGCAATCCAACTCGCAATTCCGGCTGCTATCATTCTTGCAAGTGGGTCTTTGGTATTCATAGCAATAACTAAACCTCTAAATACGATAAAACCCAACCCACCAAGCACAAAAATGACCCCTAATATTCCAAGTTCTTCTGCTATTATTGCCATGATGAAATCGGTTTGAGGCTCTGGTAAATAACCTAGCTTTTGAACGGATTGTCCTAGTCCAACCCCTTCTAATCCCCCTGCGCCAATCGCTATATACCCGTTAATAACCTGTAATCCTGAACCAGATTCGTATTCAAATGGATTAAGAAAAGACTGCAATCTTCCTAAACGGTTTTCTGTAAAAATTTCATCTCCTTTTACTAAAAAGACGAAACCAAGTAAAACTCCACCTAGAGCTCCTAATACAGAGAAAAACTTTAAGAAGGTTTTAAAGCTCATACCACTTGCAGCTACAACTGCAAAAGCAATCCCCGATAAAATAATAACTGCCCCTAAATCTGTTTCATTTGCTACACAAAATATGACAAATATCCAAACGATGATTGGGTAAATAATATTGTTAGGCTGTAAATTTTCTAATGGATTGTTTAAGCTCTTTCTATAAAAAGCTCCAGCAAAATATAAGATGATAAATAATTTTGCAACTTCTGATGGTTGGAAATTCATTACCCCAAGGTCAATCCAACTTTTCGAACCTGTTTGCTCCAATCCTACACCAAATAACCATAACCATATAAGGATAAATATCATACCAAAAACACTAAATACCATTAATTTTTTATTACTAAAGTGCTTATAAGGTAAAAAGGCACCAAAAAGAAAAACAAGTGATGAAACTACAAGATTTATTAACTGTTTATTATAAAAATAGTCTGGTTTTGCCTCTTCATAAACAATGGCAACCATCATGCTCGAGCTATAAATCATAACTAAGCCGAACACACATAAAAATACATACGTAAAAAATAAAGGGTAATCAAAATTTCTTACATAATAGTTAATATACCTTCTCATTCCTTAGAAACCTCTTTTTAGAAAAAAAACTCAAATCGCACTAGCGTTTTGAGTAGATTCTTTTATTTATTTGTAAATGCCTCGTGTAACAGAGAAAGTTCTTTTTCTAGTGTATCTAGTATTTCCTTTCCTCGTTCACGAGAAATTAAACCTAGTTTAACAGCAAAATCAATTTCTCTCGAAAGGCCAAACATTTGTGTGTCTAGCACTTCTTCATATAATGGACATGATGGCATTGTTAAATGGTCCATCTGCACTTTAATCAATTTAGCTATCTTGTCCGCATCAGAAAGAAGCAATTCTAAAGCTTTTTCCTGAAAGGAAGCAGGTGATTTTGTATCCATGAGGACGCCCCCATCATTTGATATTTCTTCTATTCTATCTTTATAAAGTTTATCTTTAGATAGATAAAAATGCAAGTGAATTTACATGAAAACAGACTCAATAAATTATATTTCTTTATTATTATGTACATCTAGCGGTATACTGTACATGATATTAATTTAAGGGGGAGTACTAGAAAATGGAAAGTATTATTCCTATTACAGGTGCCGTTACATATAAAATAACTTTAGATCCAACTGTTTGGATTTTTGACGATCGTCGTCTTGATTTAACAACATATTTTACTCAAAAGGAAGAGCAAGAAACAGATGATGTTGAATATTTAAAATCTATGGGAAAACATTGGTCCCGTGAAATTATGGAAGGTGCGACATTCCCTCCAACACTAAAAACGGAACGGAAGTTTGACCGTCAAGGAATGAAAACCGGTACATTCGGTATGAAATTAAGTTATTTCTTAAAAAATGCCGAAATTCAAGAGGATGCTACTCAAGTAATTTTTGAATGCGAAAACAACACTGAACATGCCTTTACAATTGAAGAAGCGAATACGTTCATTTTCAAATTTAGTCAAGATGGTAAACCTTTAACAGAAGATGGACCTGTCCATTTATTATTTGAGGATGGTTCAAATTTAGATAAGCCAATTAAAAATATTCGGGCTATTCGAGTAAAATAGGAGGAACATGTATGCGCGTCAAATGTGTCATTTGTGATACTATAAACAACCTCGATGATGATTTACCACTTTCGAAAAGATTGCGTAATCGCCCAATCCACACATATATGTGCACATCATGTCATGATCGCATTGCGGAAAAAACAGAAGAACGATTAGCTACAGGAAAATTCCGTTTCTATCGCAATTCTACTAAACAAGCTGAAGATTATATTTAAATGAATCATTCAATTTCACTTTAGATAATGGTAAAAATCCTTGAACGATGATTGTTCAAGGATTTTTATATTGTAATTGGGAAAACTACTCATTTCTAATTAGCTTTTTTTCTAGCAGTTCAACAAGTTGGTACATGATCGTTGCAAAAATTGCTATTACAAGTAGCGATAGCAAAACTAAGTTAAAGTTAAATACTTGGAAACCATAAATAATTAAATAACCTAATCCTTGTGATGACACAAGGAATTCTCCAACAATTACACCGACCCAGGCTAAACCTACATTTACTTTTAATGTGGAGATAATTGTTGGAAAAGAAGCAGGTAATATTGCCTCCCTAAACATTTGCATCCGAGTGGCGTTAAAGGTTTGCAATACTTTCAAATAGTTAGAGTCAACGGTCTTAAATGCTGTGTAAATGACAATGGTTGAAATAATAACTGATATTATCGCTCCCATTGCAATAATGGAGTTCATACCAGGACCCATTGCTACTATAAGAATTGGACCTAACGCTACTTTTGGCATCGAGTTTAGAATAACTAAATATGGGTCTAATACTTTCGATAAAAAAGGAGACCACCATAGAATTGCCGCTAATATAGTACCTAGCAACGTACCAAGAATAAAACCTAACACCGTTTCAAATAACGTATAACTAGAATGATATATTAAAGAATAATCGGCTATTTTTTCAATAAATAAGCTACCTATTTTGGAAGGTGAGCTAAAAATAAGCTGGTCAATCCAACGTAATGATGAAGCAACTTCCCATAAACTAAAAAATGCTATCAATATTAATATTTGATAAAACCGAACCCATCTTTTCTCTTTTCTTAATCCATTTTTATATTGTTCATGAAGATTATTGATGTTCAAGGCTTTCAAGCTCCTTCCATATAGTTTGGAAAAGCAAGGAATAACTTGAATGCGCTCGTGCTTCAAAAGGAGTTAATTTTTTAACTTCTTCAGGTACTTCGAACGTTCGATATAGTTGACCTGGTTTGGCAGAAAAAAGAAAAACGCGATCGCTCATTGCAATTGCTTCACCAATATCATGCGTAACAAGGACTGTCGTTTTACCATATTCTTTCATTAATTTATGAACTAAATCTTCGAGTTTTAATTTTGATTGGTAATCTAGAGCGGAGAATGGTTCATCTAGCAATAATATTTTAGGGTCAACAGCTAATGTTCTTGCCAATGCTACTCTTTGCCTCATTCCACCCGACAATTCCCTCGGATATTTTTTTTCAACTGATGGCAAACCTACATTATTTAAAAGCTTTGTAGCAATTTCAAATGAAGATTCTTTATTTTTATTAAGGAGTTTTAATCCTAACGTGACATTTTCTTCAATGGTTTTCCAAGGAAAGAGATAGTCTTGTTGTAGCATATAACCAATTGATAAGTCAGCATTTTCATAAACATCTTGTTCTTCAATTTGTACTTTACCCGCTGTTGGAGGAAACAATCCAGCTAATATTGATAGGAGCGTTGTTTTTCCACAACCACTTGGGCCGATAAATGAAACAAATTCGCCTTTGTTGATCGTTAAATTGATATCTCTTAACGCTTCTGTAGCAGTTTCGCTAGAGAAATACGTATGATGTACATTGCTGACAGTTAAAAAGGTCATTTTAGTTCGTAACCTTTTCAGCAAATTCAGTATCAACTAAATTTTCATACGGAATTCTCTCAGGTAATTCTCCAGCTTCATCCATAATGTTTTGCAAGTTGTTCCATTCTTCCTCATCTAAAATTGGATCCTTTGCAAAAGATTCTTGCGCACGATAACGATCAACAACAGTTGCAATTAATTCATTCTCGGTGTCCTCAAAGTAAGGAGAAATTGCCTTTGCTACTTCTTCAGCTGAATTTGAATATACGAAATCCTGTGCCTTCTTAATTGCTCTTGTGAAGGCCTCAATCGTTTCAGGACTTGCTTCCATATAGCTATCTTTAGCCATGAAGACTGTATATGGAACATGGCCTGATTCAGTACCAAAGGATGCCACGATGTAGCCGACACCTTCAGCTTCAAATACACTAGCAGTAGGTTCAAACAGCTGAACAAAGTCACCCGTTCCAGAAGCGAATGCTGTAGAAATATTTGCGAAATCAATATTTTGAATTAATTCTAAATCTTCTTGAGGGTTGATTCCATGTTGTTTTAATACATATTCGCCAACCATTTGAGGCATACCGCCCTTACGTTGACCGAGGAATACTGAATCTCTTAACATATCCCATGTGAAGTTTTCTATTGGCTCACGAGAAACTAAAAAAGTTCCATCTGTTTGTGTTAGTTGAGCAAAGTTTTTAATTGGGTCATTCGCACCTTGAGCTGATACATAAATAGATGTTTCTGCACCAACAAGCGCTACATCAATACCATCTGATAAAAGCGCCGTCATCGTTTTATCTCCACCTGGAATCGTGGACAATTCAATGTTTAGCCCTTCTTCTTCAAAATATCCTTTCTCAATTGCTACATATAATGGTGCATAAAAAATAGAACGCGTTACTTCCCCGACTTTCACTGTTTTAAGCTCATCTTTCCCGCCACAAGCGGCGAGTGCGAGAAGCATTAAACTGGAAAAGAAAACGAGCAAACTAGGCTTTAACCATCTTTTCACGCATACAAACCTCCTTATAATTCGATATATATCTAGATTAGAGTATGCAAAATATTATGGATGTGTTAATGCCTATCGGTACGGGGAACTCTTGCTTTGTCCGACTACTGCTGGGTGAAACAATTTCTTGGGCGTATTTATTTGTTTTTGATCTTGTCAGCGGGTTTGCCTACGAAATTAGAGAGCAACAATGAATAGTACCCCTTATATTCAATAAGTAAATATTTACAAAATCTTTAAACTCTTGTAAATATTTATTAAACTAATTATTTTTACAATAAATTATAGAATTTTATTTTTAAGATAAGGATGTGAGCTATGATTGATATTAAAGACTAGAGCTGAATCACTAGAATTGAACATTTTAAAATCCCTAAATAATCGAATAATTTTATCCGAAAAGGATAGACAATATTATTTGAATCTTAAAAAAGGTTATGAGGGCGAACTTTTATTTGATACTATCCTTGAAATGCTTGAAGGAAATTACCTTATTTTGAATGATCTACTTCTCAAAACAAATAACAACACATACCAAATTGATTCGTTGCTAATTATGTCAGATACGATATTTGTTTTTGAGGTGAAAAATTACGAGGGCGATTTTATTTACGAAACAACTTCTGATAAGATTTATACGAAAACAAAAATCGAGATTGTAAACCCGTTAATTCAATTAAAGCGAACAGAGACTTTGTTACACCAATTACTCCAAAGCTTTGGTTTTACAATTAAAATCGATACATCAGTCATATTTGTAAATCCAGAATTCACCTTATATCAAGCTCCTATGGAACTACCCTTTATATTCCCAACACAAATCAATCGCTTTATAAAAAAACTGAATGCTAAACATTCAAAGATAACAGAAAAACACCAGTTGATAGCTGACAAATTATTATCGCTACATATGCGGGAATCGCAGAATTCAAAACTCCCTAAATTTGAATATGAACAGTTGAAGAAAGGAATTACTTGCGAAGCTTGTGGATCTTTTTTAGTTTCAGATATGGGGCGAAGTTGTGTATGTAAGGAATGTGGACATATCGAAGAAGTATCTTCTGCGGTAATACGTAGCATAAAGGAATTTCAGCTTCTATTCCCAAATCTAAAAATTACAACCAATATTATTTACGATTGGTGCCAAGTAATTAAATACAAAAAAAAGATTTACAGAATCTTAGAAAGAAACCTTAAAATGATAGGCACAAATCGCTGGGTAGTTTACGAGTAAAATGATTTGGCTTTTTCCATTATTTTTATCTTGTGCTTTTTCAAGTACACTTCCTCCTCTAGATCGTTTCTCGGGGACAATTCTGTTCGGCTACTTCCTCCTGTTGTCCTTGAGAACGCTTCTCAAGGACAGTTCTGCTCGCGGCTTTTTCCATTTGTCCTTGAGACCGCTTCTCAAGGACAATCCCAATCCATTTCTTCCTCCATTTGTCCTCGAGACCACTTCTCAAAGACAATTCCCTTCCTCAACTTCCTCCATTTGTCCTCGAGACCGCTTCTCAAGGACAATCCCGTTCCATTTCTACCTCCATTTGTCCTCGAGTCCACTTCTCAAGGACAATTCCCTTCCTCAACTTCCTCCATTTGTCCTTGAGACCGCTTCTCAAAGACAATCCCCTTCCATTTCTTCCTCCATTTGTCCTCGAGTCCACTTCTCAAGGACAATCCCCTTCCATTTCTTCCTCCATTTGTCCTCGAGTCCACTTCTCAAGGACAATCCCAATCCATTTCTTCCTCCATTTGTCCTCGAGACCGCTTCTCAAAGACAATTCCCTTCCTCAACTTCCTCCATTTGTCCTCGAGACCGCTTCTCAAGGACAATCCCGTTCCATTTCTTCCTCCATTTGTCCTCGAGTCCACTTCTCAAGGACAATCCCAATCCATTTCTTCCTCCATTTGTCCTCGAGACCGATTCTCAAGGACAATCCCCTTCCATTTCTTCCTCCATTTGTCCTCGAGACCGATTCTCAAGGACAATCCCGTTCCATTTCTACCTCCATTTGTCCTCGAGTCCACTTCTCAAGGACAAATCCCATTCCATTTCTACCTCCATTTGTCCTCGAGACCGCTTCTCAAGGACAATCCCATTCCATTTCTACCTCCATTTGTCCTTGAGACCGATTCTCAAGGACAATTCCCTTCCTCAACTTCCTCCATTTGTCCTCGAGACCGATTCTCAAGGACAATCCCGTTCCATTTCTACCTCCATTTGTCCTCGAGACCGATTCTCAAGGACAATCCCGTTCCATTTCTACCTCCATTTGTCCTTTAGACCGCTTCTCAAGGACAATTACACTCCACTCTTTCAACTTTTTGCCCTTTAGAATGGCCTTTCTATTTAATCTTAAACAGTACAAAACAATAAACAACTCCACCTGCAATTATAGTACCGCTCATTCGTATAACTAAAACAAAAACGCTCAACCTTACCAAAATAAAAAACTGCACCATTAATAGATGCAGTTCTTCATAACTATTTGGCATTTGCTGCCGCTTCTTCTCGTTTTTCTCTCCATAGACGGATTTTATATACGATTAATATTAACGCAGCGACAATGAGTCCTTCGATCATTGGTAAAAACAATGCTAAGAATGTTAATACCATACAACCCAAAAATAGGAAAATATAAATGATAATATTTTTTCCTATGCTTAAATCTTTTTTTGCAAATCCTAGTTTAAATACAATAGCTGACAATATAAAAACTAAGAAAAATACAACATAACCAGCCTCTTGATATGATGGCATGTTTTCATAGATGTAACGGGTAATTCCCGACATCATACCAAAGGCTTTCCCCTCTGTCCATATCGTAGGTGTAGCTGCTTGAATTAAATTAAGCGTACCTAACCAGTTCATTTCCCACAACACCTTTCTACATTCCCAGAAATAACACTATTGCAAACTATTATTGTTCAGCAAACTTTTTCTTTTTTGCTACTTTTTCACGTTCGTTTTTGTCTAAAATTTGTTTACGTAAACGAATCGATTGAGGTGTAACCTCTAAATACTCATCTTCATCTAAGAACTCAAGTGCTTCTTCAAGTGTTAGGATACGAGGTTTTTTAATAACATTTGTTTGGTCTTTAGTAGCTGAACGAACATTTGTTTTTTGCTTCATTTTTGTAATATTTACCGTAATATCATTATCACGGTTATTTTCTCCAACGATCATACCTTCGTAAATTTCCGTGCCTGGTTCCACAAATAGTGTACCACGGTCTTCGATTTGCATCATACCATAGGTACTAGCTTTTCCTGTTTCCATTGATACAAGCGCACCTTGGTGACGTCCACCTACACGACCTGCAACAACCGGTTGGTAAGAATCAAATGTATGATTAATAATACCAAAGCCTTTTGTTAAGGACATAAATTCCGTTGTATAACCGATTAGTCCACGTGCTGGTACCATGAAGATTAAACGAACTTGTCCATTACCTTCATTCACCATATCTAACATTTCACCTTTACGGTTACCTAAAGATTCAATGATTGAACCTACACTTTCTTCTGGTACATCGATTTGAACACGTTCAATTGGTTCACATTTGACGCCATCAATTTCACGAATGATTACTTGTGGTTTTGACACTTGTAATTCATAGCCTTCACGGCGCATGTTTTCTATTAGGATAGAAAGGTGAAGTTCTCCACGACCTGAAACGATCCAAGCATCTGGAGAGTCTGTATCCTCTACACGTAAAGATACGTCTGTTTGTAATTGAGAACGAAGACGTTCTTCTATCTTTCTAGACGTAATCCATTTACCTTCGCGACCTGCAAATGGTGAATTGTTTACTAAGAAAGTCATTTGTAATGTAGGTTCATCAATTCGTAATGGTGTTAATGCCTCTTGATGGTCAACTGGACATACTGTTTCCCCTACATTAATTTCTTCCATACCAGATACTGCAATTAAATCGCCAGCATACGCTTCTTGAATTTCTTCACGTTTTAAACCGAAGAAACCGAATAGTTTAGTAACACGGAATTGTTTAACTGATCCATCTAATTTCATTAATGCTACTTGTTGACCAACATGGATTGTCCCACGGAATACACGACCAATACCGATACGTCCTACGAAATCGTTATAATCAAGTAACGCTACTTGGAATTGTAAAGGCTCGTCACGTGTATCTGCTGGTGCTGGGATGTTCTCAATAATTGATTCGAATAGACATTGCATATTTTCTTCTTGTTTTGATGGGTCTGAATCTAAAGATGCAGTACCATTTACACCAGATGCATATACAACTGGGAAGTCTAATTGATCTTCATCTGCGCCTAATTCAATAAGTAGGTCTAATACTTCATCTACTACTTCTTCAGGGCGAGCAGAATCTTTATCTACTTTATTTACTACAACGATAGGTGTTAATTTTTGTTCTAATGCTTTTTTCAATACAAAACGTGTTTGAGGCATACAACCCTCATATGCATCAACTACTAGTAAAACACCATCTACCATTTTTAAAATACGTTCTACTTCTCCACCGAAATCTGCGTGACCCGGTGTATCTAAAATATTAATACGAGTACCGTTATAATTTACTGCTGTATTTTTAGCTAGAATCGTAATTCCGCGCTCACGCTCAATATCATTTGAGTCCATAGCACGTTCTTCCACATGCTCGTTTGTACGGAACGTTCCAGATTGCTTTAATAATTGATCGACTAATGTTGTTTTCCCATGGTCAACGTGTGCGATAATCGCGATATTGCGTAAATCTTGACGTAAATTTGTCATTATTCCACTCCACATTCTTTTTTTCGTATGATTAACTGTGTTATTATAGCACATGAAGAACTATATTGTCTTAAAAAGATTTTACCAATATATTTAAAATTGATGAATTTTACATTTTATATTCGCTTATATTAGGAGGCGTAGTAATGAACTTAGCAAAATTAGTTATGTTTATCTTTGCATTGGCTGCCATTCTATCAATGGTTTCAATCGGATATGCAATAGCAGTCGGCAGTGTGTTTGGAGTAATTGCAGCAATTGTAGCTTTAATCTTTGCCTTTATATTAGGATTTAAAATGAAACGTAAATTCCGGGAACAGGGTTTACTATGAATTCAACCTTTTCTTTATTTTCTTCACCATTTGATTTTTAAATTCATAATTTAACAAAAAACTGTAAGAACTAAATGTAAAAAACGCATGTAGCAACAATGTATTGTGGCAACATGCGTTTTTTTGTCATTTTTTCGTTTCAATATACTTATTTAAAATTAGTTGATGAATTGAAGGATTTGCTATTATGAATGTGTCGGTTGATAATAAATTTACTTTTTCTCCCTTAAAATTAGTTGCGATTGCTCCAACTTCATTAGCGATAACTGTTCCTCCCCCAATATCCCAAGGCGATAACCTCATAGATAAATAAGCATCCAATTTTCCACTTACGACAAATGCTATTTCCATCGCTGCAGAACCGTATGAGCGAGTTCCACGTACAGTTTTGACTAAATCAATTATTTTCTCATGGTTTACTACCCGATTTGGTGTTACCCATGTTGCATTAATGCCAACTACAGCCTCTTCAATATCTAATGGTTCTAGTTTTAATAGAGGAGAATTGTTATACCATGCACCTTCATTTTCGATAGCATAGAATAGGTCCTCACGCATTACATCGAATATGTAACCTAACTTTCCAATACCATCAACAAAAAAACCTATGGTAATCATAAAATGTCGATGTTGTTTGATAAAATTCATCGTTCCGTCGATTGGATCGATAAGCCAAACTGGTCCTTCTAATGACTCTACCTTTTCCCCCATGCCTTCTTCACCTAGTATACGATGAGTAGGATTGAACGCTTTAATTTTCTCAATAAAAAACAGCTCGGTTTCCCGATCAATATTAGTTACTAAATCATTCGGATCTGATTTCGTTTCAACAATTAACTCAAACGAAAATGCATCACGTATTCGTCTCCCTGCTTCAAAAAGCATGTCTTTTGCAAATTGATCAATTAGATGTAAATCCATCATTCTCCCACCTTCCCAAAAAACCACACATAAAGTAATTGCACACCGTGGTCCCCAATAATGTGCATTTATTGCAAATAAAGTTATCAATGATAAAAAAATGTAATCTTTAATTATTATAACAAAAAATCACTTGCAACTAGTGAAAGTGCAAGTGATTTTTTAAATCGATATTAAATTTTTACACATATGCATGTAGACCATCTAATTCGTCTTGAATCTCCTTCAGGCGCTTCTTACACTTCTCCATTTCGTTTGTGTCATTTTCTTGCATAGCGGAATAAAGTGAGGCTAATTCATAATCAAGTTCTAAACGTAAAACATGTTCGTATTGCTTTTCAATGTCGACTTTACGTATAATTTTAATCATCTGTTTCATATGAATCACTTCCCTTTCCTTTTTAGAAACTTTTCACGAAAAGCTATTGTTACAAGATTTTTCCCAAAAAACATTGAAAATAAACATCAATTTTTGAAAGGTGGTACTTAAAAATGTTAAATAAAGTTGATTGGACTAATAGAGATTTTGATGTCTTCAAAGTTGAAGGACTGGAACAACGAATGGAAGCACTAACTACAATTGTCCGTCCAAAATTCCAATTCCTAGGCGAGACTTACGCCGACTATTTAAGTATGAAGTTAGGAGAGGAATTTTTCCCACATGTTGCAAAACATGCTAGGAGAACAATTAATCCTCCAAAAGATTCTTGGGTAGCATTTGCTCCATATAAGCGTGGTTACAAATCACTTCCTCATTTTCAAATTGGACTTTGGGATACATATTTATTCATCATTGTCGCGATAATTTATGAAGCTCCTCAAAAAACAGTGATGGCAAATCGTCTTCTAGAAAATATAGAAGAGTTTGATCAATTGCCAGCTAATTTTATTTTTTCTAGTGATCATATGTCTCAAGATGCTATAACATTAGAAGTTGGAAGAGAAAGTCAACTAGAACAGGCATTAATCCGATTACGAGACGTGAAAAAAAGTGATTTCTTAGTTGGACGTCATATTTCTCGAGAAGAAGCAGTTCAGCTCTCATCCAAGGAGTTCTTAAAAATTACTGAAGAAACTTTTGAAGCACTCTTACCTATTTACAACATCATCGTTGATAAATAAAATTCAGTTTTTTGTTTGGCTTTTTTTGTGTTGTATAATTAATATGCACGAAATGATAACAAACATTACATTTTTCTACTTATTTTCTTTTACTTTTTTTAATAAAAATCAACATATTTTTCATTCGATGCAAATAGCGCAATAAGGTAAAAAGGATGTAGTTGCGAGAATTCAGCAACCACATCCTTTTTATTTTTTTTCGCCTTATTATCTTTGTACTCGGACGATTTGCCCGTCTTCTAATTCTTTTGTTTGTTTAATTACTTGGTAGCTGATATAGCCACTCACTTCTTCAAATTCGCGAAATACTGATTTTTCTTCTGATTGAGACGGAACAATTTCTTTAAATCGTCGATATAACGCTAGCATATCTTCTCTTTTAATGCCCTTTTCATAGGCTTTTTCTATTCCTTCAAAAAATTGAATGATTGAAATGATTTCATCAGTCGTCCAATCTGGTGAAATAGGATATGAGTATTCCATAATGTAAACCATCCTTTTATATCATTATTGTCCCCATTTTAACCGTATATCTTCTGCTTGTACAACCATTCTATGAATTAGTTGCTCAACTGTAGGAACGTCGTTAATCATTCCAGTGATTTGACCTGCCCAGCCATAACCTTGCGTTTCATCACCTTCATATATAAATTTCTTATTTGCTTCACCACTTATATAATGTTTTAATGCTACATATGTAGGTGAAACTTTTTCAATATCTAATATTTCATTTGTAAATTGGGTTTTTAATACTCGTCCGGGAGTACCAAGAGATTTTTTTATAATCGTTGTATCTGATTCACTACTATTTAGTAATGCCTCAATATACGCAGGTGATGCATGAACACATTCTTTTGTAGCAATAAATCTTGTACCCATTTCAATTCCTTCTGCACCAAGTGAATGAGCGGCCATCCATCCACGCCCGTCCCCTATACCTCCTGATGCAATTACAGGTATTGAAACACTATCTACCACTTGAGGTACAAGCACCATCGTACCGACATCATCTTTACCTAAATGTCCACCGCCTTCTTGTCCTACAACAATTACAGCGTCCGCACCTAGTTGTTCAGCTTTCTGTGCCTGTCTTCGTGCTGCAACCAACACTAACTTTTTACAGTCGACACCTTCTAATAATTGAAACAATGGTAAAGGGTTCCCACCCGTCATCGTAATAACTGGCACTTTTTCATCTATCACAACTCGTACTAAATCTTCATACCCTTGTCCAAAGTTGCCTATCGCAAAATTAACACCAAAGGGTTTAGTTGTTTTATTTCGAACTTTTCTAATTTCCTCTCTCAATAAGTTAGGTGATTTCAAACTCATAGCTGTTATTTGACCAAGTCCTCCTGCTTCTGAAACAGCAGCTGCTAACTCTGAATAGGCGAGGTAGGCAAGTCCACCTTGGATGATTGGATATTTTATCCCTAATAATTTCGTTACGCGAGTTTCCCAATTCATGTTTTTCCCCCTTTTAAAACACACTCTAGAAAACAATTTTAAAAAGAAATTAAATTTCCTTCATTTTTTTATAGTCACACTCGCTAATAGGTGCTATAATTCATCTTGTTTTAATTTACGTAAAGCGAGGTGGTACCTGCGTTGTCACAATTAGAAACTCCATTGTTCGACGCATTACTCAAACATCGAAATAGACATCCAATCCAGTTTCATATTCCTGGTCATAAAAAGGGACAAGGAATGGATCCGGCTTTTCGTGAGTTTGTCGGCGACAACGTATTGTCAATTGATTTAATTAATATTGCTCCACTAGATGACCTGCATTCTCCTAAAGGTGTTATTAAAGAAGCACAGAAATTGGCAGCAGAAGCCTTTGGTGCTGACTATACATTCTTTTCTGTACAAGGTACTAGCGGTGCTATAATGACGATGATCATGTCCGTCGTTGGTCCAGGAGATAAAATTATAGTGCCTCGAAATGTTCATAAGTCGACAATGTCTGCAATTGTACTTGCAGGTGCTATTCCAATCTTTATCGCACCAGAAATTGATACTGAATACGGTATTTCACATGGTATTTCGGTAGAATCAGTAGAAAAGGCATTGAACACTTATCCAGACGCAAAAGCAATGTTAGTTATTAATCCTACTTATTTTGGGTTTGCAGCAGACTTAAAACGAATTGTTGACCTTGCTCATGAGCGTAACATTCCCGTTATTGTTGATGAAGCGCATGGTGTTCATATAAAATTTCATGATGAGTTACCTGTTTCTGCTATGCAAGCAGGAGCTGACATGGCAGCAACAAGCGTACACAAACTAGGTGGCTCATTAACTCAAAGTTCAGTATTAAATGTTCGTGAAGGACTAGTATCTATTAATCGTGTTCAATCTGTTTTTTCGATGTTAACGACTACCTCAACTTCATATCCTATTCTCGCATCACTGGATACTGCTCGACGACAATTAGCCGTTCATGGGTATGATTTAATAGAGGATACAATCCGATTAGCAAAGGATGCTAGAAAAAGAATCAATAAGATTCCACATTTAAAATGTGCTGGGCGTGAACTTTTAAAATCTTCCGCTACCTTTGATATGGATCCAACTAAATTATTGATTAGTGTCAAAGATTTAGGAATTACAGGCCATCAAGCAGAAGAATGGCTACGTCAAAATGCCAATATTGAAGTTGAACTATCCGACCTATATAATATACTTTGTATCATTACACTAGGTGATTCGAAAAAGGAAATCAACTTATTAGTTAATGCATTACAACGTATGTCACTAGCTTTCGAGTCAGAAGCTTCTATAACACAAACAAAAGTATCAGTACCAGATATTCCAGCTTTAGCAATGTCTCCACGGAATGCATTTTACGCATCAACAGAAATGATTCCATTTAAAGAGTCAGCTGGTTATATTTGTGCAGAGTTTATAATGGTGTATCCTCCGGGAATACCAATTTTTATTCCAGGAGAAATTATTACAGAAGAAAATATTGAATACATTCAAATGAATATTGATGCTGGCCTCCCTCTCCAAGGTCCAGAAGATCGAACTATGCAATTTGTTCGTGTAATTAAAGAACGTAAACCAATATTCTAGTAAAAAACTGTTCAGAATTTTTAAGGTCTGGACAGTTTTTTTGATTTATTTACTACTTCTCAAAACCTCGCATTTTCGGTACGACTTATATGAACTTGTTTACCCTACATTAAAGTTATACTAGTAACAAAAAATGAGGGATTTTAAAGACTAATCTTAATGATCCCTCATTTACCTTGAAAACTTATTGAGAGAATGAGAGAATTATGATATGAACATTGCTAAAATGGGACAAATAATCGCACCTATAACAGCACTCAAACTCATCGAAACAGAACCAATAGATAAATCTTCTTCACCGTATTCTGCTAACTTAGAAACTCCAATGCCATGACTTGCACTACCCATTGATACTCCACGACTAATTGGCGAAGTAACTTTCGCGAACTTATAAATATATGGCCCAAGTATTGCACCAGTAAATCCTGCAATCATTACGAGGACCGCTGTTAGTGGCGGTATTCCACCGATAGTCTCACTTACCTGCATTGCAATCGGTGTCGTAATTGATTTAGGCAAAGCCGTAAGTATTAATTCTTTTTCTACGCGAAATAGTGCTAAAAAAACATAAACACTTATGAGCCCACTCATCATTGCAATAAGCAAGCCAGACATTATGCTATATTTATATTTTACTAATAAGTGTCGTTGATTATATAGAGGATAGGCCAACCCAACTACTGCTGGTCCTAACAAATGTTGTAACCATTGCCCACCTTCCATATATACTTCATATGGAATATGTAAAACTAATAAACCCACTATTATAATTATGGATGCCGTAATAACCGGCATTAAAAATGGATAATTAAAACGGTGATATACTTTTACCATTAATAAATAAATTACTAGTGTACTAATGATGGATATTGCTAGTGCCAATTTTCTCTACCCCCTCCTCAGCATCATTATATATGTCTTCTACTTGTGACTCTTGCCCCTCAGTATATTCAGGTTGGTTCACTTGAACTGTAATTTCCCTTTTCTCATCCTTCAATTTTTTAAGCTCTTCTTCTTTGCTCTCTATTCTTTGACTAATAAAAATCGTTACCAAAACAGAGAAAATTGTACTTAAAATCACCACACAAATTAATATAGTACCAGACGGTGATAACAGTTGTGGATAATCTATAATTCCAACCATAGGTGGAATATAGAACAACAGCATAAAGCTTATTAAAAAAGTTGCACCATCACGAATATATTCGACCTTAAGCCAATTTAGTAGTAAACAAATAAATAATAAAATAAAACCAACTACACTCGGAGGTAAGGGTATTTTAGTCAGAAACACAATGAGTACACCTAAATATTGAAATGCATATAAAATGATGACTTGAACTACTATACGAATAATTTTAATCATATTTGATTGTATCGTTTCTTTTAAGATGCGGTTCACCCCCTTGTAATGGATATTTTACGCTTCATACACACTCTATGTCTATCTTTGAAAATAAAAAAACTACTTAGTGAATAAACGTTATCCACTAAGTAGAAATTGAGTCATTTTCCCTACTCTTCTTGAATTTCTATTCGGTTTTTATTCAATAATTTAGATAATAAATCATATACAATCGGGACAATAATTAATGTTAATATAGTAGAACTTAGTAATCCCCCAATTACTGTAACGCCTAAGCCTTTCGAAATTAAACCACTACCCTCAGCACCAATTGCCAGTGGAATTAATGCGCCAATTGTTGCAATAGCAGTCATTAAGATTGGTCGTAAACGGGTAGCTCCAGCTTCCAATATTGCTTCACGCATTTCCATTCCTTCTCTTTCCATATGGATAATACGATCCACAAGGACAATCGCATTTGTAACAACAATACCGATTAACATGAGCATTCCCATCATAGCAGATACGGATATCGTTTCATTTGTTAACCATAATGCAATTAACGACCCAATTACTGTAAATGGTAATGAAAATAAAATCGCAAAAGGTGCTAATCCTTCACCGAATGTAACAACTAAAATAAAGTACACAATCGCAATTGCAGCTAGCATTGCTAATCCTAATTGTGTAAATGCTTCTTCCATATCAGCTGTTACTCCAGAAATTCCAATACTAACGCCTCTTGGTAATTCAATATTATTTACTTCTTTATCTATTTCTGAAGAGGCTTTCGTAACGTCTTTTGTCGTGACAGTACCTGATACAGTGGCGTACAATTGACCTTTACTGCGTGATATTGTATTGGAAACAGTGCCTTCTTTAACTTCTACAATGTCACCTAAACGAACTGTTGTCCCTAAAGGTGTTGTAATGGATTGTTCTAACAATTGATCAAAAGAATTGGGTATTTCTTGATTTCGCTGAACAAATACATCAATTTCAGTCCCATCATTTTCAATATTTGTGATTACTTCATTTGATTGGTTCGGATTTAACATCATTGCAATCTGTATTGTAGACAAGCCATATTGGAGTAACGTTTGCTGATCTACATTTAATGTAAATTCATCATATCTCTCTGCAAGACTTGAAGATACGTCTTTTAAGTTTCCGGAATCATTCATAATTCGCTCAATTTCAAGTATAACTTGTTCTACCTCCTTGAGTTCATCCCCATTAACGGTATAACTTAGTTCGTTACTTGACATTGCCATACTGAAGTTTTGGCTTGTCCATGTACCAGTTTGTTCTAGATCTTGAACATATTCTTCTATTTCGGATTTAACATCAGTAAAGTTTTCTGTATCCGGGTCAAATATGACGTACATTAATGCACCGTCTGTACCGGCTCCCATCATCATCGGATTACCACTACCACCAATTGAAACTTGAATAACATCCACATCTTTACGTTTCATTAATTCCTTTTCTACAACACCGACATTTTCTAAAGTCGTTTCTTCTATTTCACCAGCTTCAGGTGTGTAAGTTAAATATAGTACTTTCTGTTCATCCTCTGGTAGAAAACTGAAACCAACAGCTGGTATTAAGAATAAGCTAGCCCCAAGAATAACAACTGCAAGGATTGAAGAAATGAACTTATGCTGTAACGACCATGCAAGGAGACTTTTATAACTTCTAGAAAGGATACTATTTTTACTTTCATGGTTGTCTCTGTGGCCTTTCTCACCATACAGCTTTTTCTTAAAGAGAGTGTGAGACAATGCTGGAACAACAGTGATAGCTACTAACAAAGATGCTAGTAAAGCAAATGTCATTGTTAAAGCAAACGGCATAAATAGTTCCCCGACCATTCCACCAACAAATACAAGAGGTGCAAATACTGCAACCGTTACAAGTGTAGAAGCTAAAATCGGTTTGAACATTTCTATCGTTGCTTCACGAATTAGCACACGACCTTTCAATTGTTCCTCTTTTAAGTGTAAACGTCGATATATATTTTCAACAACTACTATCGAGTCGTCAATTACTCGACCTATAGCAACAGTCATCGCTCCGAGTGTCATCATGTTTAATGTAATATCCATTTGATATAGAGCAGTAAACGCAATTAATAATGATAACGGAATCGAAATAACCGAGATAATGGTTGATTTGATATCCCTTAAGAAAAGTAAAATAATCAGAATCGCAAAACCTGCACCAAACAATGCTTTACTCAACATTGTTTCCACTGAATTCTCAATAGGCTCACCTTGATCCAATGTAATGTCTATTGTAATGCCTTCTATCGTTGATTCTAATTGTTGAGCAATCTCTTTTGCCTCGTTTACAACTTTAACTGTATTCGCCTCTTGCCCTTTTACAATCTGTACTGCAATTGCATTTTTTCCATTTGTTCTTGAAACAGATTCCACTTTACCTATCATCTCAACTGTTGCAATATCACCCAAAGTTACAAATGGAGACGGATTTGTTGCACTAGGCGTAACTGGTATCAATAGCTCTTCTAACTCTTCAATTGTAGTTAATTTACCATCTACAACAACAGACTGTTCCTTTTCTTCAAAGGGAAATAACCCTAAAGGTACTTTTAAGTCACTTGATTGAATGGTTTGTTTCACTGTATCTTCTGATAAACCAAGTGTAGCCATTTTACCTTCGTCAAAAGTTAGTTCCACTTCATTAATATGCTGACCCGATATTGAAACAGATGAAACTCCATCAATTCCTTCAAGTTGTGGTAGCACAACTTCCTTAACGGTTGTTGTTAATGCTGCAATATCTTCAGCATCACTAGAAACACTTAATGCTAGAATGGGAAATGCATTGATCGTGATACGAGAAATGGATGGTTCTTGTACATTCTCGGGTAATGAAATGCTATCAATGATTGATTGTAATTCTCGTTCAGCCTCAGCCATATCTGATCCGTAATCATATTCAACCTGTACATTTGACATGTTTGAATATGATGTTGAAACAACTGAAGAAACACCTTTTAAATTGGTTATAGCCTTTTCTATTGGAATTGAGACATCATCCATCACTTGTTCAGGAGTAGCACCTGGATAAATTGTCATGACAGTAATAACCGGTATTGAGATGTCAGGTATCGTCTCCATATTCATTCGTGAAGTAGAATAAATTCCTGTTCCCATTAATATAATCGCTAACAACCAAACCGCCAGTTTATTCTTTACGACAAAATTTACTAAACTTTTCAAATTGGTACCCACCTTTTTTGCCTGATTGATCTCATGATGATTAAAATAAACTAACTCATTTTACATATTCAAAAATGTTCGACCCATTTCCTTAAAGATGTGAAAAGTAGAACCTTATTATTCTCACCAATTTTAAATCTCAAAAATATCGCTATACAGTATCTCCGTAATTTAAAATCCAGATTTGTTTGCAAATAGAGTTTGATAACTCGAATACAGTATATCTTGATACGATTTTAGTTTAATACAGTATTATTCAACCGCTTTTTCCCCATAAAAAAGGATGACCATTTATTTTGGTCACCCATATACGTTCCTATTATGATTATTTTCAAACCTTAGTAATCACTCTTCTTCGTTTACAATCACTTTTCGACCTAGTGCCTTAAGTATAATTGGTACAAGAATCCATGCAACTGCAATTATCATAAACACTAAAGATAATGGTTCAGTAATAAAAATACTCCACTCACCATTTGAAATGGTTAATGCTCGGCGCATATTATTTTCCAGCATAGGTCCAAGTACTAGTGCTAGTACAAGAGGTGCAACTGGATAATCATTCTTTGTTAATAAATATCCTAAAAATCCGCAGCCAAGTAAGAGGTACAGGTCAAATGTTGTATACTGTACTGCATATACACCAAAAAATGAAATAGCGATAATTATTGGTAATAAGTACTTCGCTGGTGTTTGTATAATCTTCGCAAATACTTTAACTAATGGCATATTTAAAACTAATAATATTAAGTTCCCTAAAAACATACTAGCAATTAATCCCCACGCAATTTGAGGATGGTCATCAAATAATAGTGGACCTGGCTGTACATTATACATAATGAAAGCACCCATAAGAATAGCAGTTGTTCCTGAACCGGGTATACCTAACGTTAATAGTGGTATCATCGCTCCACCCGAAGCAGCGTTGTTCGCAGATTCCGGTCCAGCGACACCTGCAATATTTCCCTTTCCGAATGAGCTTGGATTTTTACTAAGCTTTTTCTCTGTAATATAAGAAAAGAAAGAAGCTAAAGTAGCACCCGCCCCTGGTAAAACCCCTATAAAAAACCCTAATATAGATCCTCTTGTAATTGGCTTAGCACTATCTTTCAAATCTTGTTTAGTTGGCAATATTCGATTAATCTTTGCAATTGGTTCGACAGTACCGTTTTGTTCTAATACTGTTTTAAACACCTCTGCAAGTGCAAATAACCCAACCGCAATCGTTAAAAATTCTAATCCTCCGTATAACACCGGTTGATCATATGTAAAGCGTGCAATACCGGAAACTGCATCAATTCCAATTGTTCCGAGCATTAGACCAACTACGGTCATTATTAAGGCTTTTGTCATAGATTTTCCCGCTAGACCACTAACAGCACATAACCCTAAGAGCATCAATGAAAAATAATCAGCTGGACCAAACTCTAAAGCTATGTTTGATAGTGGTTCAGCTAATAATATTAATCCTATTAAAGATATAATTCCAGCAACAAATGAACCAATAGCAGCGATTGATAAAGCTGCTCCTGCTCTTCCTTGTTGTGCCATTTGATAACCATCAAGTGCAGTTACAACCGAAGAAGATTCTCCAGGTGTATTTAGTAAAATGGAGGTTGTTGACCCACCGTACATTGCTCCATAATAGACACCAGCTAATAAAATGATTGAACTTGCAGCAGCAGATTCAGTTGGCATACCAGAGGTTAAGGTCGCAGTTACGGGAATTAATAACGCAACACCACTCATTGGCCCTATACCGGGAAGCACGCCTACCGCAGTTCCTATAATTACACCTACAAGTGCAAATAATATGTTTTGCCACTGAAACGCTATAGCAAAACCATCTAATAAATAGGATATCGTTTCCATTTTTACAATACCTCCCTTTTAAAATAATGAAAACCTAGGTAATGCTCCACCAAGTAATTGAACATACATTAAGTAAATACCAAATGTAAAACAAGCTGCAATAATGACTGTATTAAGGAGTTTCCCTCGTTCCATCACCTGGAATGCTATCACTAAAAAGATAAGAGTCGAGATAACATAACCTAAGATTTCTAAGAAAAAGACATAGAGTACTGCAGAAATAAAAATGATGCCAAATTTTTTCACGTTAAATGTTTCAATTTCTTTGTCATTAGATTTCGATTTAAATGTTTCATATAATAATCTCAAACTTAACAATCCTAAGATAACGCCTAGTATAAGTGGGAATGTCTTTGGTCCAATAGATGAACCATATGCGCTTCCAGATATTTTAAGACTCTCAACGATAAATAGAACACTAATAAGTAGAAATATTACACCCGCAAATTTATCGAATGTTTTACTCATTTTCCTACACCTCCAAAATGGAAAAAGGAGCATAAAACAGATCCGCCCCTTTTCTAAAACCTTACTTATGCATGTCAAGAGCTTTTAATAAATCACCAATGACTACTTCTTGCTCTTGTAAGAAAGTAGAGAACTCTTCAGCATTGCGATATTCGTGTTGCCATCCATTTCTTTCAAGCTCGCTTTGCCACTCTTCAGTTTCTACCATTTCTCCAAGTTTCGTTGTCCAATAATTAAATGCTTCCTCTGACATATCCTTTGGACCAAATAGTCCTCTCCAAATTGTAAACTCTGCGTCAATTCCTAATTCTTTAAACGTTGGAACGTCTTCTAAAACTCCTGTTAATCGTTCAGTAGAACTTACAGCTAATACCTTTACATCACCAGATTTTACATATTCACCAATTGCTGAAGCATCTGTAGCAATAACGTCTGCGTTACTACCAAGTAGTGCTGCAATTGCTTCACCGCCACCATCATATGAAACGTACTTTACTATCTTTGGATCAATACCATATGCATATGCTGGTAATATTCCTACTAAATGATCCATCGAGCCTGGTGCAGAACCTCCCGCAAGAGTAATCGACGATGGGTCCGCTTTAATTGCATCTAACAGCTCTGTTAAACTATTAAAAGTTGAATCTGCTTTTACAACAATTGCTCCATAATCTTTCGTTAATTGAGCAAGCGGTGTTGTATCTTTATAACCATAAGGGCTATTTCCTTCTGCTTTCAAGTTATTAATAATAATAGGTGGTGACTTAGTCATTAACATATGATCATTTGCAGCTTCTTTAGTAGCGTATTCTGCCATGAAAACTGCACCACCACCACCAGCTCTATTTTCCACTGTTATCGCTTTTTCTACTAATTTCGTCTCAGACATTATTTTTGCAATGGAACGAGCAGTTAAATCCCATCCACCACCAGCCCCAGATGGAGCAACAATTACAATGTTATTTTCTGGATAACTTGAGGCGCTTGAATCTGCCCCTCCATTCGTAGATGAGTTACTGGAATTACTACCGCAAGCTGCTAAAACAATACTCAGTATTAACATTGCAAATAGATTGATAAATTTCTTCTTCATTCGTTTTCCCCCTTTGTATACATCAATTTTTCAATGTATAGTTATAAATTAATGAAAGCGTATTCATAAATCAATAAATGGAGAATAAATTGGTATTTTTTCTATATTACCTATTTTGTTCATTTTGTTCACACAATCGAGTAGGAAACTAGCCATTAATTGGCTAGTCGACCTCTCACACCACCGTACGTACGGTTCCGTATACGGCGGTTCAATAACTTAAGTATCGACGCTCATACAAATAATTAAGGTCCTTTATTCCCCATTTGATGAGCGTTTTTGTTCTAATAGCTTTATGTAGAGTTTCACTTCCTGAAATCCTCCAATAACCCTTACGGGTATTCGCTACTTTCCAGGCTTCATTGTGTTGGATACCTAATCTCCTAAGTTGATAGTACCTTGTCTTGACTTTCTTCCACCTTTTCCAAATAAGTTGCCTTAACCGATGGTTTAGCCACTTTCTCATATCTTGAATGAACATTTTCATCAAACCAATGCCATAGTAATTTATCCATCCAACCGTAACTTGATTAATTTCTTTAACGATATCCTCAAATTTACCAGTACGATTTCGTCTAGTTTTATATTTTAGTTTATCTCTGAATCTTTTCTTCGCGGAGTGGTGTGGTCTACATCCTGTACTTTTAGATGTACTGTGGATACAGAAACCTAAAAATTTTAGTTTGGTCGGAGACCCCACCTTACTTTTAGTTTTATTAACTGTCAGCTTCAGTTCCTTCTCCAAAAACTTTGTAATGCTATCAAGGACACGTTCACCAGCTCGTTTACTTTTAACGTAGATGCAAAAATCATCCGCAAAGCGAACGAATTTATGTCCTCTTTCCTCCAGTTCTATATCTAACTGATTTAAATAAACATTACTAAGAATTGGTGAAAGTACACCGCCTTGAGGCGCACCGAATTCAGTTGGTTTGGTAAAGCCATTCTCTAATATTCCGCTTTTAAGAAATTTCCAAATTAGCTTTAATATAATTTTATCTTTAATGAATTCCTTGAGGTATTCCATTAGCTTTTGATGGTTAATGGTGTCAAAGTAACTTTTGAGATCACAATCCACTACCACTTTATAGCCTTGTTCATAGTATTTGATAGATTTCTTTATGGCTTGGTGTTGGTTTCTATTTGGTCGAAAACCAAAACTTGAATCGGAAAATTTCGGGTCTATTATTCCACCTATTACTTGATATATTGCTTGTTGGACCATACGGTCTCTAACACATGGAATGCCTAATTTTCGTTTTGTACCATCCGCCTTCGGGATTTCAACCCGTTTGACTGGAAGAGGCTTATATGAGCCATCTTTCAGTTTTCTCTTAAGATGGGGTAGGTATTTACTGACATGACCAAAAAGTTCATCTACTGTCATTCCATCTATTCCAGGCGCACCTTTGTTGGCTTTAACCTTCTTACATGCTCTGAAAAGATTATTACTATCAATTACTTTATCAATTAAATCGATACCATCTTGTTGACCTACTTCTTTAACGGCAGGACTACACACTCTTGCATACTCTTCAGTTTCCAACTTATCCCTTTGCAAACAGCCATCTTGCGATGTTTTCTGCGGTCTTTGCACTGCCATCACCTCCGTAATTCTTCAAGATTGCTATTGTTCAGTCCTTCATTTCAGAGAAACTACTATGACCTCTGCTGACTTCTTACAATTCAGCTTGCCATCACTGGTAAGCTTGTTCCTGTGAGATATTCCATCTCTCTTGTCGGGAACCCTTGTAAGACCTCCCCGGGTAAGAGCTACAACCTTCCTCCCATGTAACTGCTATATTTACTGTATGGAACTCGTGCAGTATTGGACTTCGTTTTGTTTAGCAAACTCGTCCATTCCAATTCAGCCTTATATATAGTTTCTGTCCGTCAGTTCGGGATTTTGCCTCCGGCTTCCTTCAGATTCCACCTCACGGTGGACACCCTTGCCATCAGCTAACAGTTCCTACTGCCAAGCCTGTAGTGGACTTTCACCACCAAGTTGTAGCCCATGCCGGGCACACTAAAAAAACCATCGAACAGTAACGTTCAATGGTTTATAATTTGTTGATAAAATAACGCCTTTCTGGCCTACCTACTGTTCCATATATTAAATCAGTGTATACTTGGTTTTCCGTGACGAGATGTTCTAAATAACGCCTAGCAGTTGACCGGCTTATTCCTAATTCCGCTCCTAATTTTTCTGCCGTAATACCATTCTTACATGTCTTTAAATAATCAAACACTTTTCCCCTTGTAATAACATCTATACCTTTAGGAGCGAACTGACTCATTTGTATGTCCTTTGGAGAAGCCCAAATTTCTTTAATTTCATCTACCCCTAAATGAGTGTTTTTCTCAAAAAGTATTCTTTTTGCACGATATGTTTCTAAGCTTTCTTTAAATCTCTCAAAAGTTAATGGTTTCAATAAATAATCTACTACCCCACCACGAAATGCCTTTTTTAGAATGTCAGTCTCTGATGCTGCAGTGATAAAAATGACATCGGTATCGGGACTATTCTTTTTTATATATTCTAAAATTTCAGTTCCTAGCTTATCTGGAAAAAAGACATCTAATAAAACTAAATGTGGCTTAAATGTATCAATCCAATCAATTGCCTCTTCATATGTCAAAGCGATACCAATATTACGAAATCCACTTAGTTTTTCAATAAACTTTTGATGAATTTGCGCAATTCTTTTATCATCTTCCACTGTTAATACTTCTATTATTTCATTCATGATTTATATCCCCCTTATGAATCACGATGATAAACAATGCTCCCCCTAAATCTCCTTTTTCTATATAGATCTCACCCCCTAATTCTTTCACATTTTCACTAACTTTTATTAAACCAAAACCACGTAGCTCACTATCTTCCCCTTTTGTAGATACTCTTTTTTCAAAGAGGACACTTTTTAAATCGTCAGTCAAACCCTTTCCGCTATCTTCTACCTCAATTATTAGCTCTCCATTTTGCTTTATTATGAGAACACGAACAACTCGATCATTTTCTTCTAGATGTTCAACTGCTTCGAAAGCATTTGTAATCAAGTTACCTAATACCGAAACAAAAAGGTGCTTTTGAAACCGTTTAGGAAGTCGCTCCAATTTACTGTCTTCATCAAGGATGAATTTCACTTTCAATTCTTTTGCTCTATTAAAAAATCCTATTAAAATACCATTTACAAAAGAATCATTTATACGCTGTGTAATAAAATGGATTAAACTGCCTTGTTCAGCACGTTCACTATGGATTAAATTAAGAGCCTCATCGTAATTTTGCAATTGAACCAATCCAGATATGGTATATAAAAAGTTATTGTACTCATGTGTTTGGCTTCTTAAAGCTTCTGTATATTTTCTTACTTGTGATAATTCCAATACAAGGCTATCTATTTCTGATTGTAACCTAAAGCTTGAAACAGCACCGACCACTTTCCCTTCACTCCAAATGGGAATCCGGTTTACAATTGTTTTCTTTCCAGCTATTTCTGTTGGCTTATCAAGATGTTTTTCCCCAGTTTTTAAGATTTCGTACATATTTGAATTAGGTATCACATGTCGAATTTCTTTACCAATTAACGAATCGCTTTCATTAATTGATAATGTTTTATAAGCAGCAGAGTTTGCAACGGTAATGACCCCGTTTTGATTAACCATAATAATACCTTCTCGAACCGATTCAATTAATGCATTTCGTTGTTTTAACAACTCTGCAATCTCAATAGGTTCATAATTTAACAGATCCTTCTTAATTCGTTTCGATAGAAGATATGAACAAATAATTCCAATTAACGTTACAACAATAATGATAAATACCATATTATTTAAGTGTTTTAGAAATAGTGAATTAATGTTTGTCTTTAGATAACCAACTGAAACAACTCCAATAATCTCACCATCGTATCCAATTACCGGTACTTTTCCTCTTATTGCCGGCCCAAGTGTTCCTGTACTTTCTGATATGTAAGATAATCCATGTTCTAATGCCCCTTCATTATCGCCCCCTACCATTTCCTCACCAATTCTATCCTCAACGGGGTGAGCATAACGAATACCATTCTCGTCACCAATGACTACATATTCTGAATCTGTATCAATTCGAATCTCTTCGGCAATTGGTTGGAGTATTTCAGAAGGATTTTCAGAATAGAAACCTGCTATAATATCTGGACGATTCGCTGTAGTTTTTGCAATTTGTAATGCTTTAAGTCCAATTTCCTCCTTTATTGCATCCGACAGCGTATGATAATATGAAATCCCCGTCACGATTGAAATTAAAAATATAATTAATATAAAATATGTAAAGAATCTTGACTGCATTGAAGAAAACTTCATTCAGAGCCCCCGATATCGGAATTTTTAAACATTTTAAACTATTATAATAGAAAAAGTACAATTGTTAAAGATTACGAAAAATATCTAGGCACAACATGGTAAAATATACTATCACATAATAGTATATGACTAGCAATTTAATATCAACTAAAAGATTAGTATTATTGTTACCATCTCAATAGGTTAATTAGATTATTTTATTAAAATACTAAATATATGTAGCTTTACTTATCTAACATGAAAAAAATCATTCCGCTGTCAAGCAGAATGATTTTTAAAACTTGTAATTATTTAGAAATAATATGAATTGGGTTGCCAAGTAATACTTCAGCAGTTTCCATTGTAATTTCACCTAAAGTTGGGTGAGGGTGAATTGTTAATGCGATATCTTCAGCAGTCATACCGCCTTCGATCGCTAAGCACATTTCTGAAATCATATCAGAAGCACCAGCTCCAACAATTTGAGCACCAACTAATAACCCATCTTCCTTACGAGCAACTAATTTTACAAAACCTTCAGTTTGATTTAAAGCAAGTGCACGTCCGTTAGCTGCAAATGGGAATTTTGCTGTCGTTACTTCAAGTCCTTCAGCTTTTGCTTGTTCTTCATTGTAACCAACAGTAGCCATTTCAGGATCTGTGAAACATACAGCAGGAATTGCTAAATAATCAACGACAGATTTTTCACCAGCAATTGCTTCAGCAGCAACTTTACCTTCGTAAGATGCTTTATGAGCAAGTTGTGGTCCTGCAACTATATCACCAATTGCATAGATGTTCGGGATATTTGTACGGCATTGTTTATCAACGTTGATTAAACCGCGCTCACCAAATTGAATACCGATTTGTTCTAATCCTAATTCATCTGTATTTGGACGGCGACCAACAGTTACTAATACATAATCTGCTTCAACTTTCTTTTCTTCGCCACCAACTTCATAAGTAACGACAACACCATTATCAGTTTCTTCTACACCTTTTGCAGAAGCATTCACTTCAATAGTAACACCTTTATTCTTAAGACCTTTTTTAACGATTTGAGTCATTGCTTTCTCAAAACCAGCTAAAATATCTTTACCGCCTTCTATAATTGTTACTTCTGAACCAAAGTTAGCAAATGCTGAACCTAGCTCAGTACCGATGTAACCTCCACCAATAACAACTAATTTCCCAGGTAACTCAGTTAAATTTAAAGCTCCTGTAGAACTTAGAACACGTTTAGAGAATTTAAATGTTGGGATTTCTACAGGACGAGAACCCGTTGCTAAAATAGCATTTTTAAATGTGTATGTTTGAGCTGAATCGCCATTGACAACGCGTACTGTATTAGCATCTACAAAATATGCTTCACCTTTTACTGTTTCAATTTTATTACCTTTTAATAAACCAGCCACACCGCCAGTTAATTTGTTTACAACACTATTTTTAAATTCTTGAACTTTAGTAAAATCAAGTTTAACTTCAGAAGAAAAAACCCCCATATCTTCTGAATGTTTTGCTTGTTCAAAACGGTGACCTACAGAAATTAATGCTTTTGATGGAATACATCCTACATTTAAACAAACGCCACCTACTACATCTCTCTCTACGACAGTTACTTTTTGACCAGTTTGTGCTGCACGAATTGCCGCAACATAACCACCAGGGCCAGCCCCTACTACGAGAGTATCAATCTCAATTGCAAAATCTCCAACTACCATTTTTTACGCCTCCATTAATAAAAGTTCCGGCTCGGCTAGCAAACGTTTTAAATGATTTAAAGCATATTGCGCAGTCGCACCGTCGATCATTCGATGATCAAAGCTCAAAGATAATGCTAACACAGGTGCAGCTATAATTTCACCATTTTTTATTATCGGTTTTTCTGAAATTCTTCCAATTCCTAATATAGCTACCTCAGGATGATTGATTACTGGTGTAAACCATTGACCACCTGCAGAACCAATATTTGTAATTGAGCAAGAAGCACCTTTCATATCATTTGGAGCTAATTTTCCATCTCGTGCTTTTGTAGCTAATTCGTTAATTTCAGCTGAGATATTGAAAATAGATTTACGATCTGCATGTTTAACGACAGGAACGAGTAATCCTCTTTCAGTATCAGCAGCTATACCTATATTGTAATAGTGTTTCTGGATAATTTCACTAGTTGCATCATCATATGAACGATTAAATTCAGGGAATTCTCGTAAAGTTGACACTAACGCCTTTACCACATACGGTAAATAAGTTAACTTAATTCCTTTTTCTGATGCAATATCCTTAAACTTTTTACGATGAGCAACTAATTCTGTTACATCAACTTCATCCATTAATGTAACATGTGGAGCTGTTTGTTTAGAATGAACCATTGCTTTTGCAATTGCTTTACGGATGCCAGAAATTTTTTCTCTAGTTTCAGGGAATTCCCCTTCTAATGAAACAGGTATTGGTTGTGATTGAGTTGTAGTTGCCTCAACTTCCTCCACAATAGAACTCTCCACTGTCTGAACAGCCGTTTGACTATTCCCACCATTTAAAAAGCTCACTATATCTTCTTTTAAAATACGGCCATTCTTCCCTGATCCGTTGACCAATCGAATATCTATATCTTTATCACGTGCAAACTTACGCACAGATGGCATTGCAATAACTCTTTTATTTAAATCAACCACTGCTTCTGATTCAGTTGCAGGAACATGAGCTGGTTTTGCATCAGCGTCAGGATTAATATTGATTTGTTCGTAGCTTGCTTGAACTTGAGGTGCTGGTGTTTCTTTTTCCTCGTGATGATCATCGCCTTTAAGTTTTAAATTTTCATATCCAGGCGCATCAAATCGAATTAAAACATCACCAACGACCGCTACACTTCCTTCACCTACTAATACCTCTTCAACAGTACCATCTACTGGACAAGGAATTTCAACTACTGCTTTATCATTTTGAATTTCACATAAAACGTCATCTTCTTGTACTTTATCTCCTGGTTTAACGAACCATTTTACGATTTCTCCTTCATGGATACCCTCTCCAATATCAGGCATGCGGAATTCAAACGCCATACTTATCACCCTTTCATTGTGGTTTATTACAGTTTTATTTCTAAGATTCACTTTAGTAAGTAGGAAAAATTACTAGAATGTTAAAACTTTTTTCGCTGTTTCCATAATGTCTTTGTAATTTGGTAACCAAACATTTTCAGCTTGCGGGAATGGGTAAACAGTATCTGGCGCTGCAACACGTAAAACTGGTGCTTCTAAACTTAAAATCGCTCTTTCCGTAATTTCCGCTACAACATTCGCTGCAATACCAGCTTGTTTTTGAGCTTCTTGAACGACAATCGCTCTATTTGTTTTTTCTACCGAAGCAATAATTGTCTCAATATCAAGTGGTTGAACTGTACGTAAATCTACAACTTCCACTGAATAGCCTTCTTTTTCTAACTCTTCAGCTGCTTTTAAGCTCTCATGTACCATTAGCCCATAAGCAATAATTGACAAATCTGTGCCTTCTCTTTTCACATCTGCTTTGCCAATAGGAATTGTGTATGATTCTTCAGGAACTTCCTCACGAACAGAACGATATAACTTTAAATGTTCTAAGAAAACGACAGGATCATTATCACGAATGGAAGAAATTAATAATCCTTTCGCATCATATGGCGTTGACGGGATTACAACTTTTAGACCCGGCGATTGAGCCATTAAACCTTCTAAACTATCAGAGTGCATTTCAGGTGTATGAACGCCTCCTCCAAATGGAGAGCGAATTGTAACTGGTGCACTATATACTCCTCCACTACGATAACGCATACGTGCTAATTGCCCACTAATCGAATCCATTACTTCAAATACGAAACCAAAGAATTGGATCTCAGGTACTGGTCGGTAACCTGTTAAAGCTAAACCTATAGCCAAACCACCGATACCAGATTCAGCAAGTGGTGTATCAAATACTCGGCTCTCACCAAATTCTTGTTGCAGACCTTCAGTAGCTCTGAAAACGCCTCCATTTACACCGACGTCTTCACCAAATACTAAAACGTTTTCGTCATCTTTCAACTCGCAACGAAGTGCGTCCGTAATTGCTTGAATCATTGTCATTTGTGCCATAGGTTATCTCGACTCCTTCTCTTTATAAATTTCATATTGCTCTTGCAAATTAACAGGCATCTTTTCGTACATATTAGTAATTAAATCCGTTACTTTTTGTTTTGGCGTTTCATCAGCCTGTTTAATGGCTTCTTTAATTTCTTCTTTCGCTCTTTCAATTACTTCAGCTTCTTTAGCTTCTGACCATAAACCTTTTCCTTCTAAGTAAATACGGAAACGGACAATTGGATCTTTTGCTGCCCACTCATTATCAATTTCTGTAGTTCTATAACGAGTTGGGTCATCTCCTGACATTGTATGTGGGCCATATCGATAACAAACAGTTTCAATTAATGTTGGGCCTTCTCCATTTATTGCACGTTCTCTTGCATCACGTGTTGCCACATAAACCGCTAAAGCATCCATACCATCTACTTGGATACTAGGAATTCCAGCAGAAATACCTTTTTGAGCAATTGTTTTCGCTGCTGTTTGTAACTCACGTGGTGTAGAGATTGCATATTGGTTATTTTGAACAATGAATATTGCTGGCGCTTTATAAGCTCCTGCAAAGTTTATACCTTCGTAAAAATCCCCTTGCGATGATCCACCATCACCTGTATACGTAATGGCGACATTCTTTTTACCGCGTTTTTTCAAACCTAAAGCAACTCCTGCAGTTTGAACATATTGAGCACCAATAATAATTTGCGGTGCTAACACATTGACACCTTCTGGAGCTTGGTTACCAACATAATGTCCTCTACTAAATAAGAAAGCTTTTGACAATGGTAAACCATGCCATACAATTTGTGGTACATCACGATAACCCGGTAAAATCCAATCTTCTTTTTCTAATGCAAAATGTGAAGCAAGCTGTGATGCTTCTTGCCCTGCAGTTGGTGCATAAAATCCTAATCTACCTTGACGGTTAAGTGAAATAGAACGTTGGTCTAAAATTCTTGTGTAAACCATACGAGTCATTAATTCAACTAGTTCTTCGTCAGATAATTTTGGTTCAAATTCCTCGTTAACGATTTCCCCTTTTTCGTTCAAAATTTGAAACATTTGAAACTTATCTTCAATCTCATTTAAAGTTTTAGTTGGATCATATAAGTTCGATAATTTTTCTCCCATATCGCGCCTCTCCCTTTCTGTATCAAAATATTTTTTCTTTTAATTAGTACAATGTGTTATGAATCAAAGTATATAGAAAAAAATTCCTTCGGTCAATCACTTATATTCTAATATTTTACGTTTTTTCATTCTTTTTATTTGTTTTATTCTGTTATACACGTTTCCCCTTCTGTGTTATAACAACGTGTGTTATTGTGTATTTTCACTTATCTTTTTAAGATGACTACTGTAGATGACCCATGTATAGATTACCCTTTGATTAAAAGATTTAATAATCTTTTCATAAGTTTGCTGGAATTTCATATGATATTTTTTAAGTGGATTAGCAAGTTATTTCTTGTATACTAACGTTAGATAGTGATATTGAAAGGAAGTTACTTATGATTTTAATGGATGATATTATTCGCGAAGGACACCCAACACTACGGACAAAAGCAGAGGAAGTTCAATTCCCTCTAACTGAAGAAGATAAAAAATTAGCATCTGATATGCTAGAGTACTTAATTAATAGTCAGAATCCTGAAACTGCTGAGAAATACGGCTTACGCCCCGGTATCGGCCTTGCAGCTAACCAGGTAAATTCATTAAAACGAATGTTTGCTCTTCATTTAGAAGATGAAAACGGCGAACAATTAAGTTTTGTAGCAATTAACCCAAAAATTGTTAGTCATTCAGTTGAAAAGTCTTACTTACCTACCGGAGAGGGTTGTTTATCCGTAGATAGAGAAGTTCCAGGTTACGTACCTCGTTATGCACGAATTACAGTTAAATTTCTTACTGTTGATGGCGAACAACAAAAATTACGCTTAAAAGGTTTACCTGCCATTGCCTTTCAACATGAACTTGACCATTTAAACGGGATCATGTTTTATGACCATATTAATCAACAAGACCCATTTGCACCAGTTCCTGATTCGTTCCCATATGAATAGAAAATTTAAGAAGCTGGGACAAAATTAGCTTCAATAATTAAAAAAACGTGAAATTGCTACGTCGATTTCACGTTTTTTTTAAATTCACAAAATTTGAGTTAAGACCTTACAATCTCGGTGCGTTTATTCTGAAAGTTTTCGACATTAATGGCTATGCCGATTCGTTATGAACTCTTGGTTTTCCTCGATTAGAAAGTTAAAATGTGCCCTCTTAAAATGCAAAATTTTAGCCGATGTACATTTTACTTTTGCAAAATGCCACCGGCTTTTTCAATTCGAGACAGGTTTAACCCAGATTTTATATTTTTTAGGAAAATAGCCGGAGAAACTCCGTTTAATGTGTATAGTGGGAGCAAAAGAAGCGGATATAAGCGGAGAAATTCCGATTAACTGCTCTAAATTGAACAAAATTCATAGATATGGTAAGGATAACCGGAAAAACTCCCTTTATTTTCAAGAAAATACACAGATTTTTTAATATAAGCGGAATATTTCCGTTTAAATATTTCATGTATAGTAAAATGACCATTCGATATTATATGATGATTAAAAAATGGGGCAGAATTCTTACCCCAGTTGCCTAAAAATTTACTAGTTACACCTTTAAAGAGAACCATTTACAAAAGGGCCCGGCTTCGTCTTTATTTAAGAATTTTTTAGCTTTGTCCCAGCCTCTTTCTTTTCACTTTAAACTTTACTTTATTTAGAAATAGTATAAACAAATAGTGTTTCTCTTCATAAAATAAAGATGAGGCAATTAAATAATTTTTAATTCCTTCATCACTTTAGCTAGACCGTCTTGGTCAACATGATCCGTAATTATATCAGCCACCGCTTTAACTTTATCATGAGCATTACCCATAGCAACACCTGTACCCACTGCTTGTAACATTTCAATATCGTTCAAACCATCTCCAAAAGCGAAGACATCGGATAAAGGTATATTCATTTTTTCTAATATCCGATGTATACCTCGCGCTTTCGAACCATCTTTTGGGATGATGTCACATGAAAAAGGATGCCAACGTACAAACTGCACATAAGGAAATTTTTCCATATATACGGATTCATCTTTCTCTTCCATAAAAATTAATGTTTGGTATACTTTATTCATTTCATAAAATAAAGGATCAATCGTTGGATACGGATGTTTTAATGTATTTAAACTTTTTTCAATAAAATCATGGTCACTTACAGAAGCAATCATTTTTTGATCATCAATAAACACAACAGGGTGATTTCTTTCTTGACCGAATTGTATAATCTCTGATAGTTGTTCTTTGGGTACTCCATCAGTAAAGATAACTTTACCTTTATATACAACATATTGACCGTTAAAAGTAACATATGTATCTATTTGTAATTCTTCAATAATTTCTTGAATCATAAAAGGAGCACGACCAGTTGCAATTGCAACTTCATATCCATTATTTCGTGCTTTAGTAATTGCTTCTTTAGAAGATTTCGGTATTTCTTTCTTACTGTTATAAAGCGTTCCATCAATATCAAAAAACAATATTTTCGTCATCGTCTAAACCTTTCCATGTATATTTATATGTAAACGAAAAACACTTTACATATAGAAAAGACTTCACTATAATCGGAGTAGGGAGTGATGTGCCATGTTAAAACGACTCAAAAAAAGAATTTTGAAACGGTTAAATGGCATCCTCGGAAAAAAATCTATCGCTTAAGCGGCTGTCCAGATACCTGGGCAGTTTTTTTATACTATTACAGTTACTGTATGTAGTTAGTTTTATTAAATGAATTGTACAGTTAATGAGGGATCGTCTGAAATTGGCTTTTTAGACGACCCCTTTTCTTTATTTTAAATCATTGACATGATAATATAAAGGAAATGCATTTAATTTTAACTTTGTTTAATATAATTCCCATTGTTTCTAATTTTATCTATAATTAAATTGGCATCGAATTGTTCTATCTTTTTTTCAAAACTAAACAAAGTACAAACCGTAATGTGAATGGCAAAACTCATTGTAGTTTATTCTGAATCTATGAAGAATAAAGTTTTTGAATTTATCTTGAAACTAATTCATCTTACGGAAAATTAAAAGTAATGCAATATGTACGTACCAAAGGAGAGAGATTATGATTTACAAAGTTTATTATCAAGAAAATGCTAATGAAGTACCAGTTCGCGAGAATACAAAAAGTCTTTTTTTAGAAGCATCTTCAGAACGTGAAGTTCGCCAATACTTAAAAGACCGTCAATATAATATTGAATATATTCAACTGTTAGAGGGCAATTATTTAGAATACGAAAAAAATAGCCCGGACTTCCGATTGGAGAATGCTTAATTAATATGAAATTTGTTAAAAATGATCAAGCTGCTGTTTTCGCGCTCGGCGGACTGGGCGAAATCGGTAAAAACACTTATGCTGTACAATTTCAAGATGAAATTATCGTTATAGATGCAGGAATTAAATTCCCAGAAGATGACCTTTTAGGAATTGATTATGTAATTCCAGATTACACTTACTTAGTCCGTAATGCGGACAAAATAAAAGGTTTATTTATTACCCATGGACATGAAGACCATATTGGTGGTATTCCGTATTTATTACGACAAGTAAATATTCCTGTTTATGGTGGAAAACTAGCCCTAGGATTATTGCGAAATAAATTAGAAGAACATGGACTACTTCGTACTACGAAATTAATTGAAATTACGGAAGACGATATTATTAAATTCCGTAAAACGGCCGTTAGCTTTTTCCGTACTACTCATAGTATTCCAGATGCGTTTGGTATTGTAGTTAAAACACCTCCTGGAAACATTGTTCATACTGGTGATTTTAAGTTTGATTTTACTCCGGTTGGACAACCAGCAAATTTAACGAGGATGGCTGAGATTGGACGCGATGGTGTACTATGTCTTCTATCTGACAGTACAAATGCCGAAGTTCCTAACTTTACTATGTCTGAACGAAAAGTTGGAGAAAGTATTCATGACATTTTAAGAAAAGTAGAAGGGCGAATAATCTTTGCGACATTTGCTTCTAATATTCACCGTCTACAACAAGTAACAGATGCTGCTGCACAATATGGACGTAAAATTGCTGTCTTTGGTCGCTCTATGGACAATGCCATTTCAATCGGACGTGATCTTGGTTACATTACAGCTCCTAAAGAAACTTTTGTCGATGCTCAAGCAATTAACCGACTTCCGGCGAATGAAGTGATGATTTTATGTACAGGTTCTCAAGGTGAACCAATGGCTGCATTATCACGTATTGCTAACGGAACACATCGACAAATTCAAATTCAACCGGGTGATACCGTTGTATTCTCTTCCTCACCAATCCCAGGAAATACAATGAGTGTTAATAAAATTATTAACTTATTGTTCCGTGCGGGCGCAGAAGTAATACATGGCTCATTGAACAATATTCATACATCAGGGCACGGTTCTCAGGAAGAACAAAAACTGATGCTCCGTTTAATTAAACCGAAATTCTTCATGCCAATTCACGGTGAATATCGGATGTTAAAAATGCATACGACATTAGCGGTTGACTGTGATGTTCCGCAAGAAAATACTTTTGTGATGGAAAATGGGGACGTTTTAGCATTAAGCTCTAATGAAGCACATGTAGCAGGTCGTATTCCTTCCGGAGATATCTACATTGATGGTAGTGGCATAGGCGATATAGGAAATATCGTTTTACGAGATAGAAGAATATTGTCTGAAGAAGGTTTAGTGATTGTAGTTGTAAGTGTTGACATGAAGAAGCAAAAACTGGTTGCTGGCCCTGATATTATTTCACGTGGTTTCGTTTATATGCGTGAGTCAGGTACATTAATTAGTGAAGCACAAAAAATGTTAAATAGTCATTTAAACGAAATGATACAAGAAAAATCTACACAATGGACTGAATTAAAAAATGAAATTACAGATGTATTAGGACCTTATTTATTTGAAAAGACAAAACGACGTCCTATGATTCTGCCAATTATTATGGAAGTATAAAAAAGGTTGTTAATTAGTGTTTACCGCACTAATTAGCAACCTTTACTCTTTGTAAATTTTCCATGTTATGGTTGAAGTCAGAACTTAACTCATTGCTTTCTTTACAAAACGATTAATGTCTACGTCAGCACCAATAACGAGTAAAATATCACCTAGCAAAATTTTTTCATCTGCATTAGGAGAAATGACAATTGTATCATCTCTTTTAATACCAACAATATTGATTCCATAATTTGCTCGAATATTTAAGTCTAAAATAGAAAAACCAGCTATCCGATCATTTGCCTTAATCTCCATAATGGAGTGTTCATCGGAGAGTTCTAAATAATCTAACACATTATGTGACATCATGTTATTTGCAAGGCGAATAGCCATATCTCGTTCCGGGTGAATAATATAATCAGCACCAATTCTTTTTAACACTTTTGCATGGTAATCATTTTGAGCTTTTACGGTAACTTGTTTCACACCAAGTTCCTTTAAAATGAGCGTTGTTAGTATGCTCGCTTGGATATTTTCACCTATAGCTACAATTACATGCTCGAAATTTCTAATACCAAGAGATTTAATCACTTCTTCGTCTGTTGAATCCGCAATAATTGCTTGAGTTGCAATCTTAGCATATTCATCGACACGTTCCGCATGAGCATCAATTGCCATTACATCTGCACCAAGTCGGACAAGTTCTTGTACTATACTCCCTCCAAAGCGACCTAATCCTATAACTACAAATTCTTTTTTCATGATAAACCTCCGCACAACAAATAGATGTTATCATTTTAACTTAGTGCCGTGATTTTGTAAAAAACAATCGACATTTTATTATTCTTTCATTCCTACTACACGAATTCTCTTATAATCTGCAATCCATTGCCCTTCGTGATACAAAACCGGTCTTATAGTCTTCTCTACATTTTCAATAATACGTTGCCGAATAGGATCTTTAATATCTTCTAACAATTGACTGCCGAACATCGCAATCCAATTTCTCAATCCATTCTCACCAACTAATGGTGTCGGTTGATCAAAATGTTATGCAAATGTTACTCGAAAACCTACTTCTTCCTCATTCGTTTTAGGATTTAACAAATCCACTAAATCATTCCCACATATAGAAACAAATGAATGACTTTGATCCTACAATTGGGCATTCCAAATATCCTTTACGTTTTCCATTATAAATATAACCCCTTTTATATTTTAAACTCTATTATAACGAATGGAATTATAAGTAGTATGAAAATTTTGTAAATATTGAAAAAATGCATGACTTGTGGTACATCGCAAAAAAAAATTTTTGATTGTCTACTTCCTATTGGTTTTCTCTTCAATTATTCGGTTAATTCTTTTTTCAAGCATTTTCATGCCACTTTCCCCAGCTTGGTAGTGACGTAATATACCTCTTCTATCAAATAGGTAATAGGCAGGTACATATTGATTGTCAAAGACATCTGTTAATATTAAATCGTTATCAACATAGATTGGATGATTCAAACCGTATTTCTCCGCTAGCTCTTTTATCCTATTTAGATCTGTATCTGACTTAGACCTAGGCATATGAACGGATACTACATGCAAATTATCACTATATTGGTTAAGGAAGTTCATCATATTTGGGATTGTTTCAGTACACATATGACAGCTTACCGACCAAAAGTGAATGATTGTTGGTTTTTCTCCAACTAATTCCTTATTAGTTATTTTGCCATTTATCCATGTAGTTGCTCCATCCAATTCAGGCATTAGTGAACGTAATTTCATCAGCCCTAACCCTCCGTAATCAATAGAATCCCATAAATTTGTACAGTGAGATATCGATATATTAGTAAATTCATAAGACCTTGATTTTGTTCTTATTAGTTTGCGAACTCTAGTGTCGATTTACCGACCATTATTCACTTTCATAGAGAGAATAATTCTTACTTTTTTTAGGTACTTAAATAACTCTATTAGTTAAGCCTATAGTAAACACGGTCCGTCAATATTAGTGAATTTTTTCCAATTTAACCAAAAAAGTTTATAAATCCTATTGTATTCTTTTCATTTTTATGTATAATGGTTATCGTTATAATAAACTTTAGGTTTTGTATTTGTAAACTTTCTTACTTGAAGTTTATGAACACTAAACTGATAAGGAGCATAAAACAGTGCAAATAGGAAGAAAAATCAAATCTCTACGTTTGAAGAAAGGTCTTACACAAGAAGAACTTGGGGAACGAACGGACTTAACGAAAGGTTATATTTCTCAACTTGAACGAGATTTAAATTCTCCCTCAATAGATACTTTATTTACAATCTTAGAGGTCTTAGGTACAACGCCCAAAGACTTTTTTGATGACTCAAATAAAGAAACAAAAATCGTTTATAACGAAGACGACCAAACATCTTACTATGATGAAGAAAAGAAATATGAAATTAAATGGCTCATCCCTACTTCAAATGAAAAAGAAATGGAGCCTGTTTACTTAACACTAGAAGAAGGTGGCGAATATAAAGTATTCGAACCCTCGCTAGCTGAAACTTTTATATATGTTTTAAGTGGTCGTATTCGAGTAATCATCGGAGAAGATGAATTTATCGCTAGTGAAGGAAATGCAATTTATTATGAGGCTTCAAACAATCACCAAGTATTAAATGCAAACAATGGTAGAACAGAGTTATTGTTAGTGGCCACTGAATCTTATTTATAATCTAAGGGAGGCACGGTTATGGCAAATACAATTATTCGCTTCGAGAATGTATCAAAATCTTATGAAGATGGTACAACCGTATTAAAAAACATAAATTTAGAATTAGAAAAAGGTAAGTTTTATACACTGCTTGGTCCTTCGGGTTGTGGAAAGACGACTATTCTTAGACTGATCGCAGGATTTACTGAAGCAAGTGATGGAAATATTTATTTTAATGAAAAAAAAATTAATAGCGTGCCTGCAAATGAAAGACAAGTTAACACTGTGTTTCAAGACTATGCTCTTTTCCCTCATCTAAATGTATTTGAAAACGTTGCTTTTGGCCTACGTGTAAAAAAATTAAAAGAAGCTGAAATAAAAGAACGGGTATTAGAAGCTTTGAAATTCGTAAACTTAGCTGGCTTTGCAAACCGTGAAATTACCGAAATGTCAGGTGGTCAGCGCCAACGTGTTGCCATAGCACGAGCTATTGTAAACGACCCAGAGGTTATATTATTGGACGAGCCTTTATCTGCTCTTGACTTAAAGCTACGATCAGAAATGCAATATGAATTACGTGAATTGCAACAACGATTAGGAAAAACGTTTGTATTTGTAACTCATGATCAGGAAGAAGCTCTCGCAATGTCTGATGAAATCTTTGTTCTTAACGAAGGTGAAATACAACAATCTGGAACACCCGTTGATATTTATGACGAACCTATTAACCGCTTCGTTGCTGACTTTATTGGGGAATCCAATATTGTGAATGGTGTCATGATTGAGGATTATAAAGTTCAATTTAACGGTAAAGTGTTCGACTGTGTCGACAAAGGGATGAAACCAAATGAAAAAATAGACATTGTCATTCGTCCTGAAGATTTAGAGATTACAACTGTTGATAAAGGTAAATTAGTAGTAAAAGTAGATACACAACTATTTAGAGGTGTGCATTATGAACTATCAACTTACGATTTAGATGGAAACGAATGGCTAGTACATTCATTGAAAAAAGCAGATGTTGGTGAAAATATTGGTTTAGACTTCGATCCAGAAGCAATACATGTCATGCGACTAAACGAAACAGAAGAAGAATTTGATAAACGACTCGAATCTTATGGAGAAGAAAGCTAATGAAAAAAGCATCAAAAGGTTCATTATTCCCGTATTTTATTTGGATCGCACTTTTTGTCATTGCACCAATTGTGTTAGTCGTTTATTACTCTTTATTAGATCTTGATGGCCATTTCACTTTATCTAATTATGTAAAATTCTTTTCACCAGCTTACTTAACGATGACATTAACTAGTTTTTGGTATGCTTTCTTAATTACTTTGTTTACCTTATTGGTTGCATATCCTACTGCTTATTTGTTAACGAAAACGAAACACAAGCATTTATGGCTCATGTTCATAATCATTCCATCATGGATTAACCTACTACTTAAAACTTATGCCTTCATAGGTATATTTGGTCTATATGGTCCTGTAAATGCTGTAATTGAAGTATTCGGATTTAACCCTACACAAATCTTATTTACAGATTTTAGCTTTATTTTTGTTGCGGTTTATATTTTCATACCGTTTATGATCATTCCGATCTTCAATGCTTTGGATAAACTAAATCCGACACTCCTTTTTGCAGCACAAGATTTAGGAGCATCTAAATTAACAACATTCAGACGTGTTACATTTCCCCTAACTATTGAAGGTGTGAAGTCAGGTATTCAAGTAACATTTATCCCTGCCCTTTCACTTTTCATGATTACACGTTTAATTGCAGGTAACCAAGTGATTACATTAGGAACTGCTATCGAACAACAATTTTTAGTTGCTCAAAACTGGGGGATGGGTGCAACCATTGCGGTCTTCTTAATATTATTTATGGTCATCATCATGCTATTTACTGGTCAAAAATCAAAAGGAGGCCGTATATCATGAAAAAATTGTCGTCATTATCTAAGCTCTATTTAGCAACTGTCTTTATCGTTTTATACGCGCCTATCTTTTATTTAATATTTTATTCATTCAATAGTGGTGGCACGATGAGTAACTTTGAATCTTTTACTTTAGAACATTACCAAGCTGTTTTTGAGGATTCTAGATTAATTGTTATATTAATTAATACGGTTCTCATTGCATTATTATCAGGATTGATTGCAACAATAATCGGTACATTGGGTGCAATTGGAATTGTTTCTTTAAAAAATAAAAAAATGCGTAATACGTTACTCTCTCTAAACAACGTATTAATTGTAAGCCCAGACGTTGTGATTGGGGCTAGTTTCCTAATCTTATTTACAATGATTGGCGTTAAACTTGGATTTGCTTCCGTATTAATTTCTCATATTGCCTTTAGCATCCCAATCGTTGTATTAATGGTTCTACCTAAATTATTAGAAATGAATACTTCACTGATTGATGCTGCTCAAGACTTAGGAGCTACAAAACGCGATGTAATGACAAGAGTAATTATTCCTTACATTAAACCAGGGATTTTTGCGGGATTTTTCATGGCTTTAACATATTCGTTAGATGATTTTGCTGTAACGTTTTTTGTAACCGGAAACGGGTTCTCTACATTATCCGTCGAGATTTATTCTATGGCACGTGCAGGTATTACATTAACGGTTAATGCTATTTCAGGGATAATCTTCATCGTAACTGTCTTCATAGTTGTTGGATATTACTTTGTAACTAGACGCCAGAAAGCAAGTGTCGCGGAGGTGCAAGAATGAAATCATTAATTCAAACAACAGTTGCTATTATCGTTGTTTGTACCCTCCTCTTCTTCGCAGCAAATCAACTAGAAGTAGGTGGTTCACAAAGTAGTAGTGATACGATAACAGTTTATAACTGGGGAGAGTACATTGACCCTGAATTATTAGATCAGTTTACAGAGGAAACTGGTATTAAAGTAATTTACGAAACATTTGATTCGAACGAAGCGATGTTGACAAAAGTTCAACAAGGTGGCTCAGCATATGATGTTGCTGTACCATCCGAATATATGGTCGAAATGATGATAGAAGAAGACCTATTAATTCCATTAGATCATTCTAAACTACCAAATATGAAAAATATCGACCCGTATTTTTTAGACTTACCCTTTGATCCAGGAAACCAATATACAATTCCCTATTTTTGGGGAACTGTTGGAGTTGTTTTCAATCCAAGCTTAATTGAAGATCATTTAACATTTGAATCTTGGGAAGATTTATGGGACCCTACACTACAAGGAAAAGTTTTCTTAGTAGATGGTGCACGTGAAGTGATGGGAATGGGTTTAAATTCACTTGGTGAATCCTTAAATGCAAAAGATGATGCCCTTTTACGACAAGCAACGGAAAAATTAATCTCATTATCTCCAAACATTAAAGCTATTATTGGTGATGAAATTACACCATTAATGATTAATAATGAGGCTGCAGTCGCCTTAACATGGTCTGGTCAAGCCGCGGATATGATGTGGGAAAATGAAGAACTGAATTTTGCTGTTCCAAAAGAGGGTTCTAACTTATGGTTCGATAGCTTTGTCATTCCAAAAACAGCAGCAAATATCGATGGAGCACATGCTTTTATAAATTTCATGTTAGATGCAGAAGTTTCTGCACAAAATAATGATTATGTCGGATATTCAACTCCAAACGCAGCTGCAACAGAATTAATGGATCCGGAAGTGATAGAAGATGAACACTTCTATCCTAATGAAGAACTAAGAGAAAAATTAGAAGTATATGAAAACCTAGGGCTCGAATGGCTCGGTAAATACAATGAATACTTCTTAGAGTTTAAAATGTCTATTAGATAGAAACTATTAAACCATATCTACTCATACTTTGGGCGGATATGGTTTTTCTTAACGATAAATATCTAGTGTTACTGTGTACAATGTGGTAAGCTATAAAATACCGATTTATTTGTAAATAATGGGCATTTTGAGAGGAAGGTGTACATCAATGTCACAAAAAATGAAAAAAATTGCTATCATCATTTTAATGTTCAATATGTTTATTACAATGGGTGGCATAGGAATCATTATTCCGGTTCTACCATCTTATCTCGAGATATTTGGTGTAGGTGGCCAAGTACTCGGGTTTTTAATTGCTTTTTTTGCACTTGCCCAATTTCTATTATCTCCACTTGCTGGTGATTTATCAGACCGATATGGTCGAAAATTCTTTATTATTTCTGGGTTGATTGTATATGGAATATCGCAAATTCTTTTTGGTCTAGCTACAGAAGTATGGATACTTTTTGTATCTCGTTTCTTAACAGGTGTAGGAGCAGCATTTATTATGCCACCAATTATGGCTTATGTCGCTGATATAACTACTATAGAAGAACGCGGTAAAGGTATGGGGTTAATAGGTGCTGCGATTTCTTTAGGATTTATGATTGGACCCGGATTTGGCGGTTTTTTAGCAACCGTGAATTTGCATTTCCCATTCTTTGCATCAGGTATTGTGGCGCTAATAGCCGCGTTATTAACTTTCATCATATTACCGAACATAAAACCTCAAACACAAAGTGGAGCTGCAGTTCCAGGAAAACGCGAAAATTTAATTAAGCAATTAGTACGTTCTGTACATACATCATATTTTGTATTACTAGTTGTTGTTTTCACATTTAGTTTTGGTATTGCTAATTTCCAATCGACCCTTTCTATGTTCTTAACATATAGGTTTGCTTATTCACCAACAGAAATTGCGATCGTTATAACAATTGGTGGGTTTGTTGGAGTTATCCTTCAAATGTTTATTATTGATAACTTGTTTAAACGATATGGCGAGATGAAAGTCATTTTAATTAATTTAGTTGTCGCGGCGATTATGATGATATTAATGATTTTTGTAAATGGGTTCTTTGTTATCCTAACGGTTGCAACCCTCTTCCAAATTGCTACAGTCTTCATACGCCCTGCTGTTAATACATTAATATCGAAGTTTGCCGGTCAAGAGCAAGGATTTGCAGCAGGTATGAATAATGCATACATGAGCTTGGGGAACATGATTGGCCCTGCTTTAGCGGGGATTCTCCTAGATTGGAGAATGTCCTCACCATTTATTTTAGGAGCGATTATTTTACTCAGTTGTTTTGCTTTAGCATATGGTTGGACACGTAAAAAGGCTCCTTCTTTAATGCGTGCTGAATAGGTAACATTTAATAACTCTAATATGGGTAGTAGTATAAAATAATAAATATACTACTACCCTTTCTTGTATTATCTCCAATAAATCCATTTCTCCAAGATATCAGCCGTGTAATCCCCCTACAGATTCTATTTGTCATCTTACTCACTTGAACTCTCATAAACTAAACTAATCAGTATTACAACTCTAATAAGACTATTAATAGTAGAGGTGAATCAATGAAAAATTGGATTGAAAATATCCCTATTCCTATTCTTGAGCAAATATTAGAAACTTCTTTTAAATGGTTTGTCGTAGTAGACCGTAATGCAAAAATACTGTATATCAATCATGAATATTGTAACTTTTTAGAAGTAAAGCGTGAGGACGTTATTGGTAGGCATATAACTGAGGTAATTGAAAATACACAAATGCACCATGTGATGGAAAAAGGAACTGCAGATATTGCCTCCCCTCATTATATTAAAGGGACATATATGCTTCCAAACCGTGTACCAATTATTATTAACGGTGAAATTAAAGGGGCGTTTGGTAGTGTTATGTTTCGTGATTTGAATGATTGGAAAAAACTAAGTTCTCAAGTACGCCAATCGATGGTTCAAATTGAATCATTTAATAAACAGTATCGAGACTCATTTTATAGTTTGTCTGATATTAAAGGCTCCTCTATATCAATTCGAAAAATAAAAGAAACCATTACGATGATTGCCCCTACAAAACTGCCTGTCTTAATCGAAGGTGAAATAGGTACGGGTAAAGAAATGTTAGCACATAGTATACATGTTCTGTCTGAGAGAGCTGATAGTGACTTCGTTAAATTTAACTGTTCTACTATACCGAAAGAGCTATTAGAAGAGGAACTATTTGGTAAGTGGATTGATTCCGAACAAAGACTAAAGAAAGGAAGAATTCAGCAAGCAAACGGTGGAACACTCCTTATTAAAGAAATCAATGAGCTCCCTCTAACGCTTCAAGCTAAATTACTTAAAGTTATACAAGAAGGAAAAATTCTACCATATGGCTACCATGAAGAAATACCCATTGATATTCGATTCATTATGAGTTCGAACATATCTCTTGCTGAGCAAGTAAAAGCAAAGCTCTTTCGAGAAGATCTATTTTATAGAATTCAAGCAATTACATTAAAAATACCACCTCTCCGTGAACGAATCGATGATCTCCCAGAACTAATCCAAACATTTATGGCAAAATTCAGCTCTGAAGCTGGTAGACGAGGTATTAAAATTCATCGTAAAGCTTGGTGGATACTTCAACACTATGAATGGCCAGGAAATGTAAGAGAACTACAAAATGTTCTACAAGCTTTGTTATCTTTAACCGATAGCGACCAAATTACAGAGGATACTTTGCCACTTCACATTCGGCGTTACAAAACTAATTTATTACGAAATACAGGCACTCTGGAGGAAATGTTGTTTCATATAGAAGGACAAATATTACAAGAACATCTTGAAAATGAAACAGATAAGCTAAAGATTGCTAAAAAACTTGGAATTAGTCGATCTACCCTCTATGAAAAAATAAAAAAACACAACTTATGACCTAAATTCCAGTATTTCGGACACAATTCCAGAATACTGGATTTCTTTTCTTCTTTTTAGCCTTTAATTTCAATCTATTCTATTAAAATATTCCGATTTTTCGGAATATCCCCCTTCCATACGCTTCACATTTTTGACACAGCATACTGCATATAGTGGATTAATCATTTCGATAACTATGTAAGCGCTTTTTTTTATGAATTCATCATCACCCGGCTTATATCAGTATTTACAATCTGCTTGTTCAAATTTTTACAACCGGTTACAAAGTAAAAAGTATAAGGGGGGTATACAAAGTAATTTATTAATCAGATTCAAAAGTCATCTGCACTTATTTTTCAATCAATCTCATTAGTAGTTTTCTTGGAGAAATAACAATATTTTTAAAGGGGGTTTTTATATGGATGCAAGTACAATTTTGAGTATGATCGGACTTATCGGTGGTCTTGTTCTACTAATTTGGTTAACTATGAAAGGTGTCAATATTATTATCGTAGGTCCCATCTCTGCTTTATTTGTTGCAATATTATCAGGAATGCCGCTATTCCCACAACTTGCAGAAGAAGGGGTTGCAAACTTTGTTACTAGTTATATGACCGGTTTTACAGGCTTCATTATGTCCTGGTATTTAATGTTCTTACTTGGTGCTGTGTTTGGAAAAGTGATGGAAGACAGTGGTGCGGCAGATGCCGTTGCAAAATTTATCGTCGATAAATTAGGGATGAAATATGCAACCCTATCAATTGTCATCGCCTGTGCAATTTTGACATACGGTGGTGTTTCACTCTTCGTTGTAGCATTCGCTGTTTACCCAATGGCAATTTCTTTATTCAAAGAAGCAGATTTACCACGTCGTTTTATCCCAGCCACGTTAGCTTTAGGATCGGTTACGTTTACTATGACTTCTGCGGGTTCACCAGAAATTCAAAACTGGATTCCAATAGAATTTTTAGGTACAAATCATTTGGCAGGATGGGAAGTCAGTTTAATTGTCGCTGTGTTTATGGCGGTATTTGGTTACTGGTGGCTAAAGCGAATCATTAAAAAAGCCGTAGATAAGGGTGAACGTTTTGTAGCTCGTGAGACAGACCCAATAGTCGATTCTTCTCGTGCTTTACCAAATCCCATTGTTTCGATGGTACCTTTAGCCGTAGTTTTAATTATATCTTTTATTTTCCATCATGATTTAGCACAATCAGCGTTAATTCTTGCATTATTAGGTGGAATTATTGCGACATTTATTGTCAGCTGGAAGTATTTTAAAAACCCGTGGGAAGCAGTTTCACAAGGTACACTTGGAGCAATTGTAGCTATTGGAAATACTGCTGCAGTAGTTGGTTTCGGTGGCGTTGCAAAGGCAGTACCTGCTTTCTCTGTTGCGGTTGAAGCAATGACAAGTATTCCTGGGTCACCATTAATTGGTGCTGCAGTTGCCGTTTCTGTTATTGCTGGGATGACAGGCTCTGCTTCAGGAGGTCAATCAATTGCACTACCATTAATTGCTCCAGGTTATATAGAGGCAGGCGTTAACACAGAAGCTCTGCATCGTGTTGTTGCTATTTCATCTGGTGCATTAGATTCCTTACCACATAATGGCTACGTTGTTACGACAATTCAATCTGTCTGTGGAGAGAAACACAAAGACGCTTATTGGTCTGTTGCTGCAACAACTGTAGTAACACCAATCATTGGTGTAATTATTGCTATTATTTTATTCTCTCTTGGATTAGGTCTTTAATAATTTTTGAGAGTCGTAATCTGTTACGACTCTTCCTTTAGGAGGCGGTTTTGTTGGTGCATAATAAAGTTGCTCTTATTACTGGTTCAGCACAAGGTATTGGATTTGAAATTGCAAAAGCACTATATCAAAACGGTGCAAGAATAGTATTATCAGATATAAATGAAGAAAAAGTAAAAAAAGCAGCATTATCCCTTGGTGAACGGGCTATTGGTGTTAAATGTAATGTCACTAGTGAAGATGAAATGATATCTACAATAGATACAACCATAGAAACATTCGGTCAAATAGATATCTTAATAAATAATGCAGGCATGCAACATGTTGCCATGATTGAGGAGTTTCCAACAGAACGGTTTGAATTACTCATTAAGATCATGTTAACTGCACCATTTATTATGACAAAACACGTTTTACCACACATGAAAAAAAATAATTTTGGACGTATTATCAATATTGCATCGATTAATGGTCTTGTCGGATTTGCTGGGAAAGCCGCCTATAATTCAGCTAAGCATGGTGTCATCGGTTTAACAAAAGTAGCTGCATTGGAAACAGCAACAGATGGAATCACAGTTAATGCCATTTGTCCAGGATACGTTGATACACCGCTTGTTCGTAATCAGATGCAAGATTTAGCAAAAACTAGAAACGTCCCTGTTGACAATGTATTAGAAGAAATCATTTACCCACTTGTACCACAAAAACGTTTATTAGATGTAAGCGAAGTTTCGAATCTGGTAATGTTTATCGCAAGTGAAGAAGCAAAAGGTATGACTGGTCAAGCCGTCGTTTTAGACGGTGGTTATACAATTCAATAATAAGTGATAATTAAAAATGTGAAGAAAACATTGTTTTCTTCACATTTCCTCTTATAAAGACCTAATAAATTGTTCGACAAAATGAACATTAGTTTGTAGTAGTTGTTCATCAGGAGAGATTTTTGAATGATGTAAACCATATTCACAGTTTGCTCCTGCCCAAAAAAGCGCCCCAGGAATTTCTTTTAAGAAATATCCAAAATCTTCACCCGTCATTGCGGCTGGACTTACTACAGCATGACATCCTTCGAATTGCTCTGCAAAAGATAATAACTTATCCGCACATTTTTCATTATTATTTACTTCGTAATACATAGAACCATAATCAATTGATATAGAACATTCGAAAGATGCCTCGATCCCTGCACAAACTGCTTCAATTCGGCGTTTCACTTCATTCATCGCCTTTGCATTAAGCGTACGAATTGTGCCTTCTAGTCTAGCATTTTCTGCAATAATGTTTTGTACTGTTCCGGAAGTCATTTTTCCTATCGTAATAACAGCACTTTCCATCGGATCAACGTTTCGACTAATGATTGTTTGTAATTGTAAGATTAGATTTGCTGTTGCTACAGTCATATCACGCGTTTTATGTGGATATGCTGCATGTCCACCTTTACCTTTTAAATCAATAAATAGTTCAGATGTATTTGCAAAAAGTAAACCAGGTCGCGTTGCCACTGTTCCTACTGGGTATTCAGGAGCGATATGAAGTGCGTAAATTTCATCTGGTATAAGATCAGGGCGGGACTCTTTCATCCATTGAAGCATCGGTTCTGCTCCTCCAGGCCCTTCTTCTGCAGGTTGAAATAAAATAACAACATTATGCTTAGGTTGATTCATTGCAAATGCTTCTACAAGTCCTAAAGCTATTGTCATATGGCAATCATGACCACAAGCATGCATTCTACCATCATGTGTAGACGCAAACGCTAAACCCGTTTCCTCAATAATCGGGAGACCATCAATATCAGTACGCCAACCAATTGTTTTTGTAGGATTACTACCGTTTATAAAGACAACAATCCCTGTTTTCCAAGTTGTTGTCGTAATATACTCCTGTGGTAGTCTATTGATAGTATCAAGTAGGTATTTCTGTGTCTTAAATTCTTGAAACCCAAGCTCTGGTATTTGATGAAGGTCTCTTCGAATTTGGATAAGTGTATCCATCATAACACCTTCTTAAATATTTCTTAAAGCATCAATAATTTCTGTTTTTGATTTTGTTTTTTCATCCATTTTCTTAAGAACTCTTGCAGGTACGCCACCAACTACAGTATAAGGCTCAACGTCAGAAATAACGATCGCACCAGCTGCTACTACAGCACCTTGACCTACACGTACACCTTCTAAAACTACTGCATTTGCACCAATCACAACATCATCCTCAATAATTACCGGTTGTGCTGAAGGCGGCTCAATAACACCAGCTAAAACAGTTCCTGCACCTATGTGACAGTTTTTACCTACAGTAGCACGACCACCTAACACAGCGCCCATATCGATCATCGTTTTTTCACCAATTTCAGCACCAATGTTAATAATAGCACCCATCATAATGACAGCATTATCGCCAATTGTCACTTGGTCACGGATAATTGCACCTGGCTCAATTCGTGCATTTTGGTATTTTAAATCAAGTAAAGGTACACCGGAATTACGACGGTCATTCTCTACTACATAGTCCGTAATTTGACTAGCATGTTCTTTAAGAGCTGCTTCAATCACATTCCATTCTCCAAATACAACCGCATGATTATTTTCACCGAAAACTTTTGTATTTTCACCATAGGATAAATTCGCTACATTTTCACCTTTAACATATACTTTTACAGGTGTTACTTTTTTTGAGTTTGCAATAAATTCAATAATTTGTTGTGCATTTAATTTTTCAGTCACAAAAGACACTCCCAATCTATGTAATAATTAGCATGTAAACATTGTACTAAATTTTCTAATAAATAGCACGAGGTTTATACTTTTGGATATTTCTTACTTTCTATTTTGGTAAACTGAGCTAGCATGTTTTCTAACTACATTAACAAATGCCTCAACTTGTCTTAATTCAAACGCTGACTCATACCCTATTAACCAAGTATCCCTAGTTAGCCCAATATCCTTTTCAGTAATTGATAAAGGAATCTTATTTACATTTTCTTCACCATTTAATGTAATGGATGGTAATATTGCATATCCTATACCATTCATAGCCATCTGCTTACATGTTTCTATTTGATCGACAATAATTTGTCGTCTTGGATTTGAGGAGAAATGACGTTGCCACCATAACTGAATCTCTTGATAATAGTTCGAATCGCTTTTAAACTGAATGAATGGACGATCAGTCGTTAGGATCTCATCAATTTCTTTTATTTCCTTATCAACTAAATACATCATATCCTGAAATAAGTGTATTTTTTTGCCTTTCCACTCCGCTTGTCCTCTGACGATTCCAACCTGTGCATCGCCTTCATAAAGTGCTTTTATAATTTCAGAGCTCCATCCTGTTATAAGAGAAATCTTAGCATCGGGATATGTTGTTACAAAGTCTTTTAACACTTTGGGAAGCCAGTTTTGGCCAACAATCGAAGCGCATGCAATTTTTAAAGTTCCATGCACCTTTGAATTTAAAGCTTGAATCGTTTCAAACACTTCTTCTTTCCGCGCAATCGTTTCAATTGCATATTGGATCACTAATTCCCCGGCTGGTGTTGGAGTAAGACCTTTTTGAGAACGAATAAAAAGCTGAGCACCCCATTCTTTTTCAATCGATTGTAATCGTTGTGATAAGGCGGGTTGGGTTAAAAATAGACGTTCAGCTGCTTTTCTCATATTACCTTCTTCCGCCAGTACTTTCACAATTTCAGATTCTGTTGCTGTCAAAAGGCTTCCCTCCTAAAATTTGTATCCTTTCATGTAGTACATACACCTTAATAATTAATCCTATCTTGCATTAATTAAGCACGAACTAAACAACAATAAAAATCGACAAAACCCTTTTATTGATGGGATTTTGCCGACACATCACGCTAGTTATTTTTAATTCTAGTTTTCAATTTGATAGATATACCTTTTTAACTGTTTCAAAATAACACGTCTTGTTAAAATACCAGCAAAAGTACCTTCTTCATCTACTACGCACAAAAATGCATGATTAATTACTAAATCTAATGCCCTTTGAATAGTATCGGTCATTTTCAGGTATACAACCTCTTTGTCCATCACATCATCTACCTTAATAGTCGATAGTTTATCATACTCAATTCGTTCCATGCCTAATATCGATTCTGTAATCATCTTGATACTTAATAAGCCATGTAACCGGTATTTTATATCTAAAACTGGGATTGAAGAATAACCAGTTTTTGTTAAGACGAGTAGGGCATGTTCTGCACTATTACCAACTTGAACATGTGCTACCTTTTCAGAAGGTATGACAAATTCACTAATAGGCGTGTCTAATAAAGCTCTTGTAAATGAAATCATTTCCCAATACTCCCTTTCTGCCCAAATTCAGTACAACACATTGTCATTAATATCATATCATATTTGACTATTTTATGACCATGACAGAAGCATCTGTATTTTACTATAATGGGAAATAATTTCAATTAAAAAAAGAATCCGCATAATGCGGATTCAAGTTAAAAGTTAATGTTAATATCCTCCATATTGCGACCAATAATAAAAAATCATAATACCTGTAAATAATCCGAAAATAATATACATGATAATAATCGGGTTCATTAAAACAGGATGCTCACGAACAGCTTTAGCAATATCTGTATCTGATGCGGTTGCTCTATGGGCTGTTTTTTTCATTATACCAATAGTCATATAATATGCTACCCCAATAATCACGATAATCGTAAGAATCGCCGGTATAGTCCACATTCTGATTCATCACTCTCCTTTTAGTTAGAAGTACAATTAGTATTTAACTGAGAGTAAAAATTATTCGACTCGCAACTAAATCCTAATTATTCATTTAAAAGAAGCGACTAATGTTACTGAATTAAAGTTAATGTAGCAAATATTCCTCAATAATTTGTTCTACCGGAAGAGGTTTATTATACAAGTAACCTTGACCTTTATGACAATTATGTTGTTTTAAGAATTGCTCTTGGAATTCTTCCTCTACCCCTTCTGCGATGACATCCATTCCAAGATTTTCAGACAAAGTTATGATGGCCCTTATAATTGCTTCATTTTTTTCGTCTTTGTTAATATCAGCAATAAACGATTGATCAATTTTTATTATATCGATTGGATATTTCTTCAAATAACTTAAAGATGAGTATCCCGTTCCAAAATCATCAACAGAAACAAAAACACCAAGCTGTTTAAGTTTTGTTAGTATTGATTGTGTTTTATTCACATTCACCATAGCACTTTCGGTGATTTCAAGTTCTAAGTACTTCGGTTCTATATCATATTTGTTTAATAATTGTTCTATCTTTGCTGCAAAATCCTCTTGTTTAAACTGTTTAGGGGATATGTTTACAGCAATTCTAACTGGGCGAAATCCACTTCGCTTCCAGGTTTGAAGATTTTGACATACTTGTTCAAGAACCCAATCCCCAATTGGGATAATTAACCCAGAACTTTCAGCTAGTGGTATAAATTGAGAAGGCGGTACAAACCCAAATTTACGATTATTCCATCGAATTAATGCTTCGAAGCTATTTATTTCTTTTGAAACTAAATCAATTTGTGGCTGTAAATATATTGAGAATTCATCAAACTCAATGGCCCTTCTTAAATGGGCCTCCATTAATACTTCATTTGGAAATGCTTGTCCCATTTCTGTTCTGTAAAATCTATAATGATTCCGTCCATTGTTTTTTGTATAATAAACCGCTTGTTCAGCTTGATGTAAAACCGACTCTAAATCATTATTATGACCATATGAACTTATTGAAATACCTATGGAGGATGTTAGAAAATATTCCTGATCATCTATAATAAATGGGTCTTTAAAGGCTGCTAATATCTTATTTGCCAACTGTTCTACTTCGTCTCTTCTTAGATAACGAAGAATGAATACGAATTCATCCCCATCATATCGGTATACCTCACAAAGTTGAGTACGAAGTTTTATTAACCGTTTCGTAACCATTTTTAACATTAAATCAGTTGCATTTTTACCTAGTGATTCATTGTATTTTTTAAACCGATCTAAATCAACTAGTAGTAATGCAACATTTAATCCATCTTTATAGGTACTGAATTCCTCTGCCCATTGCTCATTTAATGCTTTTCGATTTAATAACCCTGTCAAATCATCCTGATAACTCATCAATTGATAATAACTACCATCAGAGATGTAAAATTCATCTACATTACTTAAAATCATGTGAATTCCTATTATTTGATTGTCCCAATATGTAGGAAAAGTCTTAATATTTAATGGTTCTTCAGTAATACTTTTCAAAACAAGTTTTGGCATAACCATTGGCAAGCCTTCTAAAGTATTTTTAAACAGCATATTAAATTGAATTGTATATTCTTCATCAATTAAATCAAAAATATTATGACCAATTAATACTATATTTTTATCTATTAACCTTTTTGTAGCTACATTGTTTGTGTAGATAATTTGCCCGGTTAAATCAAACGAGATGACTGGATCTACATATTGTTCTAAAAAAGACAAATACTTTAATATTTCTTCTTTTTCATGCAACACTTCTCTCGTACTCTCAGAGACTTCTCTAAGGATAATGGAATAATATTGTTCTTCTTCAACAGTAATAGGTTGACAAGATACGGCGTAATACTGTTTACATCCTGCTTTATTTAAATATTCTACTTTTCCATTTAATGATTTTAGTATTTCAACAATTTTTCCCCATTCTACAAAATAGAAAAATTGTTCAGCATTTATCCCTTTTTCAAATGATGTTGAATTTGACAGTATGGAAGCTTTATCGTTAATCATTTCAACAGTAAACATTTGATTTATTTTTTTAACAATCACAATAGCGTCGAATGGATTTAGTTTTATGATTTCGCTTAAATATTGATTGATATTTGCTGGTTGTATGATTGTCATAGAATTTCCTCCATTAAATGGAATATTCATCCATCAGTATTTGTGTAATCGACAATTGTTCTTACCAAAGCAACTACACCTAATTTCACAAACTAATCTTCGACTACTACATTGCTCATTGCTTCTTCTATAAATAGCTCTTGGCTATTTATTTGATTTGCACTATTTCGATTTTCTTTATAATGATATTTCCCTTCAGAATCTTGAACACGTGCTTTCACATTATCCGATAATTGAGTCATAAAGATACTCATAACACGTTCTTTTGTTTCTTTACAAAAGATAGGGAATAATATTTCGACACGTTTCACCATGTTTCTTGTCATCATATCTGCAGAAGATAAAAATACACTATTTTTTCCATTATGATGGAACCAATAAATTCTAGTATGTTCTAAAAAACGTCCAACTATACTAGATACGGTAATATTTTCACTTATTCCAGGGATACCTGGTCGTAAACAACATATACCTCGGATTAATAATTCAATTTTCACACCATTAATGGAAGCTTCATAAAATTTCATGATAATGTCTTTATCCGTTAAAGAATTCATTTTTGCACGAATAAAGCCATTTCCATATCTTTTGTGGCACTGTATTTCATCATCAATTAATTTAATGAATTCATCACGAATATCAAACGGTGATACGACGATGTTGTTAAATTTTGGTTTCTCCGTATAACCACTTAAATAGTTAAAAAAGTTTGTGGCATCAATACCAAATTCCTTATTCGTCGTAATAATTCCCATATCAGTATAAATTTTCGCAGTTGCGTCATTATAATTCCCAGTACCAAGGTGAACGAAACGTTCAATTTTCCCTTGTTTTCTACGTACGACAAGCGTTATTTTAGAATGTGTTTTTAGATTATTCATTCCGTATATAACTAAACACCCTGCCTGTTCTAGTTCCTTTGCCCAATGTACGTTATTTTCTTCATCAAAACGCGCCTTTAGTTCCACTAAAACAGTAACTTGTTTTCCATTTTCCGCTGCTTGCTTTAATGCTTGAATAACAGGTGAGTTTCCACTTACTCTATATAATGTTTGTTTAATTGCCAGAACGGAAGGATCAACTGAAGCCTGTGTAATAAAATCAACGATTGGTTCAAACGACTCATATGGATGATGGAAGAAGATATCTTGTGTTAATGCTTTATCAAACACATCTTCATCTGAATCTAGATCTCTAGGATGTTGTGGAATAAAGCTCTCGTACTCCAAATATTCCCTACCTTTAGCTATCTTTTTTACAAAGCTAAATAAAAATGTTAAGTCAAGAGGGCCATCAATTTTAAATACGTCTGACTCTTCTATTTCAAACTCTTCTAGTAAATAGTCTAACACTTCATCGTCCATTTCACGATCTCTTACTTCAAGACGACTTCCTAATCCCCATTTACGTTTTTTTAGTTCTTTTTCAATTTCGACAAGTAAATCTTGTGCTCCTTCTTCATGGATAGTTAAGTCAGCATTTCTAGTTAAACGAAATGCTTGAGAGGACTTCACTTTGTATCCATAAAATAGTTTATTAATATGACTTGTAATGACATCTTCCAATAATACATAAACATTACCATTTTCACTTGGCACTTCTATAAATCGGTCTAATACAGAAGGTACTTGGACAATTGCTACTCTCTCATTATGTTCACTTACTGCTGAATTATCTTCGAGCATAACTAATAAATTCAATGTTTTACCAAGTAAAGTTGGGAATGGTCTATATGCATCAACTGCAACAGGTGTTAGCACTGGAAAAATGGTTTCTTCAAAAAGTTCATCAATAAATTCTTTTTGCTCTTTATCTAACGATATAAGATCTCTAACATACACATTTTCTTTAGGTAACAAATCAAACACAAGATGCCGAAAAACTTGCATCTGCCGTTTCACAAGAGATTGTGTTCGTTCAGCGATTAATGATAATTGCTCTATAGGTGTTAAACCCGCTTTATTTTCAGGCTTATGAAACCCTGCCCGAACTTGATCCTGCAAACCCGCTACACGTACCATAAAGAACTCATCCAGATTAGAACTAAATATCGCTAAAAATCTTAACCTTTCCAATAACGGATTTCGTTCGTCTTCCGCTTCTTCGAGTACACGTTCATTAAAAGCTAACCAACTTAATTCTCGGTTATTGTAATATTTAGGTTTTGCTATTTCTTCTAAATAATCTGAATATTCTTCGTAAACAGATTCACATAATGAACTTTGTTCATCGGATGAATTACTTTTTACTTCGGCATTCATAAATCTTTCCACCCTTCTTCAATAAATTCAATTGTAACAGGTTGCTTAAACACTCGTTCAATATGTTTCTTTTGACGATCTGCCTGGTATTTTTCTGCCACAGCACTGCCTTTGGTCTGAATGAAAACTAAAATTTGATTTTCTTGCCTTTCCAATTGTATCGACAGTACAATATTTCTTTTTGTCATATTTAATGCATAAACAAATTTCAACATTGCCCCATAATCACGCATACTTTTTAATTCATCTTTCGTAATCCAAGTTTCAAATGGACTAGAGAATCGGCGGAAATAATCACGATTTTTATAAGAAGCAAGTAATGCGAGCTTTACACGATCAATATGACTCACTCCTGCAATAGACTGATTTGCAATCAAGTAAAAGGTATGTTGACTTGCAGAATCAAGCTCAATATATTCACCTATTGAATATACTTTTGCTGCTTTTTTAATTAGTTCAAAATCTGTTTCTTTATATTCAAACAAATTTACCCTACAACATTCTTCATACAAATTTATAGCTAGCTTTAAAAGTGTCTCATACTCTTCTTCGGAACGACCATATTCATAAGCAATACGTTTAGCATTCTCTTCAAAAACATTATATTTATCAAATGCTTCGGGATTGGCTTGAAGAACACGATTTATAATAAGTCCTTCACGCAATCCCTTTTTACTAATTTGAAATACATTCGAATTCACTACGTCCATTAAGCTTAAAAATACTTCTAATGCAATACCAATGATATCTGCACGATCAGTGGAAAGTCCGTCTAATTGTTTTAATTGTTCAAAAGTCATCTTTCCTAGGGAATTACTTAAGTTTGCTAAGTTCTCTTTTGTAATTTCATAATGGTGGATACCGGAAATTGGATAATTAATTTGATGTTGATGTACTTGAGCAATATTTCGACCACTTCCACCTATTGCTATAATAGGTAAACCTGCGTTAAATATCCATGGGATATTTGTAAATTGTTTTTTAATATATTGACGTAATTCTTTAGTCTCAGTGTTACTTATAACATCACTACGGACAAATTTTTCTTTCAAAGATACCGTCCCAAATGGAAAGCTATATGTTTTTTGTAATTTTTTTTCGATATATAAGGTAATTTCTGTTGATCCACCGCCAATATCAATTGTTACAGCGGAAGGTGTATCCATTGAATGGGCTACTGCTAAAAAACCGAAATATGCTTCTTCCTCTTCTGATAAAAGCTCAATTCGAATACCAGTTTCTTTTTTCATTCTAGCTATAATTTTTTTTCCATTTTTTGCTTGTCGAACTGCTGCAGTAGCTACTGCTTTAATATCAGTAACTTCATAGTCCTCTAATATTTCTTTAAAAGATACCAACGTATTAGAAAGTATTTGAATACCATCCTCAGACATTTCTCCATTAGATTGTATATAATTGCGTAACCTTGCAACTTTTTTAATGTTTCCGAACTCATTTAGCCCATCATTCTTATCGTATTTATAAAGTACAAGACGAATTGTATTTGAGCCAATATCTATGATTGCGGTTTTAAGTCTTCTCATTCGTACTCATCTCTTTTCTTGTAAATTACTATAACCCGGGCTATGGATACCTGTTATGTATGTTATTATGTCTATCAATACCACAATTTTATGGTGAATTTACTTAAACTGTGTATGACGCAACTACCATTTATGTATAGAATAGTTCATTATTAAATAATTTAAACTGTTAAAGTAAAACTTCAAAGTCTATGTATTTTGAAACTAGCATATATAATAAAAACAAAAGTCGGTGCCAAAAGGTATCCGACTTTTTAAAATACTATATTAAAAGATTGTGGACACCGACTTAAGTTTTGTCTATTTCTATTATAAGATGTATTGGTCAACTTTTAGAATTAGCTCAGCAATTTCTGGTTTACTAATCTGGTCCTCAGCACCAACTTCTACACCTTTATGTCTCAAATCATCTGTAATTAAACTAGAGAAGATGATGACAGGAAGCTTCTTAAGGTCTGGATGTGATTTAATTTTTTTCGTTAAGTGATGACCATCCATTTGTGGCATTTCAATATCTGTTACGACTAACTGTACAACATCGCTAACGTTTACATCCGAGTCTGCAATACTTTCTAAATAAGAGAAAGCATCTTTCCCATTTTCATAAAACTCAATGTTCACATACCCCGCCTCATTAAATGTATCGTGTAGTAATTTTCTTAATAATGGCGAGTCTTCAGCAACAACAATTCTTTTTTCAGAACGATTTCGTATACCTAGTTTCTTAATCGAGTCTACTTGTATACCAGACTCCGGGTTAATATCTACCATAATTTTCTCGAAATCTAACAACAATATCATATTGTCATTATCTTTAATAACCCCTATTACTTGAGAAGATCCCCCTTGATACATATCTGATGGTCTTTCAATATCCTCCCATGAAATACGGTGAATTTGTGTCACATTATCCACATGGAACACAACTTTTTGTTTATTAAATTCTGCAACAATATATTTCTGTTGATCACTATAACTAGTGTTGCGTAAACCTAAAACCTTTAACATATCAACTACTGGCAATACTTCACCACGTAATTGTACAATACCTTCAACATGTGGATGTGCATGCGGGATAAATGTAACAGGAATTGGTTGGATAATTTCCTTAACCTTAATAACGTTAATTCCAAATTTATTGTTAGCGACAAGAAATTCCACCAATTCTAATTCGTTTGTCCCACTTTCTAGTAAAATACCCTTTTGTACCAAGTTACCCGCTCCTACCTTGAAAAAACTATATTTATAAATAAACTACTTCATTTTGATTTTAACATAGGCTTAAAAAAACTCCTATAATCTATTTTGATATTTTAGGAGTTCCTTACTATTCTAGCGTATCTAGTCATCAATTATTAAAAAGTAGAGATGCGAGTAATATAATTATTTTAGTCTACGTAATATTTTATTAGTGCTTGCGTACCATTCTCGCCATATCCACGTTCTAATAGGGTGTTATACATCTCTTTAGATAATTTTACCCCAGGTAAGTGTAGATTCATTTTTTCAGCTTCATCAATGGCAATTTTCATGTCCTTTATAAAATGTTTTATATAAAAGCCTGGTTCATCGTTTCCTTGAATCATTTTTGGACCTAAATTAGATAGCGACCATGATCCTGCTGCACCCGTCGAAACAGATTGTAATACTTTATCTAAATCTAAACCTGCTTTTAAACCGTACGTTAAAGATTCACATACTCCAATCATATTGGTTGCAATTAACAGTTGGTTACACATTTTTGTATGTTGTCCACTACCTGCTACACCTTGGTAAACAATATTTGAACCGAACTTCTCAAAGATTGGAAGTACACGGTTAAATACTTCCTCTTCACCTCCGACCATAATGGATAATGTTCCGTTTTGAGCACCAATATCTCCACCTGAAACTGGAGCATCTAACGATTCAACTCCTTTTTCTTTTGCCAGTGAGTATAGCTTTTTTGCTAATGTTGGCTCAGATGTTGTCATATCTATAACAACCGCACCTTCTTTTGCAGTCTCAAATATACCATTTTGCCCGCAATAAACTTCTTCTACATCTTGAGGAAAACCAACCATTGTAAAAATAACATCTTTATGCTCTGCTGCAATTGCAGGAGTATCAGCCCATTTTGCCCCTAGTTCAAGTAATGGTTCAGCTTTCGATTTAGTTCGTGAGTAAACAGTAACATGAAAATTTGAATTTAACAGATGTTTAACAATGCTTGTTCCCATCACACCAGTGCCAATAAATGCGATTTCTTTCATATATCTCACTCCTTATAAAATTTACTTGTTTTTATTTTCAAGTTTAACAAATTTAGTAAACTTTGTTTACTTTTAAAAATGGACTTTAGATTTGCCCTAAATGAAGTAAAAAAAGAGAGCTGAAAACATGTTGTTTTCAGCTCTTAAAGGGGGAAATGAGAATGTTGCTGTGTTCATTTATAATTTAGCCAAAACTTATCTAATTCATACACTAAAAGCAATATTTTTTACTTTTTTTATATTTTGTTTAATTTATTATTTTTCCCCTTTGGTAATCATTAAATTTTGAATCATATTTATTCATTAGTTGATCTAATTCTTTACTTAAACGAATTGTTTTAAAATTTAGAAGACCGTTTTTAAGTCCAGATTGTATCATTAGTTCCCTCTTTTTCTCAAGCAAGTTTAAAGTTACTTTATCCACAAAAAACCCCTCCTTTGAAGTAGTATCCATCTGGTGATTTATTCATGTAGTCGAGGATCAATCATTTAGCTTCTAGGTTTTTCTAAAAATGTATAAATCACATTGCCACCTTGTTGAGCTATGCCACGAAAATGTTTAAACAATTCATCTTTCACAAGTATAGAACGAAATTCTAAAAAGGCATCCTTTGGTACTTCTATACTATCAATTTCTCCATTTTTTAACAATTCAATCATTTTTTTATAATTTTCCATATAAATTCACCTTTCTACAGTAGAGATACTTAGTTACAAATTATTAATTATTCCAAAAACTATTTACTTTTTTAAACTTTTCATGCAAACTTTCATAATATTAGTCATTGAAGGAGCTGCTGTTTATGAAAATAGCTGAAGTTGGAAATATTATTGTTTTCAAAGATGGTCTACAGGGTGTTGTAGAAAAAGTCAATGAAAATTCCGTCATCGTTGACTTAACCATCATGGAAAACTTTCATGATCTTGAAATGGAAGAAAAAACAGTAGTCAATCACAAACGCTATAAAATTTTAAATAATGGTGAATATTAATTAATTTATGAACTTATTTGATTCCCTTTTATCAGAAATGATGATTGGGAATTTTTTTTTGTGTTAATATAGTTAGAAGGAGGTCATGAATATGAAACAAATAAAGCAAATAGTCGGACTCCTACTTTCAATTATTTTCGTATATTCTTTTACTTATTACGCATTTAAGGAATCGAACATCTTTTGGTATATCTTTACGTTTACGATTCTTATTGGCATAGCGATCTCGATCATTGTTAGTCAATTAAAAGATGAACTACCAACTTGGAAATACTTGTTGTTCGGAATCGGATATGGGGTTATTCTTTATGGAATCTTCCGACTTATATACATTATACTAAACATTCTAAATGGAGAATTAACTAAATCTATTTCAAAGTTTATCACAAACTATGGTCCAAACAATATTTGGCACTATTTTCTCTTACTATTCATTATTGTTATTGGTGAAGAAATATTTTGGCGTGGGTATATCCAACAATCAGTAAAGAATTGGACAAGCCCTTTTATGGCCATTACTTTATCTAGTTTGCTATTTGCTCTTTCATTTATATGGAGTTGGAATTTAATAGTTGTTATAGTTATTTTTGTTATCGGATTTGTATTAGGGGCACTTTATGAATGGAAAAAGAGTATTCCTCTTAACATTGTAGCTCATGAAGTTTTTGTTTTATTACTTTTTTTAGTAATTCCATTTATTTAAACCTTTTTTGAAGTTTTTTTATTATATTTGAAACTTTTACATATACTACACGTTTAATCCTATGAGGGGGCCAGTGATATGAAAAAACCAGTAAAATTATTTACATCTTTATTTTTATCTTTATTTCTTTTAGTTGCATGTAATACAGCAGAACAATCTACAGGTGATGTACCTAATGAGAATGGTCAAACTGCCAATAACGGAAGCAATATTGAACAACCAAACGGAAGTGTAAATGATAATGAAACAGAGCCTGAGCAAACTGATACAACTGATGAAGTAAGTAGTATTACTTATACATCAAATGGTGAACAAGAAACTCAAGAAACATCATTAAAAACAAGTAAAGAACAAAACTTTTCAATTCAAGTTTTACCTAGTTTCTCATTGACAGCTGAAGAGCCGGGAAAAGACATGCTATACCTAACTGATAATGATGCTATTACCATGCGTATTGAATATAAATCAAAAGATGATACGGATTTTCAGAATTTAGTAAAAGAAACAGAAGAATTAATGTCAGCGGTTAATGTTCATGTAGGTTATGAAGAAATCGATATTCAATCCTTCATTGATGAAGAGTTAAATATTACAAATTTTAAAGCATTTCAAGTAGTTTTTAATGATCAAGTTGTTACTGGTATTGTATTCGAAAAAGACGATGAGTTAGTACGACTAACGATTTTTGATAATAAATTAGTTGATTTAACAGAAGCCATGATTAAAATGGGTCTTACAATAACAAAAGCTAACTAATTAACTGTATGTATCAATTAGTTAATCAACAACAAGAAATTGTCATTTTAAGTAACTAAATTAGATAATGGAAATAGGTGCCTCGCTGTTCGAATTCGAATGCTGAGGCACCTATTTGTGTTTAAAGCAAAAATCGACTTATAAAATTTAAGCCGATCTTAAAATTTTAATATGACAAATCTTTAATAGATAAACCTAATTTTTTCAACAAGTTAATTGCAATATCTTTCTCTTCAGAAGTTAAAGCACTTAATAATTCATGTAAGTGTTTTTCGTGTTCTGGAAAAAGCAGATCCATAAACTCGGACCCCGCTTTTGTAATCTCAGCATATGTTACACGACGATCAGTTGGGCAAGAAACTCTTATTAAAAAGCCTCTTTTTTCAAGTTTATCAATGACATATGTGATAGAACCACTAGCTAGTAAAATTTTATTGCCTATTTGTTGTAGTGGTTGCTTCCCTTTATGGTAAAGTAATTCCAAAACTGCAAATTCGGTCGGATTTAGACCATTTTGTTGAAAAAATTGATTTGTCACCTCGTTAATTGCCTTATTGGCACGAGATAATACGATATAAAGTTTTAAAGATTGTTTAATCTCTTCAGAAGTCATGACAAATCATCCTTTTTTCCTAATATAATGCATTATATCGGCAAATAAAAAGATTTGTCAAAAATCTTTCTCCCAAATTCATTATGCTTCGTTTAATTTTGACTAAAATCCTATTAATCTACTTCAAAATATTATTCAAAAAACTTTCATTATATGATCCACTGATTGACAGTGTACCTAATGGGGTTGGTTGACTAACGGGTAATTGAATTGTGAAAGTCGTGCCACTGCCCGCTTTACTGTCAACGTAGATATTTCCATGATGTTCTTCTATTACTTTTTTAACTAATGGTAAACCAAGACCTGTCCCAAATGATTTTGTCGTAAAAAAAGGCTTAAAAAGATTAGATAATATATCTTCATCAATACCAGGTCCTTCATCATGAACAATTATACGAAGCATATCCTCAACATTTACTAGACTAATTGTAATCGTCCCACCACTATCCATAACCTCAATAGCATTTTTCACAAGGTTAATTAGCATTTGCTTTATACGATGTGCATTTGCTAACACAATATCTCTACAATTAGGTACTGATGAAAATACAAACTCTATATTTGAATTAACAGTCTGCTGTTTCATTAAAACAAGAACTTCATCAATAAGTTTCGAAATTGATATCATTTCTTTTTCTCGTTCGATTGGTTTTGAAAAATAAAGTACTTCAGATAATATAGAATCCATTCTTTCAAGTTCAGAATTCATAATACTTAAGTATTTTTTTCCATCCTCTGAAGTATTTAATTTTAATAGTTCGATAAACCCTTTCAATGAAGTCATAGGATTTCTAATTTCATGTGCAATACTAGCTACCATTTGTCCAATAGTATTTAAATTTTTCTGCTCTTCCACTTTCTGTTTTAGAGAGTATCTTTCAGTCTCATCAGTAATAGATGTAAATAATATATTTAAGGAATAATTCATTTTACTTTCAAATTTTAAAAACTGCATACGGCCTTGCGATTCATTTAATATCTCAATTGTAGCCTGTCCATTGTTTGCTAGCTCACTAAAATATTTCGCCTTTGAGAGACTAATATTTGCAAAATTACTAAAAATATTTTCATGAGGTAGATTTACTAATTCGCATTTGTCGCGTTCCAACATTTTTAATGCTGTTTCATTTAAATCAATGATATTTCCATCAAGATCCGATATGATAATTCCATGAGTAAACTCTTTAAACATAGAGTATAGTTGCGCGAACTTTTTATTGACATTTATGCTAAATTCAAAACTTTTTTTCAACGTTACATAGAAAAATTGGTTATCGGAGTTGTAATAACAGTTAAAATTGACTCTCTCAAAAGAGTCTCCAATCCTTACATTTAATGTGAAATTTTCAATATGTTTATACTCATATTGTTTAATAATTCGACCCCAAGTTTTCTTTGACTGCTCGTCCAATTCAAGGACATCTTTTTCTTTAAGACGAAGTAATAGAGCTGCTTGATCATTTAACGACTCAATTTGACAAGAAGAATTTAATATTAACATTGGAGTACTAACTGGTCTGAAAAACTCCTGATAACTAGGACTAACTTTCACCATCTGAAAAACACCAATCCTTCCATATGTAAAAAAATCACTTCTTTTTCACAAATTAATACATAGTTTATATCTATTACCCTTTTTTTAAATTTATGACACCTTTTAACTAAATTTGTAGTTTTTAAAACAAATCTTTATGAAACTATTTTACATAAAGCTTCAAAATCCTTTTTTTGTAACGTAAAATTAATCCAAAACATTTGTAAATATATAGTTTGATACTTTATCCTACAAAACACGTAACATAATATGACATATTTAATTTATGTTAAATGTATGGAAATTTACTATTTATGTCAAATGATAGCTTTTTGAATTTTTAAAAAAAGGCATTCAACTCCTTAAAAACTACAAGAGTTGAATACCTTATTTAAAGATAAATACTTTACTATTTTCAATACCATTATCCAATAATGACTCTCTCTTTTGGGTATCGGTACTGTGCTTTATTTGCTTTACCACCTAATGAATAGAGGAAAGATATTAAACCGACACGTCCGATAAACATTAAAATCATCATGATAAATTTACCAGCCGTAGATAAATTTGCGGTAATACCTTGTGACATTCCTGCGGTACCGAATGCGGATGTAATTTCAAAGATTACATCATTTAAAGAAGCATACGGTTCAGTAATTAATAAGATCATCGTTGAAATTAAAACCATAAAAGCTGCTAAAATTATTACAACAAATGACCTATAAACATCCGTTAAATGTAATTCGCGACCAAACACTTGTATCTCATTTCGGCCATTTGCAAAATTAAGTAAAAATAAAATAGCTACAGCAAAGGTGGTTGTCCGAATCCCTCCACCGACAGAACTAGGTGAAGCACCAATAAACATTAAAAAACTTAAGAAGATATCCGTCGCATCATTAAATGTTGAAATATCTAATGTAGTCATTCCTCCAGATCGAGCTGAAACTGAATGAAACATGGATGTAAAAAGCTGTTCATGCCAAGGCATCCCCCTAAAAGAGTGGAAAGTCTCAACAAGCCATATTACGATTGCCCCCACTACGAATAACAGACCATACGTTGCGGTTGTAATTTTAGTAAAAAGACTAAATCGAAATGTCGGATCCTTTTTTAATAAATATGTTTTAAGTTCAACAAGCACCGGGAAACCAATTGCACCTAATATTATTAGAATCATTACAACAAATTGAACAAAATAATCTGTATGGAATGGTTGTAGACTCGCCCCGGTTAGATCAAAACCACCATTGGTCGTTGCAGATATAGAAGTAAATATACCATGTTTTATTGCTTCACCAAAGCTTTCATAGTAACGAGTAAAATGGACAGTTAAGATAAATGCGCCCATTGTTTCAATAAACAACAATATTTTAATGATTTCTTTTAATAATTGTACAACACCCGACAAATTATATTGATTATGATCAATCATGATTAATTGTCGTTCGCGCATACCAATTTTTTTACCAAATAATAACCAGATAAATGTCCCAATTGACATAATTCCAACGGCGCCAATTTGTAATATAAATAGAAATACAATAATTCCAAATGGAGTAAATGTTTCTGAGATATTTAATACAGTTAAGCCGGTAACACTTACTGCACTTATTGCAGTAAACAAAGTGTCTACATAAGATACTTCAATCCCTTCTTTATAAACTGCTGGAATTCTTAATAACAAAAAAGAAGTCGCAATTGCTATGAAGTAGTAGGTCACAATAAGTTGAAATGGAGTGATGACGTAGTTTCGTTCTTTCTTTCTTTTAGCCATATAATAGTTTACCTCTTCTTTTATCAATGCATTTTGTTTAGTATAAAAGAAACAAATTTATATGAAAAGAGGAACAGTAGTAACAACTGCTCCTCATAATAAATTTTATCGCTCTTTATAGCTTTGTTTAAACCTGTTTTTTCTTTTTCACAACACTCGTTAACCATCCCCCGATTGCAATTCCCACCAATACTATCCAAAAAGTAAGTTCCCATGTTGCGGAATGAGGGAAATCATGAGGTAATATGCCCACTTGATCATGAGCTAATGTTAAGACAACTAATTTAATTCCAACCCAGCCTACAATTAAAAATGCAGCTGTTTCTAAATCAGGGTAATCGTTTAACAATTTTACAAACCACTGAGCCGCAAATCGCATCAATATCATTCCAATAATACCGCCAAAAAACATAACTGTAAATTGGCCCACATTAATACCGCCAACATTGAAATCCCCTACTTTAGGTAACGTGACCGCGATTGCAACCGCTGCTAACATGGAATCGATAGCAAAGGCTATGTCTGCGAATTCTACTTTCGCAACAGTAGCCCAAAAACCTTTACCTTTAGATTGCACAATTTCATCCACTTCTACATCATCTTTATTTTTCTTAAATTTAGAATCATAAATATTTTTAAATGAAATAAATAATAGATAAGCTGCACCAATCGCTTGAATTTCCCAGTAATTTACCAATATGGTTATTAAAAATAGTGCAACAAACCTAAATATAAAAGCACCAAATAACCCATAGAATAGTGCCTTCTTTTGTTGATCATGTGGTAAATGTTTAACCATAACAGCCATTACAACAGCGTTATCAGCTGCTAGTAAACCTTCTAATACAATAAGTACGAGTAGTACCCAAGCATATTCTAATAGTATTGCTTCCACTAGTTGCTCCTCCTCATCATTTGTATACCCATTAAACAAATAATTCAAAATGTTAATTAGTTCAAAGGAAAGCCCTTAATGGGCAAAAGAAAAGACCTATGCCAGAAAAGGCAAAGGTCTTGATAAGCATTTTATAGGTTTTGATACAGATTGCATCAAAATCGATTACTATCACATTCGACTGAATTATCCATAAGATGACAAATGTGAAATAGGTATTGTTTTCAATACTTATAGCTATTCCCTTTGAGAAAAGTCATTAGCTTTTCATGAAATGTATAATTGATTATATATTGAAAGTTTAGGTTTATACAAGTTATTTACTTAATCTCAACGTGATAGGCTTTTATATGTTTAGTTTTATTATAAAAACTTACCATTGAGCCTATTGTTGAAATAAAGTCAGGACACTTTATTTTACCTTTAGCCAGTATCTTTTTAGATTGCGAACAATCAAAATAGGCATTCCAAGTTAGATAATCTAACGTTTCTAACTCCACTCCAAATTTTTGACGGAAAGCTTTTATTTTCAATACCTTTTTTAAAATGGATAATGGAATTCTCCCACGTGGAAACTTGCCCGTCATTTCTTTCACCATCGCTCGATAAACCTCTAATACTGGATGCGGATGAGGGTCGGTCAAATGCAGTGTTTTTCCTTCTGAATCTTGCTCTTGACTTATATAAGCAGCAGCTTCAATCACATAGTCAACTGGCACAACATTAATCAAGGCTGTACTACTTCCAACGTAGGGAATCATCGGCATAAATTTGAGTTTATCAATCATATTTAAAAAGAAATATGGGCCATCGAACTTGGTCGTTTCCCCTGTAACTGAGTTACCTCTCACAATTCCCGGACGGATGATGGTTGTTGGAACCTGTAATTTGATTTTATCTACTAACAATTCCGCCTCATATTTCGTTTCTTCATAATAATTTTTAAAAGCAATGGGACGAACTAATTCAGATTCTTTAATTACCCCTTCACGTTTACCAGCGACATAAGCGGTACTAAAATAAATATATCTCCTTAACTTAGGTAATGTTAATACGAAGTCATTAACAAACTTTGTCCCTTCTACATTTACTTTCCATGCTATATTTCTTGGAACTGCAAGATCATAAATAGCAGCTAGATGCCAAACAACCTCTATTTTATTTTCAAAACTTTGAATAACATCATCTGCAATTCCCAATTGAGGCAGCGTGATATCTCCTTCTATAATGGTTATCTTTCTACCAGGAAAACTATTCATTATCGAATGACTTTCATCTTGGGCCCTTTGTACCTCGGAAGATAATACGAGCGCATAAATATGATCAGTATAGTTTTTAGCAAACAACTCTCGAATTAATTGACTAGATATAAACCCAGGAAACCCTGTAAAAAAATGAATGCCCATATCCCTCAATGCTCCTCTATGTACCAATTTTGAATTGCTCACTTTTAAATACCCCTTCTATATAAGGTACGTTTTATTAACGCACTTTCCTTCCTATATGTTGCAAATTTTTCCTTACAAATATGAAAGTAAGAAAACAATCTGGGACAAAACTAATGAATTCTTAAAGAATGACGATGTCGGGCTCTTCTTGAAAGGGGCAAATCAGTAATTTGTTAGGCAAATGGGTAAGAAATCCATTCTCCCCTCAGATGGTCATTTTATTATGCATGAAATAGTTAAACGGAGATATTCCGCTTATATTAAAAAATCCCTTTATTTTTTCGAAAATAAAGGAAGGTTTTCCGGTTATCTTACCAATATCTTTGATTTTTACCTTAATTAGAGCAGTTAATCGGAATTTCTCCGCTTATATCCGCTTCTTTTGCCTCCACTATATACATTAGACGGAGTTTCTCCGCCTATTTCATTCAAAAATTAGAAAAGGCTGGGGCCAAAACCCACCTCGAAATGAAAATGGTATCGGCTAATTATTTTGCATTATAAAAGGACACTTTTTGACTTCTGTCCGAGGGTAACCAAAGGGTGATTACGGTTTCGGCATTACATTAATGGCCGCAAACTTAAGAAAGTAAGCGGCCAGAATGGTAGAGCTTTACTCTAATTTGTGAATAAAAAAACGTGAAATCGACGGAGCGATTTCGCGTTTTTTTAATTATTGAAACTACTTTTGTCCCAACCTCTTCAAGAAGTTATAATAAACTGTATAACTTAATATGCTCGTTCTTCTCGGAGAACCATCGCATAGCAAATTCATTTTCAAATAAGAACACTAGATTTTCAAAACGGTCTTTCACAAGCATTGATCGAGATGATGACATTGACTCTTTCACTTCTTCCTCGTTTTCAATCCACCGTGCAATTTTTGACCCAATAGGTTGCATTTGAACTTCTACGTTATATTCATTCTTCATTCGATGCTCGAAGACTTCAAATTGAAGTTGTCCTACCGCACCGAGAATTACTTCTTCAGTGTGTAGAGTTTTGTAGTATTGTATTGCCCCTTCTTGTACTAATTGCAAAATCCCTTTATGGAACTGTTTCTGTTTCATTACGTTTTTTGCGGTTACGCGTACAAAAATCTCTGGTGTAAATTGAGGCAATTTCTCAAATTGGAAAGTTTTCTTTCCACCTACAACTGTATCTCCTATTTGGTATGTTCCTGTATCATACAAACCGATAATATCACCTGCTACCGCTTCATCAACAGTTTCACGATCATCAGCTAAAAATTGTGTAGACTGTGAAACTTTAAAGGATTTCCCCGTACGTGATAATGTAATATTCATTCCGCGCTCGAATTTTCCGGATACGAGACGGACAAATGCGATTCGGTCCCTATGAGCCGGATTCATGTTTGCTTGAATTTTGAATATAAATCCTGAAAAATCTTCATATTCCACCGGATCAATAAATTGCTCATCTTCCGTAATTCTAGGTTGAGGTGCAGGAGCAAATTTTAAATAAGTTTCTAAGAACGTTTGTACACCAAAATTCGTTAAAGCTGATCCAAAGAATACGGGTGTCAATTCACCACGACGGATTCCTTCTTCAGAAAATTCATTTCCTGCTTCATTTAACAATGTAATGTCATCCAAAGCTTGAGAGTAATAAGATGTTGCTTTCATTGGATGGTCGACAGCTAATTCACCATCTTCATTAATTGGTAAGAATCGATGTTCTTCATCTGTACGGAATTGTTCGATACGCTTATTATAACGATCGTATATACCTAAGAATTCTTTTCCCATACCAATTGGCCAATTCATCGGATAAGCATTAATGCCTAAAACTTCTTCTAGTTCTTCAATAATCTCTAGAGGCTCTTTTCCTTGACGATCTAGTTTGTTAATAAAAGTAAATATTGGAATACCGCGCATACGACAAACTTTAAATAATTTAAGCGTTTGTGCTTCAATCCCTTTAGCAACATCGACAACCATAACAGCACTATCAACTGCCATTAACGTACGATACGTATCTTCTGAGAAATCTTGGTGACCTGGTGTATCTAAAATATTCACGCGAAATCCATCATAATCAAATTGCATAACTGAAGAGGTAACAGAAATCCCACGTTGCTTCTCTATTTCCATCCAGTCACTCGTTGCAAATTTCCCTGTTTTTTTACCTTTAACTGTACCCGCATCACGAATTGCTCCACCGAATAAAAGTAACTTTTCAGTAATCGTCGTTTTCCCAGCATCCGGATGGGAAATGATCGCAAATGTACGACGAGATAAAATATCTTGTTCTAATTTTGAAGTCATGTTTTTCAAATCTCCTTTTTTCTACCATTCCTATAATAAAAGAAGTTGCCTTCATTCCACAACTATTTTTAGTAAATCGTTTCAAATGCTAATGATAAAAGATACCCTCTCTAATTAGTATTTAGAGAGGGTAAAATCATTATTGAACAAATTTTAATTGTCCAGCTTCTACAGCAATTTCTGCATCACTATGTGGGTATTTTGTATTTCCAATAATTTGATAATCTTCATGACCTTTACCTGCAAAGATAATAATATCTCCAGGTTCAGCAACGGATACTGCATGACGAACCGCTTCACTTCTATCACCAATACATGCAAAATTTTCATGTAACATCCCTTTAGCTAAATCACCAGTAATACTATCATATTCCTCATACCGAGGATCATCTGTCGTTAAAACAACATAATCAGCTCGTGAAGCTTTTTCAGCCATAGCAGGCCGTTTTGATTTATCACGATTGCCTCCAGTACCTACAAGGAATATTAATTTGTTTCCGGGCTTTTTATATGGTAAGGCAGCATTAATCGCCTTTTCTATTGCGTCTGGAGTATGAGCATAATCGATATAAATTTGAATAGGTAAATCTGTTTTTACTCTTTCCATACGTCCTCTAACAGGATTTAGATCTTCGATTTGCTCTAAGATTGCTTCCATTGGGAAACCTCTACCATAAAATACAGCTGTTGCAGCTAAAACGTTGTATACATTAAACTCACCAAGAAGTTTCATTGATACTGGGAATTTTCCTTCTGGCGTATTCATATCAAAAGTTGTTATCCCATTTTCGTAACTGCAATTTTCAGCAGTGAAGTCGGCCTCATTTTTAATTCCATATGTCCATATTGGGAAAGGAGTTAATTTCGCATACTTATTAGACCATTGATCGTCAGCATTTAAAACAGCAAATTTACTTTTTGTTAAATCCTGACCAAGTTGTGAAAATAATAAACCTTTAGTGTTTCCATACTCTTCCATCGTTCCATGGAAATCTAAATGATCATGAGTTAAATTCGTAAATACCGCTATATCATAATCTACACCAGCTAAACGGCCTAATGCTAACCCGTGCGATGAAACTTCCATTACCATCGCTCGACAACCTTCCATCTTGGCACGGAAAATCATTTGTTGTGTATTTAATGAATCACTTGTTGTGTTTGCGGATTCATATAGGACACCATTCAAATTAAAGCCAATTGTACCGGTAAGCGCAGATTTTTCTCCCATACCTACTAGCATATGATGAATAATGCCTGATACACTTGTTTTTCCGTTTGTACCTGTTACACCAATCATCGTTAAATCTTTAGAAGGATAATCAAAAAACTTAGCAGAGAGCAATCCTAAAGCTCTATTTGTATCTTTCACTATTATTTGAGCAACATTACCTTCTAATTTTAACTCTTTTTCTGCAACAACAACAGTTGCACCAGCATCTACTGCTTTTTGTGCATAATCATGACCATCTACTGTGTAGCCTTTAATACATATGAATAAACTTTTCGGTTGCACACTTCGAGAATCAATCGAAATATCTTTAATATTACTAGGTAATTGCCCTATAATTTTTTTTGTAGGAATTACACTTAACAATTCTTCTGCATACATCCTCAAATAGCCTCCATTCAACTAAGGTAGGTAACAACATCTACACTCAACTATGTACTATACTTTATCTAGATAAATTGGAACCAAAAAGTCAGCGGGAAGCCTAACTAAGAAATAAGAGAGGCGTTTCTATTTATCCCTTTACGAAACTAAGACCAATTTCTACATTCCAATATATTTTATTAATCACAACAGTAAAAGAAGTCATCTCTTATAGAATTCACGACTTTCTTAAGCATCTGTCATACTATTATTATATTGGCCCATAGCTTGTAGACAAACATGCTGATGGGCTAAAGAACAAGCGGACACATAAGTCACTTCAAAAAGTGACTTATAAATGTAGGATAAGATTAACTATACCAAAAATCGTCTAAAATCGACATAATTTTTTCGCTTGTCATAAAGTTATCACTAATACTATAAATAAGCATTAATGAAATCTTTAACAACATTATGAGGAACAACTATTATTTTAAAATCATTCGGATTAACTTTACTTTTTGTTTATATGGTGGATATAAGATATCATTTGTTAATTTAGTTGAACGTTTCATAATCGATTTTGGATGCGTAAAATTATCAAAGCTAGCTTTTCCATGGTAAGCATTCACTCCCGAAGGACCAACTCCTCCAAACGGTAAATAAATGTTACCAACATGAGTAACAGTGTCATTAATACATCCACCACCGAATGGTAAATGCTCTAGGAAATATTGGATAGCTTTTTCATGCTCCGAGAAGAAATATGCTGCAAGCGGTTTTGGCAATTTTCTAATTTGATGAATGGCACTTCGTAAATCATCGTACACCAAAATTGGTAAAATTGGTCCGAATATTTCATCTTCCATAATCGGACTTGACCAAGATATATTTTCTAGCACTGTTGGTTCAATATAACGATCCTCAAGGTCATAGTTACCACCATAAGTAATCTGTTCTTTTTCTAATTCAAGTAGATGGACTAATCTTTCCAATTGTTTTTTATTTATAATTCTTCCGTAATCTTCACTTTTTTGTGGATCTTGTCCAAAAAACTCCTTTATTGTACCCTTTAGTCTCTCTACAAATTCACTATATACACTACGTTGTACTAAAATATAATCTGGTGCCACACATGTTTGTCCATTATTATTAAACTTCCCCCATACAATTCGTTTGGCTGCAATTTCTAAATTTGCAGTGTGATCAACAATTGTTGGACTTTTACCGCCAAGTTCTAGCGTAATTGGTGTTAATCTTTCTGAGGCTGCTCTCATGACAATCTTTCCTACTGCGATACTACCTGTAAAGAATATATAATCAAATGATGCATGGATTAGCGCAGTAACCTCATCTTTCTCTCCTTCAACAACACGGATATATTGTGGGTCAAATGTTTCTTCGATGATTTTTTTTACAATTATACCAGTATGGATAGCAGATTCTGAAGGCTTTACAATGGCTGTATTACCTCCTATGATTGCACCTAATAATGGTTCCATTACTAATTGAAACGGATAATTAAAGGGTCCGATGATTAATGCGACTCCATATGGCTCACGAACAATAAAGCTTTTTGCTGGTTGCAATGATATGGGTGTTTTTACTTCTTCTGGCTGATTCCAATCATCCATATTTTTTAACATATAACGGATACTATCTAATACGATACCTACTTCGTTTGTATAACCTTCAAACTCACTTTTTCCTAAATCTCTATTTAAAGCATTCAATATATCTCGATCATATTTTTTAATTGATTTTTTTAATTTATTAAGCTGTTCCTTTCTATATTCAATGTTTCTAGTAGCTCCCGTGTAAAAAAATGAACGCTGTTGTTCAATCATTTGTTCTACATCTTGAGAAGTAAAGTTCATATCCTTGTTCTCCTTATCTTTTATTTTGTTACATAAATACTTTTAAAATGCTCATAATAACAGTGTATTTCTTTACTACAGATTGTAGTAAATTTCGTTCTACTGACACAACTTAAATCTCTTCAAAAAAGTTAAAAAATGCTCGTAGAACGTAGTATTTCACAATAAGGGGGCAATTTATATGATTTCGACTGATTCTTGGTGGGAGAAAATATTTTCAGGACATCTTGCTGTAGGATTAAACGAGGAAAAACTTCATCAATTAGAGGACGAATCTTTTCTATTCCTCTCAGAAGAACAATTGCCACAAGATGAAAAACAAACAGAATAATGAAGTGACTTTTGAAAGACATTAAAATTTAATACTTACAATTAAATACAGGAATTTAATATTATTTCCTCTATTTCATTAATATACTAATTAATGATTTAGGAGGGATTGAGTGAGAAAATTTACAATTATCTTTGTCTTTAGTTTAGTTTTATTTATAGCCTTTGGTAGTATAGGAATATTTTTCGGTAAAGAATCACCATCCATAATCATACCTGAAGTAGAAGCGATGAACAAAGCACCTGGATATAAAACGATGATGGATGTAGCTTCAATCGTCGAGGAACAAACTTTGCAGGATGCTATTGTAAATCTATATGTAACACCCAATGTGAATGAGGAACATGTTTCGTTAACTTTACGTTGTGATGACATCATTACTGAAGAAACTTTACTTAAAAATAGTTACCCTATACTATTAAAAGCTTCCTCATTAGAGAAGATTACCTCTTTTACGATTACTTGGCAGTTAAACGATGAGTTAACCGTCATGTCCTTAATGCTAGATCAAAACGCATTATCAAATATTAAAATGAAAAACTTCGCCACATTACCTTCAATTACGAATAATTATTACAAGCATACATCAATGAACTAAAAACCAAAAGGTTGTCCTAAGCATGGACAACCTTTTTCATTACGCACTACCACAACCTTAAGGTGTGATTACTTCAGGATGAAAACCATCCTTTTGTAGATAATTTTCATGATGCCAAATATTTAATTGATTCAAACGGGCGCTACTTTCGATTTCACGAAATTGCTCTTCTAAACTATTGTTTGGTTCATTAATATAACGTACAGCAGCGTATCCTTCTTTCAATAAAGCTTCTTGTAAAAGATACCCATCTACAAAAACATATACTAATAAACGTCCATAGTGATCTGTTTCTCGTCCTTTATCAAAAAGAATTTCAATTTTCGAAGCATTTTCTAGCATATTCATTGTATACTCTTTCGCATCCTCTGCAAAAGGCATTGGATTATTCTCTTCATAATTCATTTCAGGCGTATCAATCATTAATAAACGAACTCTTTCTTCTTTTCCCTCAACCTTAATTCGAAATGTATCGCCGTCGTTCGTTGATACATATTCAGCTTCTATCAACTGATTACCTGTCACATTTTCAGCATAGTCTGTGGTAATAATTGTTTGATTTGAATATGTTGTCGTGTCCGCTGATTCTTTATTCATCATATTGTTGAAAACTAAATAAAGTACAACAGCTACTATAATAATTCCACTTGTTAAAATAGTACGAATATCATTTAATTCCATTCATAACTTCCTTGTCTAATTACATTTTGATTTTCATTTTACCATGTTTTAGGTTACAAAAGAAAAACATCATCAAATTTTTGATGACGTTTTAGCGGTATACTTTAATCTAACTTATCTTCAGATTCAGGGCTACTTAGGACTACTGGCGGGATGTCCTCGAATGTTTCTCCCTCTTCTTCTAAATCGCGCATTTTATGTGCAATTCTTGAAGCTGCACTAGCTGCAATACTTGCAACTAGATCATCTAAAAATGTATGAACAGCCTCTCCAGCTTTCGTATCTAATTTTTCGATAATCCCAATTTTCTTCTTATCTAGATGACCGTAAGTCGTTAATGCAATACTACCATAGGTTAAAACAGAGCCTAGCGCTAAAGTTTCATCTACTCCAAATAATCCTTCATCGAATTCAACAATTTGCTGAAGTGGTTGTGATAACATTCTTTTTTCGGCTAATTCGTCCAATTCTACACCAACTAATACGGCATGCTGTACTTCTCGTTTTTGCATTACGCGTTCAACCGAATGAACACAATGCTCCAATTCTAATCCTTCATTATAAGGTTTCTGCATTTCAAAAACAATTTCTGCGATATCTTGTATCTCTACACCACGACGTTTTAAAGCATCTTTAGCTGCTTTTGTTACATCTATTGAATGAACACGAACGTTTTTATTATGCATTTTAGAAAATCCTCTCTTTATCTGAATTTTTTCAGAAGTACTCTCCCCATCTCACCTTACTACATGTTACACGATTACTATCCATTGTGATACAATTTCAATAGGTCATGTAAGGAGGTCCAATCTGTGGAAAAAGGAACTGTAAAAGATATAGAATTTTATAGTCAGTCATTGCAAGAAGAAATTGAATTATTAATCTATGTTCCTGCAAACTATACTCCATTAAATAAATATAACATTTTGATTGCATCTGATGGAAAAGATTATTTCCAACTAGGGGGAATAACTAAGTTAGCAGATGAATTAATTGAAGATTATGAAATTGAAAACATAATAATCGTTGGCATACCTTATAAAAATATACAAGATCGTAAAAGCAAATACATTCCAACAGGAGAAAAGCATGAAGCATATTTACGATTTTTAGCCCATGAATTAGTCCCTTATCTAGACAGAGAATATTCGACGTATCAAATGGGAACTACAAGAGGTATTATTGGCGATTCTATGGCTGCGACCGTTTCATTACTAGCAGCTTTAAAATACCCAAACATTTTTAGTAAAGTAATCCTTCAGTCCCCTTATGTCGATGAACATGTTCTACAAATTGCAAATGAATCTAGCAGTCAAGATATACTATCTATCTACCATATAATAGGTAAAGAGGAAATAGAAGTATTAACAACAGATAAAACAATAAAAGATTTTTTAACCCCTAACCGTAAGTTACACGAAATCTTAGTGGAAAAAGGCTATAAAACATTCTATGAAGAATTTAATGGTAATCATACTTGGAAATATTGGAAACCAGATATAAGGCGCGCTCTTATAAAAAATTTTAGCTAAGTGCCAATGGCTAAGAATACTTATACTCATTTTTTTCTGTTATACTTTAACTAATTATAATTAGAAAATCTTGGAGGTAATGAAGAATGAAATTCGGTATTGTTGCATTTCCCTCAAAAAAGTTACAGGATTTAGCGAATACTTATCGTAAGCGTTATGATTCTCATTATGCGAAAGTAACTCCGCACATTACATTAAAGGAAGCATTCGAGGCAGATGATTCAGAAATTAAAAGCATTTCTGGTAAATTACTGTCAATATCACAAAGGTATGCTCCTTTAAAGATTCATGCCTCTCGCATAAGCTCGTTTTATCCAACGACAAATGTAATTTATTTCCGTATTGAACCAACTGAACAACTTTCAAAACTTCATGAAGAGTTACAAGCAGAAATTAAAATTGGTAACCCTAAACATGTATTTGTACCCCATATTACGATTGCCCAAGAATTAACAGCATCAGAACATGATGATATTTTCGGCCAATTAAGAATGATTGGGGTAGACGAAAAAGATATAATCGACCGTATCCATTTGCTATATCAATTAGAGGACGGATCGTGGACGACTTTCGAAACGTATAAATTGAATGGAACGGAAGTCTAACAGATAAAAAATAAAAAAGTAGTTGCAATCGCAACTACTTTTTTATTTAACGAAGCATTTTTTCAATCTTGCTAAAGTCTAAAGCGTTACCGTCTTTCACGATAGAATTAACTATTTTATCTTCTAATTCTCTCGTAATCGGCTTTTTCGCTAATTTGCTAACGCGTTGTACAATTTTACGTACTTGCTTCTCACTTGTAAAATCAGCGTGTTGAATCGCATTAGCAAGTGCAAAAATTTCATCCATTTCTACACCAGTTTTACTCTCAATTTGCTTAAAAAAAGGGTTTTGCATTTTCTCCCCTCCTTACTTACAGGCACTACCAGCAATAAACGCTACCTACGATAATTAATAAAATGAATAATACGACGATTAAAACAAACGATTTGCTGTTACCACAATGACTACCACCCATATCATATGCAGGACTTACTTGATTGCAACCACAATAATCATTCCACATAAAAAATCCCTCCTTTCACTAAGTATCCTATGCTAGGCACTTAAAGAAAGGAGGGTTATTTGTCTAGTTTGCCTTACCTTTTGGTTTAAAAATAAATGCTGCAATAAATCCAAATACAATCGCTGCACTAATACCCGAACTTGTTACCTCAAACATTCCTGTTAGTACTCCTACCCAACCATGTTTTTCTGCTTCTACTAGTGCACCTTGGGTTAAGGAATGACCGAAGGAAGTAATTGGAATGGTTGCTCCAGCCCCTGCCAAATCAATAATGGGTTGGTATAAGCCGAGACCTGATAAAATAGAACCAGCTACAACTAAAATCGATAGAGTATGCCCTGGTGTTAAATTTCCAAAGTCCATAATTAGTTGTCCTATTAAACAAATGATTCCACCTACTAGAAAAGCAAAGAGAAAATCATACAAAATCATTTTTTCCGCCTCACTCCATCGTTAATTCAATTGCATGTGCTGTACATGGGATTGACTCACCCTGTTGATATGATAATGGAGATAGGAGAGAACCCGTTGCACATAGTAGCACTCTTTTATATCGTCCGCTTTTTAGTTGTTGAATAATGTAACTAAAGTAAACAGATGCTGAACATCCGGCGCCACTAGCACCAGCTAAAAATGCTTCATCTTCACCATAATACTCTGCTCCTGCATCACGGATTAGCTGTAGTTCTTCTTGCTTTACACCAGATTGTGCGAGCATCGCTTTTAAAATTTTTAAACCGATTTTCCCTAAATCACCAGTCATGATAAGATCATAATCATAAATTTTTTGATTTCTTTCTTTCAAATGGGTAGTAATTGTGTCATATGCAGCTGGTGCCATTGCTCCACCCATATGGAACGGATTCGTGTCACCGTAGTCCACCACTTTACCTACTGTAGCTGCTTCAATTGATGGAAGTTCTGGATTATGTTTTCCAATTAAAGCATAACCAGCTGCAGTTACAGTCCATTGGGCAGTGGCAGGCTTCATTGAGCCGTAGTTGATTGGGTAACGGAATTGGCGTTCAATTGCATTATGTTGACTAGCTGCACCTGCAATAGCTAGTTCTGATGCTCCTAATTCCGTTAAAAGACTAGCAACAATGACAGAAGAGACTGATGTTGCACATGCTGAGAATAATCCAATAAACGGAGTCGCAAATTCTCTTGCAGCAAAATTTGACGGAGTCATTTGATTCACTAAATCACCGCTCAAAAGATAATTTACATCTGTATTTTTTATATTTGCTTTTTTTAGTATGATGTTGCAGGCTTCATTAATCATTTTTGCATGTCCTTGCTCATTCGTTCGTTCGTTCCATCGTTCGTCTTCAACAACTGAATCAAAATAGGAATAGAAAACACTTTTCTTTTCTAAAGGACCTGCAACTGCACCAGAGGCTAAAATTGACGGTTTTGAATTAAATACGATTACCATTGTACAACACCTATTGATACGAGAATTAATTTAATTAGCGCAACAAAAAATGCAGAAGCAACTCCAAATAAAATAACAGATCCTGCCAATTTAAACATGTTTCCTCCAACTCCAAGTACTACACCTTCTGTACGATGTTCAATTGCTGCAGATATAACCGCGTTTCCAAAACCAGAAACAGGAACAGCACTACCAGCACCCGCAAATTGACCCAGTTTTCGATATAAGCCAAAGCCTGTTAAAAGCATCGATATGAAGACAACCGTTGCAACAGTCGGGTTACCTACTGTTTTTTCTGTAAAGTCAAAAAAGATGATATAAAAATAAGTAATGGCATGTCCTATCGTACAAATGATTCCACCAACTAAGAATGCTTTCATTGCATTTTTAAAATACGGTTTTGGAGGAGTAATTTGCTGCTCTAATGCTTGATATTCTTGTGGCTTCATTACGTTTCCTCCTTAACTAAACTTGTTAGTTTTTCTACATGTGCATTCACCTTTTGCGCATCTTGCTCATTCACTATTTTATTGGCTTCCCAATACAATTTGAAATCAGCGGACACTAAAACATTTAAATCAGGATATTTTTTTTCAAGTTGTTTTTGTAAATCTTCTTCAATTTTTTCTTTTTGAAAATCAAGCCATGGTTTAGCTTGTACTGCAAGGAGTAATTTATCATCAACAAAAATCGCAGTACCACTATAAATTTCGTTCTTGTTTTCAATTATTTCCCGTACTTCTTCTCTCTTTTCCGCATCATCAAGAACGTCAAATATTTCAATTTCTTTTTCATTACTTGAACAGCCGGCTAATAATAAAGGGACGAAGAAGAAAATTGCTAATTTTTTCAAAATTCTACCCCCTTTTAAAAATAGTATGTGTAATGTTAGTTCATCTATCCTTGGAAAATCATGATATGTAAGCCTTTCAAATGCATATTTGTTTTTACAAATCAGGATTCTTCAATGAATATCATTTCCAATTTGGCAAAAAAAATTAGGCAAAAATTTAGCGCCTATAAACTATAGCCCGGTTTTGTGATTCATTTCGACATATTGTAGATTGAAGCAAATATGAAGAGAGGTGAATTTTAATGGGTTGTGGTAGAAACCTAGAAAGCAGTTCTTTACGTGGTGATGCTCGTAATGAACGTGGTTGTATCTGTGAAGTTGTCAAATCCATCTTAAAAATTCAAAATGAGGCAGTTCGTCATGATTGCGATACTTGTGGAACAAGTTGCTTCCTTGAACCACTAGGAGGACTTTCGCATCGTTCAAGAAATGCCGATACACGAGTTTTCATGTTATTAGATGAATTAGGCAAACCATTCAAAGTAGTAGCAAGAAGAGGCGGAGAATTTTTCTTTACTCCTTTCTTCAGAGTAGAAGATGTATTCGGTGATTGCTGCGCCACTTTACGCGCACTAGCTCCAGTTGGTGCTGCTGAAGCTAACGGTTTAGAATTGGAAGAAGAAGAAGAAGAAACAGATGTTTTAACAGAAACTGTACTATTTGAAGAAAACGACAACTTAAATCCAGATGAATTTGGTGAAATTAGAAGATTTAGAAAAACTGAAACTTGTGTAACAGTTGATCTAGATAATTTCACGGCAATTCAATGTGTTGCAGACGTTGACTTAAATATTTGTAATTAATATAGTAGAAATTCAATTCAATCATGGCTAACTCTTTATGGGTTAGCCTCTTTTCTATTAGAATGACATTTCAGGCAACTAATTATCCTATGCAAAAAAGAGGATAAAAAAACTAATAAATTCTTAAGAAATTAACTTGATCACCGGAAATACCATTGACTTTTGTTACTGGTTCTCTTTAAAGGTGAAAAACAGGGATAAGAAATCACCCTCTATTTGATTAGCATGTACCAAACAGGCATTTTAATAATGCATGAAATATTTAAACGGAAATATTTAATCGAAAATATTTAATCGAAATTATTTAAACGGAGATATTCCGCTTATATTAAGAAATGCCTCTATTTTTTCGGAAATAAAGGAAGTTTTTCCGATTATCCTATTCATATCTTAGAATTTTGCCTAAACTAGAGCAGTTAATCGGAATTTCTCCGCTTATATCCGCTCCTTTTGGCCCCAATATATACATTAGACGGAATTTCTCCGCCTATTCTTAAGAAGTATAATTAGGCTGGGGCAAACACACCTCGAATCGAAAAAACGGTGGCATATAGGTTACACTCGACTTCCGTTCGAGTAAAACCAATCATTGATAACGGTGGCCATAAACTTAAGCGGTAAGATTTTGATTCTAGTTATGTGAATATAAAAAAGAATCGTGAAATCTATGGAGTGATTTCACGATTCTTTAATTATTGAAGCTAGTTTTGTTTCAGCCTCATTTCTACATTAATACTCTCGATTTGATAATGTAATTGCTTTGATTTCATTTCCATTAATTAAAACAATATTATTATTTGTTTTAACTTTTACATGAATACCATCAATTTCATTTATTTTACCAACCAATTTCTCTCCATCTTCGAGATGAAAAGTTAATGAACGGTTTCGATTAACAGGTTGAGAAAAATAACCTAATTGTCGAACAATCACTTCATCGTGAATTTTTTCAGTTCTTGTCAACTCATATACAGAAGTACTTTCTTCTAATATGTTATCCTCTTCGTTAACTGTTGTCTCCCTCACGTCAATATAGTAGAAAGGTGGACTTTGAATGAAAAGCAATGGTTCTCGAACTTCCAATTTTGCACATCCTTTTTTTCATATAAATATGCAAAAGGAAATTTTTCGTGACTTAAACCTACTAAACGTTATAAATAACTTAACTAATTTGACTTATTAACGTTGTCGCTAATCCCAAATAGATCAATATACTTGTTACATCATTTAAAGTTGTAATAAAGGGACCTGAAGCAACGGCAGGGTCGACACCTAATTTGTGAATCAATAAAGGAATGAATGAACCTGCAACGGTTGCAACAAGAATGGAACAGCATATTGCCGCACCGACTAATAAACCAATAATTAATGAGTGCTGCCAGAAATAAATAATAGCAATTACAACTATTCCACAAACAAATCCTGTTATTAAACCTGTACAGATTTCACGTAACAACAGTTTAAATTTATTTTTCCCATCGATTTCACCTGTTGCAATACCGCGTACAGCGACCGCTAATGCTTGTGTGCCACTGTTACCAGACGTTCCCGAAATTAAAGGAATAAATAATGCCAATAATGCAACTTGGTCTAAAGTTGCTTCAAATTGAGCCATTAAACTTGCAGTAAGCATTCCTAAAAATAATAACATAATTAGCCATGGCAACCGATTTTTTGCCGCTTTCAACGGACCGATATCTACATTAATATCTGTAATACCGGCTAATTTTGAATAATCATCAGATGCCTCTTCATCGATGACATCAATAATATCATCTACTGTAATAATCCCGACAAGCTCGTTATTTTCACTTACAACTGGTAGAGCTAAAAAATTGTAATCCTTAAACAGTTGTGCAACATCTTCCTGATCATCCGTTACTTTTGCAAAGACAACTCGCTCTTTCATAATTTCCTTGATTATCGTATCTTCACTTGAAACAATTAAGTCTCTTAGTGATAGAACTCCTGTAAGCTGATGATTCGTATCTACAACGAAAACATAGTAAATTGTTTCCGCATTAGGTGCTTCATTACGTAACACTGTCATTGCAGAACGAACAGTAGAATTTTCAAGTATTGATACATACTCCGTTGTCATAATAGATCCGGCTGTATATTCTGCGTAAGCTAATAGCTCGTTAAATTCTTCAACCGTTTCACTATCCATCATTTCTAGGAAACTATCTCGGTGTTCTTCATCTAGTTCATTTAATACGTCAACTGCATCATCCGTATTCATATACGATAACATTTCTGCAGCATACGAAGTATCCATTTCTTTTAAATAGTCTTCGTAATCTTCGTTATTAATTTCTAATGCTTCAAATATTAAAGCCAATTCTTGAGGAGACAAAAATTGATAGATGATCTGACGTATATCAGGTCCCACCTTCTCATAAAATTGGGCCTGATCGTATTCATGAAGTGTAAAAAAAGTTGCACGGAACTCATCAATTTTCCCATCTAATAAAAATTGTTGTAATGATTCCTCATGATATTGTACTTCGTTATCGTTTTGATTTTCTATCATGCTTGTCCCCTCCTTTCAAAAATAATGTTCTATAAAAAAAGATGCCCGAAATAACTATTCTTCGAACATCTCATTATTATTTAATAAATTCTTCATCGTTTCAAGTATTTCAGAAGAAAAAATTAATTTTTCTCCAGTTAAAGGGTGATTCATTTCCAGCATTACACAATGCAAAGCTTGCCTTTCATAGAGCTCTCTATTTCCCCCATACAGCTCATCCCCAACAATTGGATGACCTAGATGAGCCATATGTACTCGTATTTGATGTGTTCGACCAGTATGTAGCTTTAATCTGACATGGGAAATCGGGTAACTATTATAATGACTGCGCTCAAGGACTAAAACGTCAGTTTGTGCAAATTGCCCATCCTGACGCACTTCTCGCTCAATAATACTAGTTGTTTTACGACCAATCGGTGCAATAACGGTTTGAAAGTCTCTCTGTACATGACCATGTACAATGGCTTCGTATTGCTTATTAATGAGGTTTTGTCGTTGCTGTACACCCAATAAATGATGTACGTGGCTATGTTTAGCAATACATAGTAATCCCGAAGTATCACGATCGAGCCTCGTTACAATATGAACGGTTGAATCAATTCCTTGTTTTTCGAAATAACCTAGAACTAAGTTAGCAATGCTCCCAGTTGGATGTTCCCTAGAGGGAATGGTATTGATAAATGGTGGTTTATCGATAATAAGAATGGCCTCATCTTCATAAACAATATCTAGTTTTCCATGTTCAACCAATAGGCCTTCACTTTTTTCTTCAGATGGAAAAACAATCGTTACAAAATCACCTGCAGTTAATGGATATCGAACGGTTCTTTCAACTCCATTAACGAAAATATTCCCACCGTTAAATTTGATGGATGTAAGTGCCTTCTTTGATATACCTTGCCTTGCAATGGCATCCCGAAGCAATTCTCCGTTTTCTAAAGCTTGAAATGTTACTTTAAATCTCTTATTCATTTTATCTTCCTATTCATTTGCAATAAAGGAATCGTGTACCCGTTCCCAAAATGGAAATGGTCTAAATCGAGCAAAGCGTACTTTTTCCGAAGCTACTCTAAACGAAATGGACTGCAAATCTGAATGAACAAGTTGAATATGATCGACTGTCATCATAATTTTCTGGTTCGATACTGGTTTTAACGCACAATTATGGTGTGCTGGTAACACTAAAGAAGAACCTACAGTACGGAAAACACGATTATTAATCGAAGCCATTTCAGTAATTTGAAATGCTTGTAAAGTTGGATGGATGATAGCTCCACCTAAGGCTTTATTGTATGCTGTACTTCCAGATGGTGTCGATATACATAGCCCATCGCCTCTAAAGCATTCGAAATGATTTCCGTTTAATTCAATATCCATTACAAGCGTAATCTCTGGTGATTTTACGGTAGCTTCGTTTAACGCTAGGTAAGTATTCATATCTGAATGATTATGTTGTACTTTTACTTCTAACAACGGATATTCAACTACATTAAATTTCTGATTCGCAATTGACAATACTAATTTTTCTAATTCAGAAGGCTTCCAATCCGCATAAAATCCTAAATGGCCTGTATGGATTCCTACAAAAGCCACTTTATCTAATCGATGTGTGTGTCGGTGAAATGCATGTAATAATGTGCCATCTCCACCTATAGAAATAACAATGTCAGGTTCATCTTCATCATAAATAAGGCCAAAATCCTGTAAGTACTTCTTTGCCAAGTCTCTTAATTCATTTGATTGATTGTCTCTACGGGATTGTATTGAAAATTTCAATTTACTCACGTTCCTTTTCCTTATTGGTAGGAATGCTTGCGTTAGATGCTTCCTTCACTTCACTAAAATATGCTTGTGCTTCTTGGATTTCATGACGAATAGAGGACATTTCCTCATCTAATCGAAATGCGGCTTCTGCTGCGCTCTGTAACCGATTTTTTATTTCTTCTGGGAATATCCCTTTATATTTATAATTTAATGAATGTTCAATTGACGCCCAAAAGTTCATTGCAAGGGTACGAATTTGAATTTCAACTAATACTTTTATTTTCCCATTAATCGTTTCAACAGGGTACTCAACAATCATATGGTAGGAACGATAGCCACTCGGTTTTTCATTCTCAATATAATCAATTTCTTCTATTACCTGTAAATCATCTCTCTGTCTAATAAGGTTATTTACTGTAGAAATATCATCTACAAACTGGCACATAATCCGAACTCCTGCAATATCTTGCATTTCAGCTGCTAAGCGTTCTGATGGTTCAAAGGCAATTCCCTTTTCAAGCGATTTATCATAAATACTTGCTAACGGTTTCACCCTTCCAGTTACAAATTCTATAGGGGAAGTATTCCCTCGAATACCAAATTGAGTACGCATCCCTTTTAACTTTATTTTTAATTCGTCAACTGCTTGTTTATATGGACTTAAAAATAAATCCCATTGTCCCATAGTAAATTCCTCCCAGCATAAAACAATTCACCAATTGCATTGATGAATAGATGACCTTTTCCCCAAAAAGTTATCTAATATCATTTTGTTACCAGTTTTATTTCCCATTCCCTTGAAGAATTTGTTCGAAACTTTCTTCCACTGCTTTTACGAACTCTTCACCATAATTATCGTTACCTTCAATATTGTAAACGAGTGTTAATAATTCATCACGAAAGCCCTCAAGCTCCCTACTTTCATTCCCTATTTTCAAAAAAGGATTATATTCACCTAGTACACTTTCTACTAATTGTGGCCAAAATTCCTGAGTAAAACGAATGTAACTATAGTTATCTCCTTCTTCTATTAGGTAAACAAACGCCATATGATCGGAATCAGCTATTACTTGTCTCGCAGGTTTAAACTGTATTTCAAACTCATTTTCGTATAAACTAAAATGAAGCTCATTATGTACATATTCAAATTTTTCAACGTGATAAATGTTGCGCAAAGTCATTACATTCCCTTCATGTCACTATTCATTTCATATTTTAACATAGCAGAGAACATTCGAGAAAAAGATTAAATAAATTCCACTGTTTTTCTTAGAAAGGAAGAAATATATGGCACAGGAAATAGAAATTGAATTTAAAAATATGTTAACAAAAGAACAGTATGAACATCTGTTAACTTCTTTTGCAATTGAAAATAACCGGATTGTCCGACAAACAAACTATTATTTCGATACACCTAGGTGGCATTTGAAACATTTACATAGTGGTCTTAGAATTAGAGAAACTAACGCTAAAATCGAATGTACCTTAAAAGAAAAAACAGCTCAAAATACCCATTTAGAAACTACGGATATTTTAAACAAACAGCAAGCAATTGATATGCTTAACGGTAATAACTTTGAAGCTCCACTAGTTAAGGAAAAATTACAACAACTACTGGTCCCTATCCAAGATTTAAAGATGTTCGGTTCTCTTACAACAGATCGTATTGAAATTCCATACGAAGGCGGTATACTAGTTTTTGACCACTCATTCTATTTAAACTGTGACGATTATGAGGTAGAATATGAAACAAACGATGAAAAATCAGGAGCAATTATTTTTAATAAATTTTTGACTAGTTACAACATTAAGCGAATAAAAACAGAGAAAAAAATTGCTCGCTTTATGCAAGCATTAAATGAAAAGAAAGGTTGATGCAATTTATGGACTCAGCATCGATGAAATTACTTCTTGAGATTCAAGCTATTCAATCAATTGGTTCATCTAATAAATTGACTTCACTGAATAACGATGAGAACTCCATTTTTACACAATTACTTGAAGAAGTATTAGAAGATACATCATCAAGTTATTCAAATGATATAACTAACTTAAATGAAAACTTGGGCACAACCGATATCAATTCATATTTGTTCAATCAAAATACTTCATACATACCTTCATCTTATTATGAATTATTATCACAAGGGAATACTGCTAACGAAGACAAGAATACGAATGTTCACTTTTCAGGTGAAGAATCTTTCCAAGACATTATTGCTAGGGCTGCTAAAAAATATGGGGTTCCTGAAAAACTAATTCAAGCAGTTATTAAACAAGAATCTAATTTCAATCCTCACGCGGTTAGTTCTGCAGGAGCTACTGGCTTAATGCAACTTATGCCGGGAACTGCAAAGTATTTGGGAGTAACGGACAGTAACGACCCGGAGCAAAATATCATGGGGGGTACAAAATATTTAAGCGAGATGCTCGCAAAATTTAATCACAATATTGAATTGGCTCTTGCTGCTTATAATGCTGGCCCAGGGAACGTTTCAAAATACGGTGGCATCCCACCATTTAAAGAAACTGCTAACTATGTACAAAAGGTTGTAAATTATTATCGAGGATGAATTTTGCTAGAGTTCACTCTGTATTGTAGGAATTTCCAATGTTGTAAACAATCCTCATGCCATTTTATTTGAGAAATAAAGTTTACGTTGATAGAATGAATATATTACTACAAAAAATCATTCTTAGAAGTATAAATATTTATTTGTAAAATTGGATTTTGTTCAGAACCAAGGAAGGAGTTACACCTATGAATCGAAAATACACGATTCCTTACGAGGAACTAGGTGCTGAAAAACTTGAAGAGCTAATACATGCTTTTTACAAACGTGTTGATAAGCATCCATTGTTACGTCCACTCTTTCCTGAAGATTTAACAGAAACAGCACGTAAACAAATTCAATTTCAGACCCAGTACCTAGGTGGGCCAAATTTATATACCGAAGAACATGGTCATCCAATGATGAGAGCGCGTCATTTGCCATTTAAAATAACGCCTGATCACGCACAAGCTTGGCTTGAGTGTATGAGCGAAGCAATGGATGAGGTAGGACTTGTTGGTAAGTTCCGGGAAGTTTACTACAAACGCCTTGTTCTAACCGCTCATCACATGGTTAATACACAAAATGAAGATGAGGAGGAATTTTAGTGAATGATATCCAAGTTTTATCTGAACCTATTGCACCTCCACAAGTTACAAAACCAATAGAATTATATATTTTCATTGACCCATTTTGTTCAAGAGCATTGAAAGTACAATCCATAATTCGAAAACTTCAAATAGAGTATGGTCATTACTTCTCTTGGCGTTTTGTAATTAGTACGCATCTCACAACATTAAACTGCATAAATCTTAGTACAAAAGGTTGCTATTCAGGTACCGAATTGGATATATCACATCCTGCTTTACCTTCCCTCGCGATTAAGGCAGCTGAATTACAAGGAAAACGAGCAGCATTTCGGTTTATTCAAAAATTGCAGGAACATACGATTTTGAATACAAAAAATGTCCAATCTTATTCAACCTTACTTGAGATTGCGAAAGAGGCTAATTTAGATCTAGATGAATTTCTCTCTGATTTCGGATCAAAAGAAACTTCTCGAGCATTCCAATGTGATTTATATATCACAAGAGAAATGGAAATTGATGAAGTGCCAAGTATCGTTTTCTTTAACGAATGTATTGAAGATGAAGGCTTAAAGGTTAGTGGTTTGTATTCTTATGATGTTTATGTTCGAATATTAGAAGAAATGCTAAGCGAACAATTAATTAGCCAACCGCTACCTACATTCGATGAACTCTTTCAACGATACCATTCATTAACCACTCAAGATGTAGCCGATATATATTCGATTACATTAGAGGAAGCTGAACGTGAGTTAAAAAAACGTATGCTACAACAAAAAATAGAACGTCTTTGTAATGGTAATATCACAATATGGCGTGTTAAATCATAATACTTAGAACTTATCCATCTTATATAAAAAATATTCAGTCTGGCTCTTTAGGGTCAGATTTTTTTTATTAGAGTCATGTGAAGGAAACTCTATCTACCACTTATAGATTTATCATGTTGAAGGCAAATAATAAGGAACTTAATAATTGAAGTAAAATAAAAGAGCTGTCATTATTCTGTATAATAATGACAGCTCTTTTCACAAAGGGGATGGGAGAAATGTTCACGTTCAAACAAAGGGGTGTATGTTTGTTTTGTGATTTATTTCACGTATTAAACTTATCATAGAATAATAGGCTAGCGCAATATTTCGACAGGAATTTCACAAAATCGTCATATAGTAAGCGATTACAATATCTCTAGTGTATATTTTAGGTATATTGAAATAATTAATAGGACAAGTCCGTATTCTAGAAAACACGAATTAAACTAAAATTTTGTTTGTTATTTGTAAATCAATTAATCAATCATTCATACATGGGAAGAGTAACACTGAATATCCCATAAGAAAAAGCTACAGGTTTCCCTGCAGCTTCCTATTGTTTCATTACTTTAATAATAATGATTCAAGTTCATTTAATTTTTCTTCAAATACTCTACAAGCTTCACGTATTGGTGCTGGAGATTCCATGTCAACCCCTGCAGCTTTTAAAACTTCAATTGGGAAGTCCGAGCAACCGGCTTTTAAGAAGTTATTAATATATCTGTCAACAGCCGGCTTACCTTCTTCTAATATTTGTTTACTTAAAGCCGTAGCTGCACTTTGACCAGTAGCATACTGATAAACGTAATAATTGTAGTAAAAGTGCGGAATTCTTGCCCACTCTAACCCAATTTCTTCATCAACTATTATTGCTTCACCGAAATATTGTTTATTTAAATCATAATAAATGTTCGTTAAGCCCTCTGCAGTAATAGCTTCGCCATTACGGTCCATCTCATGAACAAGATGCTCAAATTCAGCAAACATTGTTTGTCGGAATACTGTACTTCTGAACCCATCTAACCAATGATTTAATAAATATATTTTCATTTGAGGGTCCTCAGTATTTTTCAACAAATAATCGAATAATAACTCTTCATTACATGTTGATGCAACTTCAGCAACGAAAATAGAATAATCCGCATAAGGATATGGTTGGTTGTTCGTTGTGTAGTAACTATGCATACTATGACCAAACTCATGGGCTAATGTAAATAAGTTATTCAAATTGTTTTGCCAGTTCATTAGCACATAAGGATTTGTTCCAAACGTACCTGAGGAATAGGCACCGCTGCGTTTCCCTTTGTTTTCAAGTACATCTACCCAACGACTATCTAAACCTTTTTGTACGGTTGATTGGTATTCTTCTCCAAGAGGTGCAAAGCTATTTACCATCATTTCTTTTGCTTTTTCATATGGCATATCAATTTTCATTTCTTTAACTAATGGAACGAACAAGTCATACATATGAAGCTCTTCTAATCCTAATACTTCCTTACGAAGTGCAATATATCGATGCAATGCTGGTAAATATTCATGGATTGTTGAAATAAGTTGATCATAAACTTTTTCGGGTATATGATTATTGCTTAATGCTGCATGTCTTGCAGATTGATATTTTCGAATTTTTGCACTCACATTATGGGCTTTCACATTTCCCGAAAGTGTAGAAGCAAAAGTATTTTTAAATTTGCCATACGTATCGTACATCGCTTTAAAAGCATCTCGACGCACATCTCGGTTATAGCTTTCTAAAAATGAAATGTAATTACCATGCGTTAATTCAACATCTTCCCCTTCATCATTTTTAATAACTGGGAATTGTAAATCTGCGTTATTTAATGAACTAAAAGTGCTACCTGAAGCACTAGATACTTCTGAAAACTGTGCCAACATCTCTTCTTTGTCTGCTGATAGAACATGAGGACGTTGCAAGTTTAACTCTTTTAACATTTGTGCATATAATTGTAATGGTTCGTAATGATTTAAATACTCATTAATTGTATTTTCATCAACCGATAGAATTTCCGGAGTTATAAATGACCAAGCTGCTGCTAGTTTCGCACCTAATGATCGAACACGGCCGTCCATAGCCTGGTATAGACTATTGGTTGTATCTTGATCGTGTTTAAGATGACTATAAACATAAAGCCTACTGAAGCGCTCTGACAATTGATCATTAAACTGTAAAGTATCAAATAATCTCTCTGCACTTTCAGTAACTTTTCCTTTAAATTGTTCTGCGTTTGGAATTAATTGCTCAATTTCCTTAAACTCTTTTTCCCATTCATCATCGCTTGAAAAGATCGTTGTTAAATCCCAAGTTAACTCTACTGGAACCTCATCACGTGTTAACACTTTTTTCGCCATTTAGATAGCCTCCGATTCAAAAAAATTAGTTCTTTAATATTTTCTCAATTCCCCTAATTTTATGCAAGAAATTGGGCATATAACAAATTAATGAGTTGTCTTTCCTCGGCGGGACTATATACATGTTCAATGGATAGACTTTGTAAAATGCGACAATAATCTAAAACTAGATTAATAGTTTTGTTTGTAATTTTTAACTTAGCCCACTTTAAAAAGTGCATACTAGCTTGTCTATTCATGTTATGGAGCATGATACAGTGTAGGTGCATAAAATAAAATAGAGCCGTTTGCCATTCTAAAGAAAAAGTATTAAGCTCCTCGTTCCCTTTTAACGGAATTCCAAGGAATAACGGGAGATTCGATTGACTTAAACGGAGTTCATAAATACTTCGTAAGAATAAATCATTAATTCCGCTCCTGCTTATTAACACTCGATACTTAGTGTATTGGGTTTTCGTAACAAGATATGATTTGTAGTATTGTAAAAATTCACTTTCCTCTAATTTCTTAGGCAAATAAAAAGGGAATTTTTGATTATCTATTGTTATTGATAACACTTTTGTTAAAAATGAATTTCCTTTAACATGAAGAAGGTTTGTAAAGTAATAAAACTTTTTACTGTACGGATGATAAGTCATTAAGAAATCTTGATTATGATAACGAACTACAAATTGTTGGAGTTGTTCATTTAAAGAAATTTTCTCTATACCCATTTTTGAACTTAGATTTGGAGGTGTAGCAAATATCCATATTGGAGAAATTTGTAAACTTTTATATCCTTTATTTCTTAATAAAAATCGTTCACTTGGCAGTGGACTACATTGATATTCAACGGCATAGGTAATCCCACTATTTGTATTAACTAATAAATCGGGTCTTTGATTTAAATCTGGTATATAACTTTCTAATTGAACTTCAAATCCTTGAGATGAAAACATTTGTAATAATTGTTCTTTCCCTAATAAATGTTGTTCGGATTCTGGTTCCGAAAAATACATATCACATTGACTGTTGGATTGATGGGCAAAGTGAGGGATTTTAATCGATCCAATTTTAAATTGGACTTGTTCTTTACACTGAGGACAATAAAACTGATGGTGATCTCGAAGTTTTTTTAACATTGCTTTGGGGGTACTTGTTCTTAAAACAAATCGTTCATTTTGTTCTGTTAATGCAACAAGCATGTACACCCTCCTATATTCACTATTGTAAAAAGGAAGAAATTGATGTGCAACCATTGATTTCCGATGTAATGAAATTTTCAATTTGAATAGGTTTTAACAGAAACTTATTTCACAATCGAGTAGGAAACTAGCCATTAATTGGCTAGTCGACCTCTCACACCACCGTACGTACGGTTCCGTATACGGCGGTTCAATAACTTAAGTATCGACGCTCATACAAATAATTAAGGTCCTTTATTCCCCATTTGATGAGCGTTTTTGTTCTAATAGCTTTATGTAGAGTTTCACTTCCTGAAATCCTCCAATAACCCTTACGGGTATTCGCTACTTTCCAGGCTTCATTGTGTTGGATACCTAATCTCCTAAGTTGATAGTACCTTGTCTTGACTTTCTTCCACCTTTTCCAAATAAGTTGCCTTAACCGATGGTTTAGCCACTTTCTCATATCTTGAATGAACATTTTCATCAAACCAATGCCATAGTAATTTATCCATCCAACCGTAACTTGATTAATTTCTTTAACGATATCCTCAAATTTACCAGTACGATTTCGTCTAGTTTTATATTTTAGTTTATCTCTGAATCTTTTCTTCGCGGAGTGGTGTGGTCTACATCCTGTACTTTTGGATGTACTGTGGATACAGAAACCTAAAAATTTTAGTTTGGTCGGAGACCCCACCTTACTTTTAGTTTTATTAACTGTCAGCTTCAGTTCCTTCTCCAAAAACTTTGTAATGCTATCAAGGACACGTTCACCAGCTCGTTTACTTTTAACGTAGATGCAAAAATCATCCGCAAAGCGAACGAATTTATGTCCTCTTTCCTCCAGTTCTATATCTAACTGATTTAAATAAACATTACTAAGAATTGGTGAAAGTACACCGCCTTGAGGCGCACCGAATTCAGTTGGTTTGGTAAAGCCATTCTCTAATATTCCGCTTTTAAGAAATTTCCAAATTAGCTTTAATATAATTTTATCTTTAATGAATTCCTTGAGGTATTCCATTAGCTTTTGATGGTTAATGGTGTCAAAGTAACTTTTGAGATCACAATCCACTACCACTTTATAGCCTTGTTCATAGTATTTGATAGATTTCTTTATGGCTTGGTGTTGGTTTCTATTTGGTCGAAAACCAAAACTTGAATCGGAAAATTTCGGGTCTATTATTCCACCTATTACTTGATATATTGCTTGTTGGACCATACGGTCTCTAACACATGGAATGCCTAATTTTCGTTTTGTACCATCCGCCTTCGGGATTTCAACCCGTTTGACTGGAAGAGGCTTATATGAGCCATCTTTCAGTTTTCTCTTAAGATGGGGTAGGTATTTACTGACATGACCAAAAAGTTCATCTACTGTCATTCCATCTATTCCAGGCGCACCTTTGTTGGCTTTAACCTTCTTACATGCTCTGAAAAGATTATTACTATCAATTACTTTATCAATTAAATCGATACCATCTTGTTGACCTACTTCTTTAACGGCAGGACTACACACTCTTGCATACTCTTCAGTTTCCAACTTATCCCTTTGCAAACAGCCATCTTGCGATGTTTTCTGCGGTCTTTGCACTGCCATCACCTCCGTAATTCTTCAAGATTGCTATTGTTCAGTCCTTCATTTCAGAGAAACTACTATGACCTCTGCTGACTTCTTACAATTCAGCTTGCCATCACTGGTAAGCTTGTTCCTGTGAGATATTCCATCTCTCTTGTCGGGAACCCTTGTAAGACCTCCCCGGGTAAGAGCTACAACCTTCCTCCCATGTAACTGCTATATTTACTGTATGGAACTCGTGCAGTATTGGACTTCGTTTTGTTTAGCAAACTCGTCCATTCCAATTCAGCCTTATATATAGTTTCTGTCCGTCAGTTCGGGATTTTGCCTCCGGCTTCCTTCAGATTCCACCTCACGGTGGACACCCTTGCCATCAGCTAACAGTTCCTACTGCCAAGCCTGTAGTGGACTTTCACCACCAAGTTGTAGCCCATGCCGGGCACACTAAAAAAATTAGCCAAAATCCCTTAGAATTTTGGCTAATAAACTAATCGAAATATTGTAATACTGTTTCAAAACAATCATTGCTCATGATTTCCACGCCATATTCTTGCAGACGGTAAATCGTTAATTTAGATGGACTCATATATTCATTTATGATGGCACGAATATTTTTACGTTGTTTAACTTCTTCAATTTGTGAGAAGTCCACAGCAACATAGTAACTGTTTTCAAATGTATATAAAGATGAAGGTAAACCGAAAGGAACCAAACGATTTGCTAATGGAATAATTTCATCAATGTCCTTAAATTTATAAACACTGAATTTCTCGCGCGCTAAAGATCCATTTCCCGATTCATCATCATCCATTGAATCGTACATTGAATCATCGGATTTATGATCTACTGAATCCCGAGTATCTTCTAGACTTGCAAGTAAGCCCGATTCCTCAGAAGTCATATTCGCACGAGTTACGATTACTTCCAAACCTTGTTCAGAAGCATTCACATGAATCCAAATTGGGCCGTCTAAATCAAAGTAATCATCCGTATTGATTTCTCCGATCATATCCCAAAATAACTCTTCGCCCTTTTGTCTGTTGTACCAAATTTCTTCTCGGCTATACCCACGGTCCTCAATATCACGATAAGAAATAAAGAGTTTTAGTGTGTTTTCATTTACGCGTTCGATGTCCATTAAACTTCAACTCCCTTCTAGTCTTCGTTGAAATACCCGAAAGCGTTATTAGTATGTTTGAATTATTAACTTTTATTTGTTAACAATTCATCAAAGAAGTGTCATCACCATATTAAAACAAATTTATTATGGAAATGCTCATTCTATAACTCTATTGTATGATGTTTAAACATAAAATGAAAAGGAAAAACATCTAGAATCTAAAATTATTTGAATATTGAAATTGTAGTTGAGAATCTTAATGAAATCAAGAGATATTTTAGTAAATACCATCTGATTTTTCATACAAAATTAGGCAAACATTCAACCGATAATCTAGTGATAGAAAAAAACCGATAAAATCCTAAAATGTGGATTTTACCGATTTCGTTAGAAAAATTAGTTAACCAATCGTTGAGCTTCTAATAGTTGGAAAGCACGTACTTTTCGAGGTAAGAATCGACGAATTTCATCTTCATTATAACCAACTTGTAATCTTTTCTCGTCAATAATTATAGGACGACGTAACAAGCCTGGATGCTCTTGTATTAACTCATATAACTCCTGTAACGGTAAACTTTCAACATCTACATTTAACTTTTGAAATATTTTTGAACGCGTTGAGATAATTTCGTCTGTACCGTCTTCAGTCATACGTAAAATTTCTTTAATTTCACCTATTGTTAACGGTTCAGAAAATATATTACGTTCTCTATATGGTATATCATGTTCTTCTAACCATGCTTTGGCTTTCCGACATGATGTGCAGCTTGGTGAAGTAAATAGTGTTACGATCACGGTGAACACTTCCTTTCAGATATTATATATATATCTAATTTGATTATTTTTACTTTAGAATTAATTTAATTTAGAGAATGAATTCATTATACAATAATAAATTCAATTTGAATATAGCAACATGTAAAAAATGTAATGATATTGCGATTTTTTTGTGTCTTTTTCGGCTTTTTAAACAGAATATATGTGACATGGTTAATTAATCCTGCTTTCTCCATATTCAGAGCAATACGACAAAACATTCTAATATTCGATCTTCTTTTCTCAATTAGATGATATTAATCGAGAAGTATCACAAATTTCTGTATATTTCTTCATTTGAAGATAAAGAATTTCCATAACTGTTACACGATAAAAGATTGCCCAAACGTTGTTTTTTTCATTCGCTTTTTCGTAAAAGAAATTTATTTGCAATCATTTTTTATTTTTTATATAATTTTTTCAACAATGGAAAAGACGAGGATAAAGAATAGTACATTTGTTAACCGTGTAAAGAGAGTCTGTGGGTGGTGGAAACAGAAGACGGTCCAAATGGAATGGACTTTTGAGTCAGCTTTACGAAGTGGAGTAGTAAAGTTCGTTTGCTTAACGTTACAAAGCATAAGAGGTCGTGAAATCGACAAGCTGGGTGGTACCGCGGATTCAACATCATTCGTCCCTTTACGTTTAACGTATTGGACGCATGATGTTTTTTATTTGTAGAAAAATTGGGAGGTTTTAATATGAAAAACATATTTTCAGGAGTTCAACCAACAGGAGTTATTACATTAGGAAATTATATCGGAGCTTTTATGCAGTTCCCCGCACTACAAGATGAAGGAAATACTGTATATTGTATCGTGGATGAACATGCCATTACAGTACCACAAGATCCGGATGAACTAAGTAAAAACATCCGTACTTTAGCAGCTACGTATTTAGCAACGGGCATTGATCCTAACAAATCTACGTTATTTATTCAATCGGAAGTACCAGCCCACGCTCAAGCAGGATGGATTTTACAATGCGTTGCAACAATTGGTGAATTAGAACGTATGACACAATATAAAGACAAATCTCATGGAAAAGAATCTGTATTAGCAGGCTTATTAACGTATCCACCTTTAATGGCTGCAGATATCCTTTTATACAATTCACACATTGTACCTGTAGGTGAAGATCAAAAACAACATCTAGAACTAACTCGTGACCTTGCAGAACGTTTTAATAAGCGATATGGTGATGTCTTTGTTATTCCTGAAATCCAACTACCAAAAGCTGGTGCTCGTATTAAATCATTGCAAGAACCAACAAAGAAAATGAGTAAATCAGATTCAAATACAAAAGCAACAATTCGTTTCTTAGATACACCAAAACAAATAGAGAAGAAAATCAAATCAGCAGTTACTGACTCTGATGGTTTTGTAGCGTTCGACGAAACAAATAAACCTGGTGTTTCAAACTTGTTAACGATTGAATCCGCAGTCACTGGTCAAGCAATTGAAACTTTAGTTAAAAAATACGAAGGGCTTGGCTACGGAGCTTTCAAGGAAGGTGTAGCGACAAGCTTAATAGAACATTTAGCACCTATTCAAGCGCGCTTTAACGAATTAATTGATTCCCCAGAGCTTGACCAAATTTTAGATGAGGGTGCGGAAAAAGCAAATGCCATTGCACAAGATACACTTAAGAGAATGGAGAGCGCGATGGGATTAGGTCGTAAACGACGATAAACATAACGGTTAATGATATGGCTGCTAAATATAGTTCATGTGTTCCAAGAATGAATGACCAAACGGCAGACCATGAATAGCCTAATGTACGGTAGTTTAAGTATAAAATTAAATTTCCAACAGAAATGACACATAATCCATAAAAGAATAAAAAAATTAAAAACCGTAGTAGAATAAATACCATCCTTTTCTTTGTACAAGTTGTCCCTATTTAAATCATATAAAAAAGCCTTTAGCGATATGCTAAAGGCTTTCTTTTACTTTAGATAAGTTCGGAAATTTTTAGTCAACTTTTTTCAATAAAATACTTGCGTTATGGCCACCAAAGCCTAGTGAATTACTCATTGCATATTCAATATTAGCCGTGCGAGCTTCTCCTGGCACATAATCAAGATCACATTCTGGATCAGGAGTTGTAAGATTAATAGTTGGAGGTAGTACACCCTCTTTTAAAGCTAGTGCTGTAAAAATTGCTTCTACCCCACCAGCTGCGCCAAGTAAATGTCCAGTCATTGATTTAGTTGAACTCATTGCAAGATTATATGCATGTTCTCCGAAAACCGTTTTAACAGCTTGCGTTTCAAATAGATCGTTATATGGAGTGCTTGTACCGTGTGCATTAATATAACCTACTTGATTTGGATCGATACCACCGTCTTCTAACGCTTGTTGTATTGCACGGGCAGCACCTTCACCATTAGGAGCTGGAGCTGTAATATGATAGGCATCACCTGTTGCACCGTAACCAATAATCTCTGCATAAATTTTAGCTCCACGTGCTTTTGCAAATTCATATTCTTCAAGAACAAGGATACCAGCACCTTCTGCAATAACGAAACCGTCACGATTTGCATCGAAAGGACGTGATGCAGTGGCAGGATCTTCATTTGTTGTAAGAGCCGTACTTGCACAGAAACCTGCTACCGCCATATTGACGATTGGCGCTTCGGCTCCACCTGTAATCATAACATCCGCGTCCCCACGTTGAATTACTTTAAAAGCATCTCCAATTGAGTTGGTACCAGATGCACAAGCTGTAACTGAACATGAATTAATTCCTTTTGCACCTAAATGAATGGATACTTGCCCAGATGCCATGTCTGGAATCATCATTGGGACGAAGAACGGACTAACGCGACGTGCTCCACGCTCTAGAAACGTTCTAAATTGATTTTCATAGGTTTCCATACCTCCAATACCAGAGCCAATCCAAACCCCTACACGGTTTGCGATTTCTTCTGATATTTCAAGATTTGCATCTTTAACCGCCATCATTGCTGAAGCAAGTGCATAATGCGTGAAACGGTCCATTTTTCTTGCTTCTTTTCGATCAACGTATTGTTCAATATCAAAATCTTTTACTTCAGCAGCTACATTTGCTGTAAATTTTTCTGCATCAACTCTAGTTAATGGGCCAACACCTGATTTTCCAGCTTTAACATTCGCCCACGTCTCTTCAGCTGAGTTACCTAGAGGAGTTACGGCGCCGATTCCCGTAATGACTACTCTTTTTTTCATAATCTATTTTCCCCCTAAATATTTATATTAATTTAAAGTTACTATAGGTGAATCTATTAAATCAATTTATTTACCCCATTTTATGACTGCTCCGCCCCAAGTAAGACCTCCCCCAAAGCCAACTAATACAACGATATCATCGTCTTTAATATTACCGTCTTCAAGCTCATCGACTAAGGCAATTCCGATAGAAGCAGATGAAGTATTTCCATATTGGTGAATACGTTTTGAAAGTTTTTCTTCTGGTAATTCTAAACGTTCACGAGATGCTTCCATAATACGGATATTTGCTTGATGTGGAATTAAGAAATCTACATCTGCTTTTGTTAAGCCCGCTTTTTCTAATACTGAAACTGCTGATTCACCCATTTGGCGTACCGCGAATTTAAATACTTCTCGACCATTCATTGAAATAAAGTTATCTTCATTGTTTAAAAATAAATGTTTACCACCTGTACCATCAGCACCTAGTTCAAAAGATAAAATCCCTCGTCCTTCAGATACTTTACCAATGACAGCTGCTGTTGCTCCATCTCCAAATAGAACAGCAGTATTTCGATCTTCCCAGTTTGTAATTTTCGATAATTTTTCTGCACCTATAATTAGTACATAATCATAACTTCCACTTTCAACAAATTGTTTTGCTGTTGCTAAAGCGTATATAAAACCTGAACATGCAGCTGAAATATCCATTGCTGCTGCATTTGTTGCATCTAATTTTTCTTGAACTTGGCATGCAAGACTTGGAAAAGATTGATCTTGAGTAACAGAAGCTACTAAAATTAAACCAATCTGACTTGGTGAAATGTTGGCATTTTCAATCGCTTTTACGGCTGCTTTATATGCTAATTCAGAAGTTTCCTCGTTCTCTGCAATTCTTCTTTCTTGAATTCCAGTTCTTGTACGAATCCATTCATCATTTGTATCCATTACTTTTTCTAAATCAAAATTTGTTACAACTTTTTCCGGAACGTATTTACTAATTCCAATAATACCTGCGTTCATTGTCTTTCCCCCTTAGTTTAAGGATCACTCTCTTATGACTTACATTTAGTACTTGGTCTTAATTATAGCTCACATTTTACTGAACAACAACTGTAATATTTATCATATTGCGAAATGAATATTGTTATTTTTTCATATCCTGTGTTATGATATTTTAAGGTGAATTAGAAACAATAAAGTTAATAAAGTTCGTTAGAGGTGAAACTGATGCAATATATCATGACATTATTCTGGTCTTTCGTATTAGTTACGATGTTAAACTACGTAGTAAGTTCAGTATTAGGTGTTCATTTTGACTTTGTAACTGGAGCAATTATTTCAGTTATCTTTGCTGTAATTATTCTGATTATTACTGCAATCATTCCAAATGAACCGACTCCTGAACCAGAACATCATTAATAAGAAGACGTATTAATCCCATCCACAGTACTGTGAATGGGGTTTATTTATTTTCGCACAACTTGTCATTAAATATTAGGATTACCCGTAACATTCAGATATAAAATCAATTGTTTACATAAAAAAGGACATCGACTCAAATCTGCAAAGATCTGTTGATGTCCTTTATTTATATAGTTATTCTATTTTGTAACGACTAACTCGTTATTGTGTAATTTGACATGTAACGTATCTCCAGGGATTGCTTCCCCTTTTAATAATTCTTTAGCAACAGCTGTTTCAATATTACGTTGAATAAATCTCTTTAATGGTCTAGCTCCAAATTGCGGGTCAACACCATTATTAATTACCCACTCGACTACGGATTCATCCACTTTTAAATCAAATTCTTGCTCTCTGATTCTTGCTTGCAACTGGTTAATATACTTCCAAGCTATCGATGCAAAGTGATTTGAATCGAGCGCGTGGAACATGATGATGTCATCTACACGGTTTAAGAGCTCCGGTTTAAAATGAAGTCTGAGTTCCGTCATCACTAACTCATCGACAGAATCATTTGTTGGTTCATTTTCTAGTAAATAGTGTGAACCGATATTAGAAGTCATAATGACAACAGTGTTTGTGAAATTTACGAGTCTACCTTGACTATCAGTAATACGACCATCGTCTAATATTTGTAATAGAATGTTGGCCACATCAGGATGTGCCTTTTCAATTTCATCAAGAAGAATGACGGAATATGGATTTCTTCTAACTGACTCCGTTAGTTGTCCACCTTCTTCATAGCCAATATAACCTGGTGGAGCTCCGACAAGTCTTGATACACTATGCTTTTCCATGTATTCACTCATATCAATACGAATAAAATGGTCTTCTGAGTCAAATAACTGGGCAGCTAGTGCTTTCGCAAGCTCTGTTTTCCCAACCCCTGTTGGCCCTAGAAAAATAAATGAACCAATGGGTCTGTTTGGATCTTGAATCCCAGCTCGCGCACGCCAGACGGCTTCCGTAACAAGTTTGACAGCATTGTCTTGACCAACAACTCGTTCGTGTAAGGTTTCTTTCAGTCTTAACAATTTCTCTCTTTCGCCTTCAACAAGTTTCGTTACGGGTATACCCGTCCATCTCGAAATGATAGACGCTATTTCATCTGCAGTAACTTCCTCTCTTAAAATACGAGATTCTGTACCCTTTTTCATTTCATTTTCGAGGCTAGCTAATTCTTTCTCCAAAGTTGGAATTTTACCATGGCGAAGTTCTGCAGCTTTATTTAAATCATATTTGCTCTCTGCGTCCTCTAAGTCACGCCGTAAGCTATTTAATTGTTCCCTTTTGTGTTGAATTGTTTGTAAAGCTTGTTTTTCTTCTTCCCATTGCTTTTTCATTGCTTCTTGTTTTGATTTTAATGAGTGAAGTTCGTCTTTCAAGGATTCAAGACGTTTTTTACTTGCCTCATCCTTTTCCTTAGTTAGAGCTTGTTCTTCTATTTCTAATTGCATGACACGCCTTGTTACCATATCTAATTCTTGAGGCATTGAATCGATCTCTGTTCGAATCATGGCACAAGCTTCATCTATTAAATCAATTGCTTTGTCCGGTAAAAAGCGTTCTGTAATGTAACGGTTCGAGAGCTCAGCAGCTGAAATAATTGCGCGGTCGTGAATACGAACACCGTGATGTAACTCAAAACGCTCTTTCAGACCTCGCAAAATCGATATCGTATCTTCTATTGAAGGTTCTCGAACGAATACTTGTTGAAATCGGCGTTCTAAGGCAGGATCCTTTTCGATATACATCCGGTATTCATCTAAAGTTGTTGCACCAATACAGTGAAGTTCTCCTCTTGCTAACATCGGCTTTAACATATTACCTGCATCCATTGCTCCATCTGTTTTACCCGCTCCAACGATTGTGTGGATTTCGTCTATGAATAAAATAATACGTCCTTCAGACTCCTTAACCTCTTTCAGAACCCCTTTTAAACGCTCTTCAAATTGACCTCGATAACTAGCTCCAGCAATGAGTGCACTCATATCTAATTCATAAAGTACACAATCCTTTAAACCCTCAGGTACATCTTTTCTAACAATACGTTGAGCTAATCCTTCTACGATAGCTGTTTTACCCACCCCAGGTTCACCAATTAGGACTGGATTATTTTTAGTTTTTCTTGATAGTATACGTATGACATTTCGAATTTCTTCATCTCGTCCAATGACTGGGTCCATTTTCCCATTCTTAACTTCATCTATTAAATTACGTCCAAATTGCTCTAAAGGTTTACGGTTATCTTGTTGTTGAAATTGCACTAATCATCACCTCAACATAATTTCATTTTTTTGTAAACTTTGACCTTTCTTGACCAACCTGATTATAAAATGATTGGATTTGAAAAGCAAAAAAATGCTCTAAAAATATTCACAATTGATATTCCATGAATGTGATATGATTTAAATGAAGTATTTGACATATATATTTTGCGAATTAATTATTGCACATTTATTTTTTGGATGTATTATTAAGTTCTATACATTATCCTCTTTAAGGAAGTGATCCTTTGGTTGTTTTAGATCATACACCTATGAATTTCTACTCTCTATTTGAAAACCACGGACAACTATTGAAATTTGATAGAGGGGTTCAAATCTTTCAAGAAGGCGAATCTGCTAGGGATATACTTTTTATAAAACAAGGAAAAGTACAAATTAGTAAAGAATCAGAAAACGGAAAAGAGTTAACGCTTCGATTATGTGGAAGAGGAAGCATTTTAGGTGAAACAACGCTGTTTAATAAAGAAAATATTCATTCAACATCAGCAATTGCTTTGTTTCCCACAGAAGTCCTCTCGTTAAGAAAAGATTCTTTAGAAATGTTATTAACAGAACAACCAGTACTGCTCATCGAGTATTTAAAATGGTTGCAAAATGAAAACATGAAGAACCAAAGTTTAATTCGTGATTTAGTCATGAACGGAAAAAAAGGTGCACTTTATTCTACTTTGATTCGTTTATCTAACACATACGGTGAAGCCATGTCGGACAATACCGTCTATATAAATTTCAACTTAACGAATACAGAAATCGCAAACCTATGTTCCACAAGCCGTGAGATGGTTAACCGCATGTTAAGCGATTTACGTAAAGAAAATATTATCTCCATCGATAAAGGATATATTACCATACATGATTTACAATATTTAAAAGATGAAATATGCTGTGAAAACTGCCCGCTATCTGTTTGCAGAATAGATTAAGCAACCGTCTCTATGTGAGTGAGACGGTTGTTTTTCATTATTTGGGCATTTAGGGATGTAAATGAGTTGCATACTTGGTTAGTCGGGTAGAATGTGTTCTACTTGAAGTAATATACATAGATGTTTCGGTTATTTTGTCACAGAGATGGGGGGCAAGGAAATTCCCTTTTTTTGGTTGTTTTGTCCTTGAGATGTGCTTTCGTGGACAATCTACTTCCATTTTTTTATTGTTTTGTCCTTGAGAAGCCGTATCGAGGACAATTCGCTTTCATTAATTCATAGTTTTGTCCTTTAGGAGAATCATCATGGACACCTCTCATAGATTTTTCACTCGTGCTTTTCTTGGTATCCTCTATTATTTACAGTACCGAATCACGAATTTTCGCTCGTTTTTCCCTTGATAGCTTATATATGACATCGCACCTAACTACTCTACCTAACAGGATCCTAAAAACTACACTATAAAAATCTTCCACCTAAACCCCTACCCTAGGGGATGCCACCCCATTTTATACTGCAAGATTCCATATACCGCCACTATTACATTCTTGAAAACAAAAAAGTAACATCTCACATACGAAATGTTACTTTACATCTTAAAACTACCTTATTTAGCGAATACCCAATGCCATTTTTGCATATCTTGACATCATATCTTTATTCCAAGTTGGTTGCCAAACGATGTTTACGTCAACCTTCTTAACTTCCGGCAAGTCGCCTAGCGCTGTGTTTACTTGGTCTACAATAACTGGGCCTAGAGGGCACCCCATTGAAGTTAATGTCATCGTAATTGTACATGTACCCTCTTCGTCTAAATCTACGTCATATACTAAACCTAAGTTTACAATATCAATGCCTAACTCAGGATCAATTACGTTTTCTAAAGCACCTAAGATGCTCTCTTTCATATCTTGGTCCATTGCCATTATGATTTCCCCTTCCTTACTGTCTTAATTGTACCATAATAAAAATGATACATGAGATGATAATCATTTTCAATAATATAGAACGATTGAATCACTCTACGTCTATATTATATTCACTTATCGCATAATATATCTGTTCATTTATTTTGGCTAGCCAAATCTAATTTTTTGTCTTTTTTGAAGATAACCGCTCATTTAAAGGTTATACTTTGACTAAATATTCCATTAAGAGATAAAATTTAATGACTATAGAAAGGAGAATTCCTTTATGGATCGACATTTAATTGTATTAGATTTAGATGGTACCCTTTTAAAGGATGATAAAACCATTTCTGAAAAAACGAAACAAACACTTTTTAAAGCTAAAGAAGCAGGTCACGAGGTGATGATTGCTACAGGTAGACCATTCCGCGCAAGCGAACTTTATTATAATGAATTAATGTTAAAAACTCCAATTGTTAACTTTAATGGTGCTCTTGTTCACCATCCTAAAAGTAGATCCTTTAAAACAGTACATTCGCCAATGGACATCGGCGTTGTCCATGATGTAGTCGACTCTGTTGATAAGTACCAATACAAAAATTTAATCGCAGAAGTTATGGATAGTGTTTATATTCATACCGAAGACCAATCCATGATGGATATATTTAAAATGGGTGATCCAAATGTAACAATTGGGAATCTTAGAGGCAGCTTAAATGAGGACCCAACAAGTTTACTCATCCACGCAGAAGAAGATAAAGTATCAGGAATTCGAAAACATTTAGAGGATGTACACGCGGAGCTAATCGATCATAGAAGATGGGGTGCTCCGTTCCATATCATTGAAATTGTTCGTAAAGGGTTAAATAAAGCAGTTGGTATATCACTCGTTGCTAAAGAACTAGATATTCCAAGAAAACGTATTATTGCATTTGGTGATGAAGATAACGATCTAGAAATGATTGAGTATGCTGGAGTTGGAGTTGCCATGTCTAATGGTATTGATGAACTAAAAAGCATCGCAAACGAAGTTACATTGAGTAATAATGAAGATGGCATTGCAAAAGTACTAATTGAAAGACTAAAATTAAACTAACATCATATAGTGGAAAACATCGGTGTTTCCACTATATCCATCCTATATTTCAATAACCGTACAAGGAGGTAAGAATATGAAAATATTTGCTGATAGCGCGAGTGACTTACCAAAGCATTTTTTTGAAGAGAATAATGTTGAATTATTCCCACTACGTGTTCATTTGAACGGACAAGAACATTTTGATATTTTGGGTATCAATCCTGAGGAAGTCTATCATGCAATGCGTGAAGGTGCAACACCTAAAACATCACAAGTTTCGCCTGAAGAGTTTTTAAAAGCGTTTGAACAGTTAGCTAAAAACAATGAAGAAGGTATTTATATTGCTCTGTCATCGAATTTGTCTGGTACATATAATACCTCAGTAATGATTGCAACCCAATTACGAGAGCAATACCCAAACTTTAAAATGAAAATTCTTGATTCAAAATGTGCTTCTTTAGGGTATGGATTACTGATTAAAGAAGCTGTTACTTTACGTAATGAAGGCTTACCGTTAGACGAAGTTACATCACGTATCGAGCATTTAGCAAAACATATGACCCACTTATTTACAGTAGAAAAATTAGACTATTTGGCTGCTGGTGGTCGTATTTCAAAATCCAGTGCATTCATCGGTGGATTACTAAGTATTAAACCGATTCTACATGTTGAAGATGGTAAACTCATTCCACTTGAAAAAGTTCGTGGGCGTAAAAAGGCAATTAACCGCATCATTGAGATCATGGAAGAACGTGGTGGAGATTTTTCCAATAAAACTGTAGGAATTAGTCATGGGGATGATTTAGCTTTTGCTGAAGAAGTGAAACAAATGATTCAAGAAAAGTTGAATCCGAAAAATTTTGAAATTACCATGATTGGTGCCGTTATTGGTGCTCATGCAGGGCCAGGAACAATTGCTATTTTCTTTACAGATCATGCTTACTAATTGACTTGGCACTTTGGGCTAAATGCTTCGGGAATTTACCTAAATGGCATGAGCCACGCATAGTTCAAGTATAAATTAAATGAAAAGAGTTGCCCATGTAGCAATACCTAGCAAAGGATCACTACAAGTAGGACAACTCTTTCTTTATTGCTCATATTAGTTTTTAAAAGGTTCATCTGATACTAACTGTATTTCATGTAGCTCTGTTCCATTACCGTATTCAATACTATAATTTTTAACCCGTTTATTTACCGGAACAATTTCATATCGGAATTGCATTGGAATAACAGGTGCCATTTCTGCCATGTATTCCTGAAATGCTCGGAATTGGGAAGCACGGTACTCTGCATCAAAACTTTTAGGTGAGTCGATATTTTTAATCGTTGTCTCTAAAAACTCAGAAGTAAATCTAGTAAGATTATACGGATCTGATTGACCATACAAACCTGCCGGTGATGGATTAGTCCCCGTACCCCAAGCACCCATAAATAAATCGATTTCTGGATCATCTGTTTCGATTTTGTCGTAAAATGAATTAAATTCAAACAACCGTCCTGAAGATAGTGTAACGTTTAAACCGACATCCTTCCAATTTTGCAAGTAATACGTGATAATTTCTTCTTGTGCCACATCACCCGCTATTGCCGCCAGTTTAATTTCTAATTTTTGACCGTTTGGATCTTCCCTTAAGCCATCACCATCAATATCAATATAACCCCCTTCATCTAATAGAGTTTTTGCTTTTTCAGGATCATAATAATACCCTTCAATACTTTCATCATGAAACGAAGCAAACACAGGTGGTATTAATGAATTTGCCCGTTCCCTTAAATTGTCGTAGTAAACTTCCGAAACAGCTTCAATATCTAAGGCATAACCCATTGCCTGTCTTAAGTTTTTATTGCCCATTTTTGAACCTTCTAAATCGGTAACTACTATATTGTTCTGATTATCAAATTTCCCTACTTTAAAACCTAAGTACGAATAATAAAGCTCAGGTCTACCTAATACTGTAATATTATGAAACTTCTCAATTTCTGGCATTTTGGTAGCATTAAAGCCCATGACAATATCGTATTCCCCAGAACCTATCGCAACTGATATGGAACTTGAAGGTACAACTTGTACAACGACACCATCAATTTTCGGCTCCCCTTTCCAATAATGTTCATTCTTTATGAATTGAACCGATTCACCAGGTACAATTTTTTCAAACTTAAATGCACCCAATGTGACAGGGTTTTTACGTACCTCATCGGACTCAATTAATTCACTCACAGGAATATGTCCTATGTGATGAGATGGTGCAGCATTTGTCCACAAACCATCCCCACCTGAGAAAATAGCAGGTGATAATTGATGGAAGCTGATTTCCATTGTACGGCTATCAATTTTTTTGATTCCTGATATTGTATCTGATACACCGTCATGATAGTCTTCAATACCGACAATGTTTTTAATAGAAGAGTCATACCGTTTACCACTATAATCTTTGTGTGCAATGATTTTATAAGGTAGGATTAAATCCTCAATTTTTAAGGGCTCCCCATCAGACCATTTAATCCCTTCACGTATTTTTACCGTAACTTTATTATTTTTTTGGTCCACTTCCATTGATGCAATACCCTCATCGGTTATTAAAAAATCCCCATCTACGTCAAAAATAGAATTTGATGCGAAGCTCATAATATCTCCATCAAAGCTATCCTCATAAAGTTCGGGTAGAAAAATGCCTGCAAATGGCTCGTCTTTCACCATGGCAACTTGAAGAATTCCACCTTCAATTGGTGTTCCTTTATTTGTTACAGATAAATCGAAAATTGCATCACTAGTATTATTGGCTGTTTGGACTGTTTCAATCTCAGTAGTTTCTTTTTGGACCTTAACAGATTTCGTGTCTATTTCCTTTACAATTTCCGTAAAACTTCCATTACAAGCAACCAATAAGAACATTAGCGTTATCAATATAAATAGGGATCTATAATGTTTGTTCATGTAATTCCTCCCAATCTTAAATAAAATGAGATGAAGCGCATTAAATTTCTCTTATTTATCTTTAACAATTTTCATATTTTTTATTTTAAGATTAAGGAACTAATTTCGTTTATTTTACTAACCTAGTCGTTGTCTAGCATCTGCAGACCTTCTTAAAGCTTGTCCAACATAGTTGATGGCAAGCATCATTATTAAAATAAATAACGAAGCTGGTAACCAAACCCACCAATATTGCTGTATTACTAAAGGATTATTCGCATAACTTACTAACGTTCCTAATGAAGGCGTCGATGGTGGTAAACCAAAGCCTAAATACGATAACCCTGTCTCAATCCCAACATTTCCAGCAAAGTTTAATGTCAACTCAACAATTAATATAGAACTTAAATTCGGCATAATTTCACGAAAAATAATGACTAAGTCGCTTGTCCCTAATGTTTTCGATGCATAGACATAATCTCGTTTACTTTCCGATAATGCTTTTGAACGGACAAGTCTAGCAGTGCCTGTCCATAAAAAAATACTCATAATAAGAACAAAAGATAACACAGTATACTTTGGTATAATTGTGACAAAAACAATAATTAACATAAGCGATGGTATTGTTACGAAGAAATCAATTAATCTCATAAATAGATTATCAATCCAACCACCAAAGTAGCCGCATATTAATCCAACTACAATACCAAATACACCAGTAATTAATGTTATAGCAATGGCAATTCCTAATGAGTTTTTGGCTCCTACAACAAGTTGTCCAAGTATATCTCGTCCCCCTGAATCAGCTCCTAGGAGAAACTTTTCTCCTGGAGGAGCATAACGATCTCGTAAACTGACGCGCATTAATGATTCTTGGTCGATAAAATGGGACCAGATAAAAACAGTAGCAATAACACCTATAATTGTTAGTAGTGAAACCAACGCTAACTTATCCTTTTTAAACTCTCGAAAAACGACATGCATTCCCGAAGGTGGAGAACTCGGTATTTTATATTTTTTCCTACTTTTACTTACTAAACTGACCATATTTCCCCTCTCCTAACAATGGATTCTAGTACTATTCAATTCTTATTCTTGGATCTACAATGCTCATAATAATATCTGATAATAGGCTCCCTAATAATGTTAAGAAGCCAAATAACATGACGAGTGCTGTTATTACGCTATAATCCCTAGAAGTAATGGATGAAATAAATAATTGTCCCATTCCTGGATAACCGAATATCGTTTCAATAAAGATGGAACCACCTAACAAACCAGTAATTGTAAAACCAAAAAATGCTGCGATAGGAAGTAGAGAGTTTCTAATAATATGTTTCGTATATACTCTTCTCATTGGAATTCCTTTACTACGAGCCGTTCGAACATAATCCATAGACTTAGCATCAATAATTTCAGAGCGCAAATACTGAATAATTCCCGTTGTACCTAAAACCGCATACGTAATTGCAGGAAGAACTAGATGATAAAACTTGCTCCAATAATAGGCAAATGACCCTTCCTCGTATTGAATATCTACACTCCCACTTGTTGGAAACCAATCTAACGTATAACTAAATAAGTATAAAAAGAGTAGTGATAAAACAAATGTCGGTATTGCATAGGATATAAAGCTATATAGGACAATTGTTTTATCTAATCTCGAATTTTGATAACGCCCTGCCAGCACACCTAGTGGAATAGCAATTACATATAATAAAATGACACTTAAAAAGGATAACCAAAACGTATTTAAAGCTCTTTCCCCGATAAGGTCACTTACATCACGTTGAAACGTATAGCTTTTCCCAAAATCACCATGTAGAGCATTAACTATCCAACGAACATATTGTTCATGCCAATGGTCATTAAGCCCCGCCTCTTCACGTAATTCTTCAATTCGAGCAGGATCTGTCTCAGGGGTAATCATCCCTGTAAAAGGATCCCCAGGCATAAACTTAGCTAAAATAAAAACAAGTACGCTTAAAGCAAACAACTGTGGTATCATCAGTAGCAACCGACGGAGAATTACTTTCCACACTTTAAATAACCCCCTTCACGAAGGGCATACCAGCTACATAATGTGTCCTAGTGATAGGTACTAAATCGTAAACTCGTCCATTGTTATCAAATAGTTGGTCTTGTACCTTTTTATAGTATCCCTCAACCATTAGTCGTTCTTTTTTTCTACTTTCCCTCCCAAATGGTGAAGCTTCCGGAATCGCTGAAAGTAAACGTTTTGTATAAACATGCTGGGGATTTCGATAAATATCACTTTTAGTTCCTGTTTCAACAAATCGGCCTTTATACATAATGGCAATGTAATTACACATATGTTTTACAACACCTAAATCATGTGAAATAAATAAATAGCTTAACCCATACTCTGATTGAATATCCTTCATAAAGTTCAATACTTGCGCTTGAACAGATAAATCTAATGCAGAAACAGGTTCATCCGCAATAATTAACTTTGGATTGGTTGCAATTGCTCTTGCAATACCTAGCCGTTGCTTTTGACCGCCAGAAAACTCATGAGGGTATTTATATTTTGAGTCTTCTGGCATGCCTACGATTGCAATCAGTTCATGGATTCTTCTTCTTTCTTCAGATGGCGTAAGCTTCAAAAAATTCCGTATCGGTTCAGCCAGTATTTCATAAACTCGTTTTCTAGGATTTAAACTAGAATGAGCGTCTTGAAAGATCATTTGAATATCTCGGTTATATGCAGATTTTCTACTACGTTGTCTATTCGTGACATCTTCTCCCTCATAAATGATTTTTCCAGAGGTTATTTTTTCTAGTCCTATAATAGCCTTTCCAGTAGTAGATTTTCCGCAACCAGATTCTCCTACTAATCCATACGTCTTTCCTCTCTCAAATTCCATACTAATTCCATCAACTGCATATATATGATCAACTACTCTATTAAAAAACCCTCCGCGCACTGGGTAATACACTTTCAAATCCTCAATCTTCATAAACATAGCGATTCCATCCTTTGTTTATTAAGTGACATAAAACTTGCAATCAATAAAGTTATTCATAGCTTCTTGCTCCGATTTACAGTTAGTTGGTTAAGTAAACACGGGACAAAGGAGGGGATACGATTTGTAACCAAGAACACGGATGACGTTCCACACTCACCGTACATTCCCCTTTGACATCGGTTAAGCGATTTAAAATAAACTGACACGCCCTTCCTAGAAAAATAATGTTGGTCATATGCTTAGTCTCCGTTAACGTGGTGTAAAATTCCGCCAGCATGTACATCTCACAAAATGGTCCGGCGAGACTTCATGTAATGTTGGTTGGTCTTCATGTGCCAAGTTTGAAATCCAAGGAATACGCGGTGCAAATCGACAACCTTCTCTTGGTAGATTAGTCAAAGAGGGAACAATCCCTTCTATTACATTTAATCGATGATTTTCTCCATTCATCTGTGGTACAGAATTAAATAAAGAACGAGTATATGGATGTTTAGGATGACGAAAAAGCTCTTCTACTGTAGCCACTTCGATAATTTGACCTGCATACATTACGGCAACTCGATGAGCAACTTCGGCAACGACACCTAGGTCATGCGTAATTAACAGAATGCCGGCTCCAGTTTCATTTTGTAGCTGTACTAGTAAATCTAAGATTTGTGATTGTATCGTTACATCCAACGCAGTGGTCGGTTCATCCGCAATAATAATTTGAGGTTTGCATGAAATGGCCATGGCAATCATGACCCTTTGTCTCATTCCCCCTGATAATTGATGAGGGAATTGTTTCGCAACTTGTGTTGGGTTTCGAATTCCAACTTGCTGTAATAACTGTAAGACGCGCTTTTTTCGTTCAGTTTTATTTAAGTCTGTATGATAAATTAATCCTTCTTCTATTTGATCCTTTATGCGCATTAAAGGGTTCAATGCAGATAAAGGATCTTGAAAAATCATACTAATTTCAAGTCCCCGTATTTCGTTTAACTCTTCTTCTGTCATAACTGCTAAATTCTTATTTTTATAAAAGATTTCTCCTTGAATCCGTGTCTTGTTTTGATCCAACAACCCTATAATGGATGTAGCTAATGTACTTTTGCCACAACCGGATTCTCCGACAATCGCTAAAATTTCATTTTTTCTTAAAACGATGGAGACACCGTCCACTGCATTATAATAAGTATCTTGAATTCGAAAAGCTGTGTGTAAATCATTAATCCTTAATAGCTCCTCAAATTGTTTCAAATTACTCCTCCTCACAACTTGTATGGAGTTCTTTTGATTAGGCAAGCTATCAATACTCTTTCGTCATAGACACTCGAAATGCAAAATTTGAATCATTATATGATGAGGAATGACGAATTATTAATTTTCTTTCATTTCTCTATTAATAAAAGAAAAAAACGGTAAAATCCATTACTAGATTTTACCGTTATCTTATGAAGATTTATTCATTTTCTTTTCTATTACGTTTTGCTCTTCTCATAATTGCTACAATAAATGAGATAAAGATAATATAAACTAATCCAAGAGCAATTAAGTATGGAATATTAATTCCTTTCTCATCTATCACTTGATAAATTTCAACTATTTCACGGTCAAGAACAATTGGGAAGTTACCTTCCTCATTTTCACGAACAACATCCGAATCAAGCATAGCTTGCAGTTCTTTACCTTCTCCTAAGCTCTCACTTGACACATCAAGACGAGTTGTTTGTCCTGAATTGTTAATGACTACAATCCAAGTTTCCTCTTCAGATGACCGTTTGAATGCTAAAAATCCATTTTCATTTCTTAACAATTCAAATTCACCACTTCGTAAAGTAGTGGATTGACTTCTTAATGTTTGGATATTTTTAATAAATTCTACTAATTCTTCTTCTGTTTTGAAATTATACAATTGGTGTGATTCCGGACCAGCTGAGCCATTCATCGCAATTTCTGTTCCATACTGCATAACAGGTAAACCTGGTAGTAAAAACGTTGCCGCCAGTGCTAACTTAAGGCGTGTCGGTGGAAATGCTTCAGCATCAAAAATAAAACGATCTGTATTGATATGATCAATCATCAGTTGTGTCGGAACTGCCTCACCATTCACGTAAGGCTCAACATATTTCATTTGACCTGTTGAATCATAATCAACATTTTTATAGATGCTGCGGAAGCTTTCGTTTGTTTCCTCATAATAGGAAGCATCAAAATTTGCATCGCTATCTTCATTTGAAATGACATATATATCTTCATCTACATCTTTAATAGCCTGAATCATTTCATTAGTGAAAGCAGTATCTGCCCCATTTAAATTCGTTAAACGAACACCACCAACGTGATAAGTGGATACGAATTGAACGATTGCGTCAATTAAAGCTGTTTGCACTTCTTCATTTGTTAAATCCCAACGAACTTTGCCATCGATAATTTCTAAAACCCAATCTTGTTTGTTTGGATCTTGCGCCCATTCGTGGTTTTCGCTAACATTACTTAAAGGAAAATCAATCATCGCTCTAATGTTGTTATTTTGTAGTACTTGAACCAATTGCTTTAATTCATCTGCTGTTCCAAAGTGTGGCTCAATTTCTGAATAGCTAGTTGGAAGTGAGCCATCATAGCGTTCAGTAGAAAATATTGGGCCCAACGAAACAATGGAAAAACCCATCTTTGTAATAGTTGACAATTTATCAATAATTCCAGTAAAGTCCCCACCAGCAAATTGAGTTGGGTCGTGTGGATTTGTATTAAAATCATTTGCATTTGTGCTATTAAAGAAACGATCGACTAATAACTCATATATACTTTCATCAGCAATGTTCTTTGTTTCTTCAGCATGCACAACAGGTGATACAGTTAACGAAGCTGCTAATATTGTAGCAACTACTGTACTAATCCATTTTTTGAACTTCAAAAAAACCCTCTCCTATCAATATCGCCTCGGTTAAGCAATCTTTTTTCAGATGCATGTCCTTATGAGTTGAATTTTCACCGAAAATTCTCCCTCTCACCTGAGGCTTTCACATGTTCAACGAGAGTTCGTAACTATTAGATCGTGTTTTTTTCAAAACATAACCTTACAATTGAAGAAAACTGCCGAACAATGTTTCATAATCCATCGTCATTTTACCAAACAAATCAGTTAAAGCGCTATCATTTCAACAGAAATTCAACAATTGCAATCAGAAATACGACAAAAAGGTGACAATTATTTCAAATAACTATGAGTTTTTACTAAACGAAACATTGGATTACGAGTACTCTTTATCATAGGTGCAACGCGTTATCCATTTCGAGCACTACTTTAAGAGTTACCTAATGATTGCTAGAAGCTTATCACCTTCATGATATAAAAAATCGCAAAGCACAGTTGTACTTTGCGAAGTCTTAATAATGATTAATATATAATTAGAACAATCTAAAACCCATTGGTAACGAAAAACCGAAGTATAATGTTGCAAATAAGAAGATTGCAAATAATACCCAGTATACACCTGTTGGTTTATTTTTCGCTTGCTTAACTAAAATCATTTCCATCATACCGATAACTAATATACCTAAGATAAACTTGATTCCATATTGCATGCCCATCCCAGAACCCATCATAGTAATAAACAATGCGACACCAGTGATGATAATTAAAATATAAAACAATCTTAGGGCCATATGGATACCTTTAGATTTTGAAGCAAATGCTGCTATTAAAAATAAAACGATTGCAATAACCCATGTAGTGATGTGTAAATGTGTTGAGGCTGTTAGAAAACCCATTATAGTCCCACCTTTTTTATCATTTCATAACATATCCTACCAAACAAAAGGTGGAGATTCAAATAATATCGTTTTCATGATAGTTTCAATGGTTCGATTATTCAAAACGATTGACTAAAGTGCCGATGCCTTCAATAGAGATTTTCACTTCATCTCCAGCTTTTAAGTAAGTTGGCGGGTTCATCCCTTTTCCTACTCCCGCAGGCGTACCAGTTAAGATAATATCGCCAGGCTCTAACGTTACATATTGAGATAATATTGACACTAATTCATCGATATAAAACATCATATCTTTTGTTGAACCATTTTGACGAATCTCTCCGTTGACTTTTGTTACGATCGTCAAGTTTTGAGGATCCGGAATCTCATCCTTACTAACTACATACGGCCCTATTGGACAAGTACCATCTAATGTTTTTCCTAAGAAAAATTGGCCATGGCGGTATTGAACGTCACGTGCTGATAGATCATTTGCGATTGTATAACCAAAAATATAATCATAAGCTTGATTTTTAGGAATATCTTTTCCGCGTTTACCAATGACAACTGCAAGCTCACCTTCGTAATCTAAAGAATCGGTTTTCGTTGCGTGAACTGGTAATACTTCATTATCTGCAGCAATTGATGTAGGGGCTTTTGTAAAAACGAGTAGATCTTTTGGAGCTGCCTTTGCCCCCATTTCTTTTGCATGTTCATCATAATTTTTACCAATACAAATGATATTTTTCGGTGTTCTAGGAATTGGCGATAACCATTCAATTTCGGAAAAAGCACATTTATAGTCATTTGTTGAATTAGATTGTTTTGCCACCTCAACAAGTTTACGAATTTGCTCTACAAAATCAAACCCTAAAGCAATACCGTCAATAATTTCTGTTGGAAAAGAAGGTAAAACCTTTAAATCTTTTTGAATGGCTAATACATCCCATACTGCCTCTTCTTTTTTCACTTTTGGACCAAATTTCACTTCACCATTTACTTTAAAAGATAGAATCTTCATCGACTAGTGCTCCCTTTTAATTAATAAAGATTTTATAGTAGATAATAGAATAATTCTTTAAATCTACCATATAGCATTTTTAAATTATAAGTTAACTTAAATCATTAACTTTTGATGATTTAACTCCATCATACATCAATTTTTTTAAATTTGCCTACTTTTCCGACAATATTTTTCTATAGATTATTTTCTTAACTGCTGCTTCAAGCGGACCTTGCTTAAATTTCATAAACCAAATAAGTGCAAAGATAATTTGAGCAATAAAAATTGCTACGGCAATGAGAACGCCTAATTGCACATTAATATGTCCATATAAACCAAATCCAAAGTCATAGAAAAGCACTGTACAAATAATTGATTGCATAATATAAATCGTTAACGACATACGACCAACTTGACCAATTGGATTAAGCACTTTCGTAGAATAAGGAATCATACAAATACAAACAAGTAATGCAAGGTATCCTACTGCTAAAAGCGGCCCACCTAAATAAACTTTTAAATACTCAAGTAAATATGTTCGAGTAAACATAAATGGTGCACTTTTAATGGTTAATCCAATCGCAATAGAGAGAACAGCAATTGATATCCAAAATACCTTTAAATTTTTCGCGCGTTCAATTAAGCGCCACTTAGCCGCTGCAGCACCGATCAGCATATAAGGTAAGATGGTAAAAAGTGACGTAATCCACATTGCTGGGTTCATTTGTAAAGATAGATCGTTTAGCCTTTGCATAAAGGCATCTCCCCAATCACCTATACCATACGCTGTTATTGCGCTCTCCACAGCTACAAGATCAACCGCTATTCCATCAATTTCAACATTCGCAGCCCCTGTTAGGGAAAAAATTAATAGCATCATGGCAAGCATGAATCCATAAATAGCTAAACCAATCGATAATAAAATTTTACTATTATACCGGATGAACATGATTAAGAAGAAACCACAGAAAGCATAGGTCGCTAAAATATCCCCCCACCATATAAAAATAGCGTGTAACATTCCAAGAACAAACAGAATCACTAACCTTTTAGAAGCAAAAGGATAGAATCTTGTCTCATTAATCTGTGCTTTCATATATTGCATAGCCAGTCCATATCCAAAAATCATAGAAAATAACGGATAAAAGCTACTTTGCACATATATATCCAATGTCTGATGCCATATAATGTCCATCGCTTCAGTGAACCACGATTGTAAGTCGATATAAGGCATCGGCAAGTAAAATGCAAATATATTTACTAATAAAATGCCTAGCAAACTAAACCCTCTAATAATATCTATAGAGTTTATTCTTTCATTTAACTTTGTAGGTTGGAAGTCCACAATTTGGCCCCTTTCTGTATCTCTTAAGTGAGTGTTTTTTATGTACGTGAAATGATGTTGAGCTGGATTTATTTGTAGCTGGATTGGTCAACTGATTGGTTTTGTCCGCTCGGGCTTGGGTTTTTTCCGCTTATGTCTTGGTTTTGTCTATTCGGTGTTGTAGTTGTCCATTCATGTCCAACTTTTATCCAGCATTTATACTTATGTCCATTCAAGCCATCGTTTTGTCCATTTAGAAGTAGGATTTGTCCACTTTGGCTTCCGTTTTTGTCCACTAATGTCCGGTTTTAGTCCAGAATTTTCAATTATGTCCATTCAAGCCAAGGTCTTGTCTATTCGGCAGTAGGTTTTGTCCACTCGACGATGTTTTTTGTCCACTCGGCAGGAAGTTTTGTTACACTCCTGGTTTGATTGTTTTAACCCTAATGTTCACAATACTACATTATATCTTCTATCCGGGTATACCTGCTCGATAAACACTTTATATGACCGAAAACTTTAGCTACCCGACCAAAAGAAACGCATGTGACCAAAAACAGGTTCCTTCCGCCCTATTCTTAATGTTAAATGACCAAGAGAGTCCCTTATGTGACCTTATCAACTTGCTATCTGACCAAATCAAGTTTCCACACTCATTTCTTCGTATGAAACCTCTCCATATGTCCAATTCATTAATATAAGTGATCAAATAAACAAACTATCCGCTCGATTCTTTGTTTTGCCTTTCAAAAGCCTAATATAAAAACCTATACATCTGGTTCCACCCAAGTTTATACTTCATAAATCAAGTGAAGGGCAATTAGTCGCTGCCTGCTCTCACCATTTCACAAGCCTGCAGACAGCTCCTTGCCCTTCCACTTATATTATTCATCTTGCTTAAAGACGGATTTCTTTTTGTGCATTGTATAAATAGATAACTCTCTCATCTACTTCGACATTCAACACCGCTTCGATAGCTTCACTATAAATTCGAAGTTGTACTGCATATCGATCAGTCATTTCCTTAGTTAATTCAGGTTCTTCTTTAAACTTTGGTAATATCTTATCTGTTTTATAATCCAGGAGCACCCATCGATCATCTTCATCTAGGAATAAACAGTCGATAATCCCTTGAACGATTTGAGAATCTCCATCATCATCTTCCCTACTTAAAGTAAATGGAATTTCTCTATACAGCTGCTTAGAACGGATGAATCGCTTCCCAATGTCCGACTCAAAAAAGTTCATGACTTTTTCAAAATCAATTACTTTCATTTCAGCTTCCGTTAACAATTGTTTCTCGACCAATCTTAGACAATAGTGTTCGATATCGCTGATTGATAGAAAGCCTTCTTTTGGAGCGTGTTGCATTACAGTGTGAACGGCCGTACCAATCTCAGTGCTAGACAACGATTTTTGCTGTAAAAACATTGGCCGTTTCACTATTGTTTTATTCGAACTGTTTTCAGAGACGGTAATATCGGTATCCTCTTCTTCTGCTCGTTGAAGATTTTCGATTCTTTTTATCTCCGTTACACTTGTCTTGGATTTTTTCTTCGTTGACGGCTCATATGGATATCTTGTGTTAAAACGTTTTGTTATTTCATGTAATAACGATTCATCTACCGATTGGTGTAATATATCCTTGTTAGCTTCAGGTTGGATCTCGTCACTTGGAATGAGAAAGGCATTACTTGGAATTACAGACACCCGCCATTTAGATGGATGATTTTTCACTGTATAATCGCCTTCTCGGAATTCCATAAAGCATTCATGCCGTGCTATTGCTGGACCTATCCAATCTAAATAATGATTCGCACTCGCTCTAACATAATCTTTCAACATATCATCTTGTAGCTGATTACTTGCTTCACACCATTTTGTACGGGTCTTGTCCCAATCTTTTACCGAACCAACCAATATTAAACGTTCTTTTGCGCGGGTCATTGCTACATACAAAATTCGCATTTCTTCCGCTTTCATTTCTAATATTTTCTTCTCTTTCATTGCTAAAAATGGAAGTGAAGTATAAATAATTCGGTTGTCAGGGTCAATTGCTTTTACTGCAAGACCGTACTGTTGGTCAAACAAATAGGAGTTGGAGAAATCCATTTTGTTAAATGCACGACCTAAACCAGCAACAAAGACAACTGGATATTCTAATCCTTTAGATGAATGAATCGTCACTAGTCGCACGACATCATCTTTTTCGCCAATCGATTTTGCTACACCTAAATCATCGCCTCTTGAACGCATACGGTCTATAAAGCGTAAAAATCTGAATAGCCCGCGGAAGGACGTTTTTTCATACATCAGTGCGCGGTCATGAAGAGTACGCAAATTGGCTTGCCGTTGCTTCCCGTTTGCCATCGCTCCGACCATTTCATAATAATTCGTATCCACGAATATTTTCCAAATCAAATCAGAGAGTGAACCTCTCCTAGCCATATTTCTCCACTCTTCTAATTGCAATAAAAATTGATGTAATCTTTCTGCTGTATTTGCGCTTACCCCTGAACGTTCTTCTAAAACAAAGGTCTTTACTGCTTCATAAAAAGGGGCATTTCTTTTTGCTAGCCGAATCTCTGCTAATTCGTTTTCTGTTAGTCCAACAAAAGGGGCTCGTAGCACGGAAGCAAGCGGAATGTCCTGGTAAGGATTATCTACTACATTCAATACGTTCAACATGACCATTACTTCAAGTGCTTCAAAATAACCTTTCGAAGACTCTGCATATAACGGAATACCTGCAGCTTTAAACTCCTCGACTAGATCACCAGACCAAGTCATTGATCTCATTAAAATAACAATATCGCTGTATCGTAATGGACGAGTCCGTTTAGCCGGATCCTTTTCTTTCGCATTATAAACCGTTGCACCACTTGCCATTAATTCTTTAATTCGATGAATAATGTATCTCGCCTCTTGTTGTGATTTGGCGATTTCTGCTTGTACCACAACATCTTGATCTAATATATCGTCATTACTTTCATCTATTTCATCTTCATCGCTATTTTCATATAAAATCGCAAGTTCTACTGGTGTTTCCTCTTCATTATATGGTGCTCCAGGCTTAAGACCTGCCTTTTCATCATAATCAATCTCTCCAACTGATTCGCCCATAATCTGTTCGAAGATATAATTCGTTCCATGTAATACTTCTTGACGACTTCGGAAGTTTGCGTTTAAATCAATTTTTAGTCCAGTAGTAATTGGATCTTCCTCGAAATGTAAATATTTATTTAAAAATAGCATTGGTTCAGCTAATCGGAATCGGTAAATGGATTGTTTAACGTCCCCAACCATAAATAGATTCCCACTTGCCTCGTCCCCACTCTTTACTAACTGTAATATCGTTTCTTGAAGCATATTTGTGTCCTGATATTCGTCAACTAGTACTTCTTTAAATTTTTGTTTAAACTCTTTTGCTATATCAGAAGGTTTCAATTCACCCTCTTCTAAATTGGATAAAATCTCAAGAGCATAATGTTCAAGGTCCGAAAAATCAACGAGTCCACGTTCTAGTTTGGCTGCTTTAAATTTCACCCCGTAGCTTTCAGTCAGTTCAACTAATGTCTCAATCATTGGAGCCATTAGTCGAATTTCTTCTAAAAGTCGAGATGGACTTCTAGTGAAAAAAGAATCTTTTATTTTGCCCATTACTTTTTTTGCTTGGTCGCGTTGTTTCTTTGCCAATTCCTGTAATTCTGGGTCACAGCTATCCTTTTTCACTCGTGCTAATGTTGACCATTTTAAAGTAGAAAAGTATTCGTATACCTCTTGCCAAGTTCCATGTTCAATACGTCGCATTGCTTCTTGTATTAGCACAAAATCTAGCTCGGCTGTTTCCCCATAAGGAGCTGGGCCATCGGGTTTTAATGCAAGTTCCCTTACAGCTTGAATGTATGCATATGCCTCTTCTAGGATAAATCGAATTGCCCGTTTTAAATAAACGATATAAGGCAATTCATCAATTGTTATTCCTTCAGGTATGTTGTACTGATCTGGTAGTGAACGTAACCATTCAATTGGCTTAGGATGTACACGCGATGTTTCATATAGCTTTTCGATTAATAATTCAATCGCCTGATCATCACGGTCAGAAGTAAAGCTATCAACTAAACGATAGACTGCATTTACTTTTGCATCATCTTGTTGATCATAAGCTTCCTCTAACACTTCTGCTAACACATCATCTCGAAGTAATGATGATTCTCCTTCGTTTGCAATTCGGAAACCTGGGTCGATTTCAAGCAAATACGCATATTGACGAACAATTGATAGACAAAAAGAATGCAAAGTAGAAATTTGGGCTTTATTTACTAAACTTAATTGACGGCGTAAATGTTGATTTCTTGGGTCTTTAGCAATTTCCTTTTCTAATGCCTCACTTAAACGATGGCGCATTTCAGCTGCCGAAGCATTTGTAAATGTAACCACTAACAGTTCATCTACATCAATGGGATTGTCTTTCGCTATTACTTTTTCAATCATTCGGTTAATCAGGACAGCTGTTTTTCCTGAGCCTGCCGCAGCAGATACAAGCGTGTCCTGCCCTGTAGCCCAAATCGCTTTCCACTGCTCGTCCGTCCAAGTGACATCTGGCCCTTTAGATGGTATCGCTTGCATCGCTATTCAACTCCTCTTTTATCTTTGCGACAATGTCTTCCGTTTGTTCTGATTTTAGTTGATGATATTTTTGTATGTTGTCTGTTGGGTCAAATTGACAAACAGATTTAAAAGAGCAATAATCACAAGCTGTTTTATTTTTTAATTTATATGGATGGATCGATATTTCTCCACTTAAGATGCCGTCTCCCGCTTCTTTATGTTTACTTCGTACATAATGTTGTAAATTGTCTATTTCTAATGGTAAGACGACGCGTGAATTCCGTTGATATACTGAGCCATCTTTTTTCAGCTGAACAGGGATAATTTTCGACTTTCCACTTTCCTCGAGCTCTTCATCCATTAATAATAAAGCATCTAGCTCCTCGGACAGTAGTCCTTTCATACGGAAGCTTTTCAAACGTTCTAATTCAAGGGTTGCCTCATCTAGTTCTTGTTCAATTTTTAAAACTGGATTATGCACATGCACATACAATACACCTGCTGGTTCGGCACCGCCCTGAATCCAATGGCTTGCATTTTCAACAGCGACATTTAAATAGGTTAACAACTGTAACGATAGTCCATGATAGACTTCATTTAAATCTAGATCACGGCTTGATGATTTATAATCTACAACACGCATATATGCTTTGTCGTCTACTAGAGCGCTATCGATTCGGTCAATACGACCACGCAAACGCATCTTGCGCCCACCTTTTAGGTCGACTTCTAATGGTGGAAGTATTTCTTTACCAGGACCAAATGACGCCTCTATTGCAATTGGTTTAAAGTGCGATGATTTTGCCTGCTGTGATAACGCGATCATCGTTCTTTCAACAATACGTATTAATTTATGTTGGATATAACGATAACGAGCGCTACTTAACAGAATTTGATGTGAGAATACTGGCACAATATGTTCTACAGCTTGTCTTGCCAATTGAGCACATTGTTGCCTTGATAGTTTATTCCATAAAATATTTTGCTTAGTTGTTTCATTAGAAATCCACTTTAAAGCTTCATGGAATAAGTCTCCCATTGCAAAGTTCTCTAATTTATACTCTACACGTTCTTCTAACCCTAAACCGTAAGTAGTAAAGTGTGAAAACGGACAACTGTAAAACTTCTCAATACGCGAAACACTTGAGACTAATTCAGTTCCATATAGTTCATCTGTTATTTCTTGTGTTAATTTCTCAGCTTGATTACTCTTCTCTAACGGTTTCATCACTGTTTGTAGAATAGCATTCCAATAGTAACTATCTTCATAATATGATTTTAAGGCAACCCATTCTGGTGCCAATACATTTGAATATTGTGCTTGTCTTAATTGCATCATTAGGTATGCAACTGATGTACGTGGGTGTTGTATATACGAAAGTACATTACTTTGATCTAGTTCCTCGATTGGATCCACAAGTATTCTCTTATGAGGTAACGTTTTATGACCATCAACTTCAAACAGTTTATGCAATCGGTTTATATAAAGAGATGGTAGCAATGATTTACTTTCCTCATCAGAGCTAGCATAAGTAATATATAGTCGATCTGTTGGCGATGAAAAAGCACGGTAAATCAAGAATGCTTCTTGCAATAAACGAAACGTGGATGTTGGTGAAAGTTCAGTATCGACTGAAGCAAACCATCCGCGCTCTGCATCCGTTATTAACCCTTCATAATCCATTCTTGTCGGGTACACGCCATCATTGACACCAATAACGAATACCACCTTCATATTACCAAAGCGTGAATATTCCACTGTTGCAACTGTCACTTCATCAACTGCAGGAGGAATACCTGAAAATTGAAGTGTGTCATAACCTTCATCTAATATTTTCGCTGCTTCTTCAACCGACATCTGTTGATCACCGAACATAATGACGAACTGATCTAATACGTTAATCCAACGATTCCACGCTTGGTCATGTTCACTGGCACCAACTAAATCGTCTTTTTCTAATTCTGCGTCTTTTAATGCTTGTAATTTTTCATACACTTGTAAATCCTCGATACATTGGTAAAGGGCCATCGCTATTTCCCGGCCCGTTTTTGCTTCTTTTAGTTCCTTTTGTAATTGGTTTAACGGTTCACGAACCATTGACTTCATTTCATCAATGATACTTTGAATTGCAAGTTCTTCATCTGTTTGGTTTTTTGTAAAAAATTCCAAACCACGATATTTTTTATATACCCATCGTGATTCTTCAAACCATCTATAGCCGTAAATCCCTTGTGCTATAACGAAGTTTTCAAAGCGATCTGCTTTTTCTCGCATTTCATTCAGACTACTATTCAATGGGAAAAATAAGTCCGTTTTAACACTTCGGAATACAGGTTCGTATTGCCATTTTGATGTCACCACTTCTAATATGGAACGACTAAATTCAATTAAAGGATGGTGTAACATTGGCTTTTTCTCATTTGTAAAGACAGGTATGTCATATTGTGAAAAGGTCGTTAGAATAAGTGGATCATAAATATCGGCTTGCCGGTACATAATCCCTATATCCTGGTAGCGAATGTTCTCTTCTTTCACTAATCGACATATTTCCCGGGCAATCGCATGAATTTCTGCCCGACGGTTTGCACCTTCGAATATTTGAACAAAACCTTCCGCCTTTTTTGTTTCAGTAATCGGTTCATGAAACATCGATTCAATATGGCTTAAATCTTTATTGTTGAAACGGTAGTCACCCGTTAAATGTTCCCTTGGTTCAATTTCAACCGCTAAATCTCTTGCTGTGTCAATCAATTTATCGTACATGAGTGCTGGACGATAAAATAACGCTTGCTCGTTATCTTTATCATGCTCATCTTCGAATGGAAGAACAATTGTAACTCGTTCTGCTAATTCTAGTAATTGCTTTACAATCTCAAATTCTCGAACGGTAAATGCTGTAAAGCCATCTATATAAATATGTGCTTGCTTTATTTTTTCGGAGTTTTGAAGTTGCTCTATTAAAACAGGATATAATCCGTCTCCGTCAACATAGGTATCGCCTAATTGAGTTTCTAATTGTTGAAGTACTAAATGAAGATCTTTTGTTTTAGAGATTAACGTATTTGGAGCATGATTCCCTTCTAATCGATCAATCACTTCTTGTAAGGCTTCACTATGAATGTTATATTGATTGAATTCTTTAATGATTTGCTCAACTTCTTCAGTAAATCCTCTTTTATCTGCAGCTTGTCTAAAAAGCGAAAACTGTTCTTTATTGTCCATTAATAAACGGCGAATTAACATACGATAACCGATCTTATCAATTTTATCTTTTGCTATACCACCTGTTTCTTGGAGGATATACCATGCAAGTCGTTTAAATGTCATGACTTGGGCACGCATAATGCCACGAATATCATATAAGTTAGTTAACTCGTACTCTGTGGAGAAAGACATTTGGTCAGGTACAATAACATAGATTGGTGCACCTAAAGGAGATCTCCTTAGTTCTTCAACAATCTCTTTCTGTATGAAAGTAGATTTTCCAGAACCAGCTCTTCCACTTATTACTCTTAACGACATGTCCAATTCCCCCTTCTACAACGAAAATTTCTATATTATATATATTGATTCATTACAATTATCGCTTTATAACTATATTACATCATAATTACTTCAATTGAAAAAAGCATGAAAAAGGTTGATTTTCATGCTACTATTTTTCGGACTAGATTTTACATTCCCTTTCTATTTTATCATACGAGATATAATAAAAACTCGACCAAAAAACAGTCGAGTTGGGACTTTTTCTTATTTCGAGAATAGATCCATACTTATTGTTAGAGATATCTGTTTGGACTAAAAAGGAATGGTTAGCTATTTTTTTGATCGTTAGATTCCTCGCCTAAATCCTCATCAACCCGATTATTAAAACGTTTTTCAAATACTTTTCCAATCACCCATAATAAACCAATCGCAACAACAGCGATAATTAGCTTAATTGGATTATGGAAAAAGGAAGCAATATCATAGCCAAGTAAACTAATACATAATATCATTACAAATTTCCCGGCTAACAATACGATGAAATAGTATTTTTTCTTAATATGGGATAGCCCTGCAACTATATTTACCAGTACAGATGGAGTAAAGGGAAAACAAAGTAAAATGAATAACGGACTTAAACCTCTGACATCTACCCATTTAATTAATTTTTGAACATTTTCTTTTTCAATAAAACGTTTAAACCTCGGATGTCTTCCAAACTTTCGGACGATTAAAAATACAACATAGGATCCTAATGCTGTTCCAATCCAAGACAATAAAAAACCGAACCATAATCCATATGAACTTGCATTCGCTACGACAATGACAACTAGGGGCAAAAATGGTAACAACGCTTCTAAAAACGGAAGCAAAATTCCAATTAGCGGTCCAAGTGTTCGATAATGTGCAGCCAATGATTCGATATTTTCTACTGTAAACCATTCGCTCACAAGTACCACCTCTTTTTCTATTGAATACTATTTGATATCAAATTTTGTTTACTGAATCGAGTTAAACTTATGTACCTAATCTTTGGTTATATATGTATTGTAACCGACAAATAGCTAGTTTAAAAATTCAAATAAATTTGACTAACTTCTTAATTTTATAATAGTTCGTTTATTCATTCAATTAATTGTCTTCACTTTCGTTTGTAATCTTCATAGTTAAAACGATATCCATTTTTTAAAGTTGCATATTATTATTTTCTATCAGTTTCCAGGTTATTCATCTATGAATTATTCAAACTATTGAATTTTTTTGTTAAGTAATTTTCATAGTTCATGTAAACTATATTTAAATAAGAAATTTTGGAAAGGATTCGAATCGGTTGAATACTCAAACAGAACTTAATCAATCATTTACAGTTAATACGTTCTCACAAGGAATTAAAGACTGTCTGCCAACGTTACTTGGCTACATTAGTATCGGATTAGCATTTGGGGTAATCGGTATTGCGTCCCAATTATCTGTGTTAGAAATCTTTCTATTATCAGTTCTTGTTTATGCAGGATCTGCCCAGTTTATATTCTGTGGATTATATGTTGCTGGTGCACCTATATCCGTTATTATTATCACTACTTTCATTGTGAATTTAAGACACTTCCTTATGTCACTTACGATTGCACCACATTTAACACGATACTCATCCCTTCGAAATATCGGTTTTGGTACATTATTAACCGATGAAACATTTGGAGTGGCAGTAACAAAGCTAGGAAAAGAAAAACAACTCGGTGGCAATTGGATGGACGGGTTAAACCTCACTGCATATTTAACTTGGATTGCCTCATGTACTATTGGAGGATTAGTAGGAAAATGGATTCCGAATGCTGAAAGCTGGGGGCTAGATTTTGCATTAATCGCGATGTTTATTGCTCTAGTTGTATTAAATCTCGTTGACCTTGCCAAGAGTAAGTTAATGCATTATTTAAAACTCATTGGCTGGATGGCAGGAATTTTATATATTCTTACATATTTTGTCCCTGGTCATTTAGCAGTTTTAATTGCGACATTTATTGTAGCAACGATTGGAGTGGCAACAGAAAAATGACAACAACGTTAACAATGGTTTTAATTATATTAGGTTGTGCAATTGTTACTTGGATACCAAGAGTGGTCCCATTCATGTTAGTACGTAGTATAGAATTACCGAGTGTTGTTTTACGCTGGTTAGCTTATATACCCGTATGTATTTTAAGTGCACTCGTTATTGAATCACTATATGTTGCGGAAGGCCAATGGGTTACATTGGATTGGTTTAATGTCATTGCATTTATTCCAACTTTAATCGTGGCTATTCTAACAAAAAGCTTATCAAAAACAGTCGTTGTTGGAGTTGTCACAATGGCGATAGTAAGAAATTTTATTTCATAGAGGTTTTCGATTGTGATGGGCTTTCGTCATAAAGTTTAGTCTTGTCGTAGCCTGAATTTGTCCATTCGCACTGGGCTTTTGTCCGTTCGTGGTGTGGTTTTGTCCATTCAAACACTGGTTTTTTCCAGACATAGCGGTTTTGTCCACTTGTCCTTGTCGCCCGGTTTTGTCCACTTGTCGCCTAGTTTTGTCCAATCGCACTGGGCTTTTGTCCATTCGTGGACTGATTTAGTCCACTCGCACGAAGGTTTTGTCCAAGCATAGCGGTTTTGTCCATTCGCACTGGGCTTTTGTCCGTTCGTGGTGTGGTTTTGTCTAGACATAGCGGTTTTGTCCACTTGTCCTTGTCGCCCGGTTTTGTCCAGTCGACTTGGCTTTTGTCCATTTATGGCCTGGTTTTGTCCAATCGCACGAAGGTTTTGTCCAAGCATTCGCCGCCGAGCTTTATCCGTTAGAGCGAAGGTTTGTCCGTTTGCATGAAGGTTTTATCCCTCGCACTTAGCTTTTGTCCAGTTCCTCTACGATTTGCCCATACGAGAATTTCATCCAAAAAAAAAGTGTAGACAGATATCGTTTTAATCTCTGTCTACACTCTATTAAACTAAAACATTAATCCTCTTGCTTTCTCTGGCGATGCATCATTTTCGTTGCATACCAAAAACCAACAGTTAAGGAAAACGCATCTACGACAAAAACAATAGCTGGTGAAGAGTATCCTGCATATACAGATGCTCCTATTAACGCTATCGATAAAATTAACGCAACAATATGATTGTAAGTAATCCTAGTAAATAATACGACTAATACACCCGGTACAAAAAGTGCTAATAAAACCTTTCCTAAGATTGTTTCCATTATAGGCACTCCTCTTGTGTAGCTAATCTACAATAAATCTCACTATATTTTGTGGGCATTTACATTAATCCACTAAGAGAAGCCCAACTTGATGATGGTCTTTACTATGAACAACATGTTGCGTTAAACGTAATTCATTTTGATGATCTAAAACCTCTAAGCGACAATGTGCTGCATTGATTTGTAAAGCTTCGTATAGCTCTTGTTCAGTATGGACTTCAACGCCATTAACCTTCCGAATGACCTCACCTGCATTTAATCCCATCTTCTCTGCTGGTGAATGAGGTAATACAGCTGCAATCATGACTCCACTCGATTTTGGAGACACCGCATATGAATCTTTACGTTCGCGAGCAATATAGACAATGGAAATACCGATACGTGAAATCGCACCAATGATTAGTACATAAATCCCAACTGCTGGTAAAAAGTAAGAGACAAGGCCACCAATAACAACTAACTCACCTAGTAATAATACCGAACGGCCAAGTTTAGGATATAAGTAAACCGGTAACGTCTTACGAGACCATTGGCGGAAACCTATAACAATAGGAAATAGGATAAGCGAAAATTCAGTCGCACCTAAAGAAAATTGTGGCCAATATGGGAAGTAAGCATTGATTGCATCACCAGGTACAATTAAGAAAATCGGTAATAACCAAATTTTTTTACTAGTGAAGGCAATGGCTTTTAGCCCACGTTTCGTATGCTCATATTTAGGAGATGCAAATTGAGCCCCTTTTCTAGAGATAAGCATCCCTTCTGCAATTAATAATAGGCCCGCAAGAAGTGACATTGTAACGCCTACACCATCTTGTAAAGTTACCCCACTCAATTGGATTCCCAACATATTAAAGGACCAATTTTGCCCATCCATTAACAATAAGAACAATAAACTAAGTGTAAAATAAAGAATTGGTGAAAGAAAATGAAAGACAAAGAGAATCAGAGCTAAAACACTTACGATTGTAATCATATACAATAACTGTACTGGCAGTGTTAAACCAATTGCTAAAGAAAGGAGAGAAACACATAAGGATAATACGATTCCATCGATTAAAAGTCCTGAAAACTCAGACCACCCCGATAATATCCGGATATGGAAGTTTTTTCGTTCCCTTTTCACACGTTGGTATCCTAAGAAAACTGACATAATGATCGCCACATATAACAGTGGATTTATTAATAATCGACCAAATGCTATTATAAATTCTATTAATATATCTATCATTTTGTAACACCTACCGTTTGCTATCACTACAATCATTGTATCATTGTGGCAAACAGTTGCGTAGTGCTTAGGAAAATAAATTTTAAGTGGCTAGGACAAAACTAATAAATTCTGAATAATGACGAAGCCGGACACTTTTTTAAATGTTCGCTAATGAGAAATTCCTTTATTTTACTGGTTATTTATCTTATGCTTGAAATATTTAAACGGAAATATTCCGCTTATATTAAGAAATTCCTGTTTTTTACTGGTTATTTATCTTATGCTTGAAATATTTAAACGGAAATATTTCGCTTATATTAAGAAATTCCTGTTTTTTACTGATTACTTAACTCATGCTTAAAATTTTTAAACGGAAATATTCCGCTTATATTAAGAAATCACTGTATTTTTTCGAAAATAAGGGGAGTATTTCCGGTTATCCTATCCAAAACTTCGAATTTTACCAAAATTAAAGCATTTAATCGGAATTTCTCCTCTTATATCCGTTTCTTTTGTCCCCACTATATACATTAGACGGAATTTCTCCGTTTATTTTATTTAAAATTAGAAAAGGCTGGGGGCAAAACCCACCTCGGAATGAAAAAGCCGGTGGCATTTTACAAAAGTAAAATGCCAACGGCTAATTCTTTTCAGTATAAAAGGACACTGTTTGACCAAAATCAGCATTGCATTAATGGCTGCAAACTTAAGGGATTATGAAGCGAGACTGCAAGATCTTGACTCTAATTATGTGATTTAAAAAGAAACGTGAAACCGATGGAGCGATTTCGCGTTTCTTTTGATTATTAAAGCTAGTTAGTTTTGTCCCAGCCGCACCTATTAAAACTCGCCTTCTACAATATGCACCATGACACTTAACCCCATTTGGAGTTGTAAATCGTGTTGTGCGTCTTCTTTATATGATGTGACTTGGTCTCGAATACTCTCAAATAGCTCGTCATTTATCACTTTTCCATCGTTTAATTGGTTACGGTCACGGTATAATTCAACTGCTTCTGCTGTTTCCGCATCAAAAAATCCATCTGTTCTGCTAACTGTATAGCCAAGACCATTTAAAACCTTTTGAACATATGAAACTTCTTCACTAAAGTCGCCCTCTTCAAATTGGCCAGATAATGGGATAACCTCTAGTAAAAATAATGGATGTTGTTCAACTTCAATATCTGCCGCAATACCTTTACCATGAATCCATTCTCTTTTTGGTGTTAACCATTTATTCGTGGAGAGCTTTAGTTCCCCGCCATTTTGTAAATCCCAAGTTTCTTGCACTGTTCCCTTACCAAAACTTTGGGCGCCAATAATCGTAGCTCGATCCCAACTTTGAACTGCACCTGCTAGAACTTCACTTGCGGAAGCACTTCCTTCATTTTGAAGTACTAGGATTGGAATGTCAGACATTCTATCTAAATAAGACTGATCTCCCTCAATTCTGGAAGTGTGTAATGGTTCCATAGCTCCTTCACCATTTTGCATATAAGCAAATACTTGACCTTCTTTTTGAAGACTACTAACAATGGCTGCGACACTATGTAAATACCCACCTGGATTATCCCGTAAATCTACAATAAATCCATCAACATTTTGAGAGATTAATTGATTTGTTGCTTCAAACCATTCATCCGCCGTTTTCTCACCAAACAAAGAAATGGAGATATAACCTACCTTTGCTTCTTCTAATTCTATAACATCAGCTTCTACCGTATCATTTTTCATTTCCATTCTTTCTAGTGTCACTTTAATATGACGTTCAGTGCTTGGACGATATAAGACTAGTGTCACTTCTTGTCCGGCTTCACCTTGAATTAATTCTAATAACTCTCCTAAGGTCTTACCATCCACTCTCGTTTCATCAACTTGTACAATTTCATCGAATGGACGAATTCCAGCCTTTTCTGCAGGCGAAGATTTCACAGGAGCCACGACAACAAACTTGCCATTTTTCTCTGTTACTTCAATCCCTATACCAACACGTTGACCTGCAAGTGATTGCTTATGCAACGCAGCTTCCTTCTCTGTATAATAGGTGCTATATGGGTCCTCTAATGCATTGGTCATTCCTCTAAGAGCACCTTCCACTAAAGCATCGTCAGAAATACTATAAACCGACTTTTCAGATATTAATGAATACACTTCATCAATAACAGGCTTCTCGCTAATTTTCACTTCTTGTTGTCCAGGACTATTCCACTTTTGCCAGACAACTATTAAAGTAATAATAAATAATATCATTCCAAGCAATAAAAAAATTCGACCTTTTCGCAAAAACTAAACCTCCTCTCGTTTAATCTATGAAAAAAGGTAGTTTTATAACACAAGCCTCGGTCGAATTTATTTTTCAAATATTTATCATATTTTTATTAAATAGTGGCTAATTCAATTGACTAACGTATTCGCGAATCGAATCAACATTTAATGGCCCAACGATTTGACGCTGAATTTTCCCTTCCGTATCAATCATAAAAGTAGAAGGTATCGTAAGTATTTGATATGGCTCCCCAATCGTTTTATCCTCCATTAATGGAATGGGAAACGTCAGGCCATAGCTATCCGCAAATAATGCAACATCGTCAATTGAACTGTCAGTATAAGTTAAGTTGACGGCAACAATTTCTACATTATCAAGTTCAGCATACTGCTCGTAGTATTTTTGCAAATCTGGCATTTCCTTTTTACAAGGTGGACACCATGTCGCCCAGAAATTCAACAATACCCTTTTCCCTTTTAAATCTGACAAAGTCAACGTTTCACCGGTCAAAGTAGGTAGTGTAAAATCCGGTGCAATTTGCCCCTTTTTTATTCCAAATTCACCTTTTTCTAAATCCACTTCATAGCCTTGAATTTGAGATTGTTGATTAACCTTTTCACTTGCTTCCATTTCATTTCTTATATATCCACTAATCATTATTACGACTAGTACTAATATGACAATAATGCCAAGTATAGATTTTTTCATATGACTTCCCCGCTCTTTCATAAACAGATAAACGAAGTTGCTTCGATGTTTATTCTTTTTCCATTAGAATACCATACATTTCTGGCACTTTGTTATTTAACAGTCTTATGATGATAGCATTTCATTAGAATTCATTAACAAAATGATCATTAATAAAGTTAAATCTATTTACGAATTCTTCCTCACAAGTATTGGCTAAACTACAACACCGTTTCGGTCCGAGTCAAATAATGTATGTAAAAAAATAGACTTGAACTACGAAAGTAATTCAAGTCTAACTCTTAGCACCTTATATTTTTATAAAGAGATATAATTTAACGGATTCACATTTCCTGCCTTTTGTCCTTGCCATGCACCTGTATGAATTTCAAAGTGTAAGTGCGGTCCAGTTGAACGGCCTGTACTTCCCATTAAACCGATTTGTTGCCCTTTTTCAACAGTTTGTCCAACACTTACTTGGATTGTACTTAAATGTGCATAAACGGTTGTATAAAGTTCACCGTTTATTGAATGTGTGACGATGATACAATTTCCGTAAGTGGATAAAGGAGCTGCATAGGTGATCACGCCTCCAGCAGAAGCTAGGATTGGTGTTCCAGAGCTATTAGCCAAGTCAATACCATAGTGGAACTCTGCACCATAACCTAAGTTACGCCAACCCCATGGACTAGTTAAACGACCATTTGTCGGTTTCATGAAAGTTCCATCTGATGTATTTGGAATGGAACCACCATTTTGAGCTTTTAACGCTTCAAGTTGGCGTTGTTGTTCCTGAATAATTTTTTGTTGTAACTCTTTACTTAAATCTAAGTATTCCGAGTACTCTTCTTCTAACAATTGTTTTTCTTTACTTAGCTTCTCTTGTTCAACTTCTAGTTCATTCATATATTTATCTTTTTCTGCTTTTTGTGAACTTAAAGATTCTTTCAATCTTTCTAACTCTGCTTGCTGTTCTTCCAGTTTCTTTTTCGTGTTTTCTAAAACTAGTTTTTGTTCTTCTAACAATTTTTGATCATCTAATTGTTCTTGCATAATTTGACGGTCTGCTTCAATTAATGTATTGACTGCAGAGAAACGGTCGATAAAATCTACAAAACTATTTGCTCCAAGTAGTACATCGACATAACTTACTGTCCCATTTTCTTGAATAGCACGTGCACGCTCTTGTAGAAGTTCATCGCGTTGATCAATTTTTTCTTGTAAAATGGTAATCTCTTCTTCTAACGTAGCAATATTTTGATTGGCTTCTTCAATATCAGCATTAACAGCTGCTATATCTTGATTAGTTGTTGTAATTTCTTGGCTTAACGTTTGAATTTGAGCAAGAAGCTGATCTAATTTGCTCTCAATAGAATTGATTTCTTTATCTTTTTCTTTGATTTCAGAATTTAGCTCACTTTTTTGTTGCTCAACTTCACTTTTTTGGCTTTTCAAATCTGATAAGCTAGTCGCATATGTAATAGGAACTTGAACAATTAATAGAAGTGCTATTGTTGCGACAAAGAAATGAAATCGATTTTGAAAGATTTTTTTCATTCAATTTAACTCCTCTCGACTAAGCCTTTAAAAACTTACGGACAGACATAAAGCTTCCCCATATACCAATGAACATTCCAAGCACAAGGATCAACCCATTTACTTGCCAAATTAATGGTGAAACAGGTAGTAACTCAATTAACTCGCCTTGTAATTTTGGTGCTAACGTTTGGTAAAAGTTAGAGTAAACAATGGATACAATGGCCATTGGAATAACTGATCCTAGGACTCCAAGCCACATTCCTTCCAATAGGAATGGGATACGAACAAACGAATTGGTTGCCCCTACTAGTTTCATAATCTCAATCGCATCTTTTCGCGCAATAATCGTAATTCGAATCGTATTTGAAATTAAGAAAATAGCAGTGAAAAGAAGACCTAGTATTAAAACTAAACCTATATTTCTAGCAGTTTCTAAAAATCCAAAAAGTTTTTCAACCTTTCCCTCACCGTAGATAACGTTATGTATGTTGTCAAACTTTTCGATTTTTTGTGCGATAGTTGCCGTTTCATGCGGATCACTAGCCTTTACATAAAGTACACTTCGCAAAGGGTTACTTTGCTCATACAATTTGTAGATTTCTCCGTAATCTTCTATTAAATATTGCAACTCTTGATCTTTTGAGGAGAAAACAACTTCTGAAACTCCTTGTAAATTTTCTACTTGCTTAACTAGTTTTTCTTCCGCAGCTTTAGCTTCGGTTTCGTCGTCAATAATGTCTATTAGAACTTTTATTTCTACATCTTCTTCTAAAGTAGTTGCAGTATTATTAAGATTTAACATGATGACTGCAAATACGCCAACAAGTAAAAGGGTTACCGTGACTGCACTAACAGATGCAAATGTCATCCAGCCATTTCGCCCAAGTGATTTTAAGCTCTCGCGAAAATGGCGACGTAATGTCCTACCCTTCATAACCGTAGTCACCTCCGTCAACATCCCGAGCAATCATACCAGCCTCAATGGTAATTACGCGCTTACGAATTGTATTTACAATTTCCTTGTTGTGAGTTGCCATGACAATGGTTGTACCACGAGTATTAATTTCCTCAAAAATTTTCATAATTTCCCAAGAATTATCGGGGTCAAGATTTCCTGTAGGCTCGTCCGCAATAACTACTTTCGGTACATTAACAATAGAACGGGCTATTGAAACCCTTTGTTGCTCCCCACCAGATAATTCACTCGGAAACATACGCATTTTGTGACGAAGGCCAACTAAATCAAGCACATCCATTACACGCCTTTTAATGACTTTAGGATGTTCTTCAATAACTTCCAGGGCAAACGCTACATTCTCGAAAACACTTAATTTTGGTAAAAGCTTAAAGTCTTGGAATACAACGCCCAGTTCACGGCGAAAAAGTGGAATTTGTTTATTTTTTAACTTTGCTATATTTTTTCCATTTATAATTACATCACCAGATGTCGGCTTTTCTTCGCTATACATCATTTTAATGAATGTTGATTTCCCAGCACCACTCGGACCAACAACATACACAAATTCCCCTTGGTTTATATCGACAGAAATACCATTTGCCGCAACGACACCATTCGGGTATTTTTTATATACATCTTTCATCGAAATCATGATTTCACCTAAATTCTACACTATTTTACATTTCATTTTTAAATTATAACACTCTTTTAATCTTATATTATTACATTTTTATTTCATTATCTTCCATTTTCTATCATTTATAATTAATATCCTTCAAGATTTATTCTATCATTCGACTAGGACTGTGAATTTAAGCGAAAGGTTCCAAGATTATTCAAATTGTTTCAATTTATCTGGATTTCTAATTTTTTTTGCCACAAAAAAAGTGAACTAAGGTTTCTTGCTCCGCAGTTCACTTTTCAAAATATTCAATTTATTGTATTGTGTAGCGTAATATAATAGTACCAGTTCGTGATTCTCCTAATATTTTTAACTTTGGAGCATCCTCTACCTTTTTCTCGAAGCGGAATGTTTTGTTTAAAAATTGATCGTCTATTGAATGGATTGTAATATCCGGTAAACTAACATCGGCTTTCCCAAAGTTTGTTGAAACTTGTCCTTCAATGGCTACAGTTTTAGGAACATATAATTCGACGGCACCTGCTACTGTATTAGCTTTAATTTTACGAGCAGTCTCAGAAGTTGTTGTAATGACAACTGTACCATTAACAGATTCGGCTTCAACTTCTTCAACCTTCCCATCAACATAAATCTTACCATGTACTGTTTCTGCTTCAAGGCTGTCACCTGTAATGTGGCGTAATTCAATTGCTCCATTACCACTATTAATGGTCGCATTAACAAATTGGACTTGATTACCTTTTACTCCACCGTTATAGGTTTTAATTTTTATTAGCTTTGCATCCAATTGTGAAAGCGTAATACCACCATTCATTAATCGTAAAATAAGCACCTCATATTGTTTTTCAGGTAATACTAAACGCAGCGAAACATTAGCCATTTTGGAAGGTGTGGTAATGTCTAACTTTCCTTCCTTCAATGTAATGAACTGTTGTTCGAAGTCTGCTTTTGTTTTCTCTTCATCATTGTTGACGAGCGCTGTTTTCACATTAGCTTCAACTAGAACTTTATTCCCTTCACCTTTAACTACATCAATCTTTCCGCTTGGTATGTCAATTTCAAAGCCTCTTACTTCTTCGTTGTTAAATTCATAGGTTTTCGTTAGCTCTACTTTATCACCAAATGGAAATTCGAAGTCGAAATCTTTCACTTTCGTAAAGGTTGTATTCATTAAGTCCATTACTTTATTACTAAATTGGGACAAATCTTGTTTTAAATCATGTATAAATTCATTCATTTTTTTGTTTGAGTCTTTATTATTAAACATATTATTAAACATATCTTCAAAGTTATTTTTAGTCTTTTGTTCTCTATTTATTTTTTCGAATTTTGGTTCTTCCGTTTTGTTATTATCTTCTTTCTCAACGCGAACCGTTATTGGAACTCGTTCCTGAGTGGATTCTTTTTCTTTTGATAACGCCTCTAGTAAAACAATTGCCTCTTCTGCTGAGATTGTTCCATTTTCGACTAATTGGATGATGCGTTTCCGTTCATTTTCCATTAATAAAAAGCCTCCCTCTGCTCTATATACCAAGTATACGACAAGGGAGGCTAAAAAGTTTCATGTTCAGAATGGTTAGTTGATAAAAAAGCATATTGAAACCATTTTTTCGCTAAATTATTTTTTTCAGCAGTTGGATTTCACGAATTATTTACTACTTGCCTCAACAAGTAGCTGCTCCATCCGTTTACGATCACGAGCTAAGATTGGTTTTAGATAACGGCCTGTATAGGATTCTTCTGTTTCTGCAACTTTTTCAGGTGTTCCTGTTGCAATAATTGTACCACCTTTATCGCCACCTTCAGGACCTAGATCGATAATATAATCCGCTGTTTTAATGACATCCAGATTATGTTCAATAACGAGAACCGTATCGCCATTCTCGACAAGCCTTTGAAGCACTTCAAGAAGTCGTGCAATATCATGGACATGTAGTCCTGTTGTTGGTTCGTCCAAAATGTAAAAGGATTTCCCCGTTGAACGTCGATGAAGCTCAGAAGCAAGTTTAACCCGTTGAGCCTCTCCTCCCGACAATGTGGTTGCAGGTTGTCCAAGCTTCATATAGCCAAGACCTACATCGACAATCGTTTGAAGTTTACGATGAATTTTAGGAACATTTTCGAAAAACTTTACTGCATCTTCAATGGTCATATCTAAAACTTCAGCAATATTTTTTTCTTTATAGCGAACTTCTAATGTTTCACGATTATAACGTTTACCATGACAAACTTCACAAGGAACATATACATCAGGTAAAAAGTGCATTTCAATTTTGATTATTCCATCGCCACTACACGCTTCACAACGCCCACCTTTTGTATTAAAGCTAAAGCGTCCTTTTTTATAACCTCGGACTTTTGCTTCGTTTGTCGTAGCAAATAAATCTCGGATATCATCAAATACACCTGTATACGTAGCAGGGTTGGATCGTGGCGTTCGACCAATTGGCGATTGGTCAATATCAATCACTTTATCTAAATGCTCGATACCTGTTATTTCCCTATGTGCACCCGGTTTAATTTTAGAACGGTTTAAGTTGTGTGCTAATGATTTATAGAGGATTTCATTGACAAGTGTTGATTTACCAGAACCTGAAACACCTGTTACGGCAACAAATTGTCCTAGTGGTATTTCTACATTGACATTTTTCAAATTGTTTTCTTTCGCGCCTTTAATCTTTAATTTTCGTCCATCTGATTTACGGCGTTCAGTTGGAAGAGGTATAAATTTCTTCCCGCTTAAGTATTGACCAGTAATCGATTTTTCGTTGTCCATTACTTCATTAGGTGTGCCAGCTGCAACTATTTCTCCACCATGAACACCTGCTCCTGGCCCTACGTCAATCAAATAGTCCGCAGCACACATTGTATCTTCATCATGTTCGACAACAATGAGTGTATTTCCTAAGTCACGCATATCCTTTAATGTGGAAATTAGACGATCATTATCACGTTGATGTAATCCAATAGATGGTTCATCTAATATATAAAGTACACCCGACAAACGAGATCCAATTTGTGTTGCTAACCGGATTCTCTGAGCTTCCCCACCTGATAATGTGCCTGCAGAACGTGATAATGTTAGATAATCTAATCCGACATTGATTAGGAAGCTTAAACGTTGAGTGATTTCACGGATAATTAATCGAGCAATTTGCATATCTTTTTCTGACAATGTAAGTGTTGAGAAAAATTGATACATATCCTCAATAGAATGTTTCGTTGCTTCTGAGATGTTTAGACCTTCTACTTTTACTGCTAAAGATTCAGGTCTTAAGCGATGTCCTTTACATGATGGACATTTTTGCTCAGCCATATATTTACTCATTTGGTCGCGAACATATTCTGATGATGATTCTCGGAAACGTCGTTCAACATTACGAACAACGCCTTCAAATTCAATTTTTTTGTTATGGATACTACCATAATCGCTTTCGTAATAGAAATAAATGAGTTCCCCATTTGAACCATATAGGATTTTATCCATCTGTTCCTTTGGTAACTCGGATACTGGAACATTCATCGGAATGTTGTAATGGTCACAAACTGATTTTAATAATTGCGGGTAGTACTGCGAGCTTGTCGGTTCCCAAGGTGCAATCGCATGTTCCTCTAATGATTTACTCCAATCTGGAACGATTAAATCAAGATCTACTTCTTGTTTAAAGCCAAGCCCATCACATGAAGGACAAGCACCAAACGGGCTATTAAATGAAAACATACGTGGTTCTAGTTCACCAATAGAGAATCCGCAAATTGGACACGCATGATGCTCACTAAATAACAATTCCTCATGCTCCATAACATCAACTAAAACTCGTCCACTAGCTAATTTACACGCCGTTTCAAGAGAGTCACTTAAACGGACTTCAACGCCCTCTTTTACGACAACACGGTCAACAACGACTTCAATATCATGTTTTTTGTTTTTATCTAATTCGATTAGGTCGTCAAGATCACGCATCTCGCCATCAACTCGTACACGGACGAACCCTTGTTTTTTTAAGTCTTCTAATAATTTTACGTGAGTTCCTTTTTTCCCCGAAACAATTGGCGCTAAAAGTTGCATTTTTGTTCGTTCAGGAAATTCCATTAGTCGATCTACCATTTGTTGAATTGTCTGTGAGGTAATTTCAATCCCGTGGTTTGGACAAATTGGTTTTCCAATACGAGCAAATAATAGACGGAAATAATCGTAAATCTCGGTTACGGTTCCAACAGTAGACCGTGGATTACGACTTGTTGTTTTTTGATCAATCGCAATGGCAGGTGATAGCCCTTCAATTGAATCAACATCTGGCTTATCAACATTGCCTAAAAACTGACGTGCGTAGGCAGATAGTGATTCTACGTATCTACGTTGTCCTTCCGCATAAATCGTATCAAAGGCAAGAGAGGATTTCCCCGAGCCTGATAACCCCGTTATAACGACTAGCTTATCTCTTGGAATCGTTATATCTACGTCTTTTAAATTATTAGATCGTGCTCCTTGCACAACTATTTCTGTGTTTTTCACTTTGGTCACCCTTCTACCTTCAGTTCAAATATCGTATCTCGTAATTCAGCAGCACGTTCAAAGTCAAGCGCTTTGGCCGCTTCTTTCATCTCTTCTTCGAGCTTTGCTATTAACTCTTTTAGCTCTGACTTTGTTAATTTCTTTCCTTTTGTTACTTTTGTAACGTACGTTTCTTCCTCTTCAGCGGCCTGTGTTGCACGGATTAAATCCGGTATTTTCTTCTGTATTGTTTTCGGTGTGATACCATGCTCAGTATTATATTGTTCTTGGATCGTACGACGGCGTTTCGTTTCGTCAAGCGCCTTTCTCATCGAATCTGTCATATTATCGGCATACATAATAACATGACCATTTTCGTTTCGGGCAGCACGTCCTATTGTCTGGATTAAAGAACGCTCCGAACGTAAAAATCCTTCTTTATCAGCGTCTAGAATAGCAACAAGTGATACTTCTGGGATGTCTAAACCTTCACGGAGTAAGTTGATTCCGACTAGCACATCATAAGTTCCTTTTCGAAGTTCACGGATAATCTCAATACGCTCTAACGTTTTAATTTCAGAGTGTAAGTATTCAACCTTAATGCCCATCTCTTTAAAGTAATCTGTTAAGTCCTCAGCCATCTTCTTCGTTAATGTTGTTACGAGGACGCGTTCATTTTTCTGTGTTCGAGCTTGAATTTCATCAATTAAATCGTCAATTTGTCCTTCTATCGGACGAACGTCAATGGTAGGATCTAACAATCCAGTTGGTCGTATAATTTGCTCGACCATTTCTGGTGTATGCTCCAGTTCATATGGTCCAGGTGTAGCAGAAACATAGATTGCTTGATGAATGTGTTGCTCGAATTCCTCAAATTTTAATGGTCTGTTATCTAGTGCGGATGGTAAACGGAAACCATGATCCACTAAAACACTTTTTCTCGCTTGGTCACCGTTGTACATCCCACGAACCTGTGGCAATGTGACGTGACTTTCATCCACTACAAGTAAGAAATCTTTTGGAAAATAGTCTAGCAATGTATATGGTGTTGCGCCTGCTTCTCGTAATGTTAAATGTCTTGAATAGTTCTCAATTCCTGAGCAGAATCCCATTTCGCGCATCATTTCTAAATCATAATTTGTTCGTTGTTCTAATCGTTGAGCTTCTAACAATTTGTCCTCAGAACGCATTTTTGCTAGTTGTTCTTCTAATTCTTTTTCAATGTTTTCAATGGCTTTTTTCATTTTCTCTTCACGTGTTACAAAGTGAGATGCTGGGTAAATCGCTACGTGTTCACGTTCGCCTATTATTTCTCCTGTGAGGGCATCCACTTCACGAATACGATCAACCTCGTCACCGAAGAATTCTACTCGTAGGCAGTGTTCATCACGTGAAGCAGGGAAGATTTCGACAACGTCACCTCTTACCCTGAATGTTCCACGGATAAAGTTGACGTCATTTCGTTCGTACTGTATGTCAACGAGCTTTCTTAATAGTTGATTGCGTTCTATTTCCATTCCCTTTCGGATGGATAAAACTAACTCACGGTATTCTTCCGGATTCCCCAAACCGTATATACAAGATACTGAAGCAATGATGACTACATCATCTCGTTCAAATAACGAGGATGTTGCAGAGTGTCGTAGTTTATCGATCTCGTCATTAATACTTGCATCTTTTTCGATATACGTATCGGTTTGCGGAACATACGCCTCTGGTTGGTAGTAATCATAGTAACTTACAAAATATTCAACTGCATTGTTTGGGAAAAATTGTTTGAATTCGCTGTATAGTTGACCAGCAAGTGTTTTGTTGTGAGCAATAACTAGAGTAGGTTTGTTAATTTCTTTAATAACGTTTGAGATGGTGAATGTTTTTCCTGTACCTGTTGCACCAAGTAAAGTTTGATGGCGTTTACCTTCCTTTAAGCCTTGTACAAGCTGTTTAATGGCTTCTGGTTGATCACCACTCGGTTCGTATGGGGATTGCAATTCAAATGTCATTCAATCGGCCGTCCTTTCACCCAATGTTCGTATGTTTATTTTAGCATATTCATTTCTAAAAATCGATAAATAAGCGAACGTATATTTGGGTTATTTCGGAAACTCGGTTTTTAAGAGCTGATTTGAAAGAATTTTTGGGTGCCTGGTACTCATACAATTTTGAATTTTTCGGGTGCCAGGCACTCGCACAATTCTGAATTTTTCGGGTGCCAGGCACTCGCACAATTCTGAATACCTTATACTAGCCACCAAAATGATGAAAAGCCGCCTTTTATGAACTTGGCCCATTATTAGTGGGAGCAGTTCATAAAAGGGCGGCTTTATATTGTAATCATCCGTTAACACATTGACTCTTGTAATTCATTCAATTCCTTCGCATAAACAAAAAACGCTTTTTCATTTTTATCATCCAATGCTGTATCGATGAGATTTTTGAGTTCTTCAATACGTTGTAATCTTTGGATGCGGTTCAAAAACAAGTCTAAATAAATGTCATTCAACAATTTCTCAGATTCGTTTGCAGGTTGATATTGTCCAACTGCTTTAAGAAAATCTGTGTACGAATAATATTTATCCATCGATATCACCCCGATTCCCTTTTTTCTATTATAAAAAATCGGTTATCAATTTGCAATATATTCTGAAAAGTAGATTATCTGTTAATTATTTGTAAACATTTTGTAATTCGTGTTGAAATTTATCAAAACCAATAATAATATAATTTTTGAAAGAGGCTAATTCCAAAATATTACATTTAAAGGAGCCTCTGAATAAATAGGAGGGAGAATAATCCAATGGACGAAACAATTTTACAATCTTATCATCTATCATTTAATTCTTATTTAGTTGAACCAATGATGCATGAAGGTAAACTTTATTCACGAGTTTACGACAAGAGCGGTGAAGTAATTGTTAGCAAGAAACCCATCCAAATTATTCGAAAATCTTGTTTATTAATGGGGACAAGCTATAAAGCTGCTCGTGAAGTATCAAAGAAATTTTTCGGTCCTGAAAAGCATAAGTTACCAATTGTTATTACGTATGATTTCGGTAATGCCTTAGTATTCTTTCCAATTTTATCACCATCATCTCCGAATAATGTTTGGGTTGGGTTACATAGCATTATTAACATCCGTAAGTCCAACGATCAAACCATTATTACATTAAAAGATAACAGAGAACTAACAGTCCAAATAAATTGTTCATCGTTCAGTATGCAATATGTTTGCGCAACAATGTTGCAGAAACATGCTACAAGTCAACGTTTAATTATTCAAAAAGACATACTTCTTTAAAATCCTTTGAAGCTTGCTTTAAATAATAATTCATTAAATCCTCTACTTTATTTCTAAGGCGTATATTTGAGTATCTTCGTACCTCCATTGCCTGTTGAACATAAAAATAATACTCTGTGAACATTTCATCATGGTTTCCCCGAACAACTTTCAATTGGTGATGACTCATATACGCCTTTGTCTTGCTAAGGTCTTCAACCGCAATTTTCCTTGCTGTTTCAATTAAATGAAAATAAGGGCTCTTCAACTTAAACTGTCCCGCTTCTATTTGTTCATAGTCTTTATCTAATACGATTAGTAACATTGGTAAATAAATGGCCGCTTCTAAGTAAGGGACAGCATCAATAGGAATGTGTGCCAAGAATTATTCCTCCTAACAACAGAACGTTTGTTCTAATTATTTTACAACAAATAATAAAAAATGCAATTTAGTTGGAGTGTTAATTTATGGGGTTTTAGGAGGATATGTACAACTGGTTTCATTGCTATATTAAAAAGAGCCTTTTATTGCCAAGGAGACAATAAAAGGCTACTAAGAAAAAATTTATTATCCGATACGAGAACGTAAATAGGCATTAATAAACCCATCTAAATCGCCGTCCATAACAGCATGCACATTCCCAGTTTCAAAATTTGTACGGTGATCTTTTACCATTGAATAGGGATGGAATACGTAGGAGCGAATTTGTGAACCCCAACCAATTTCCTTTTGTTCCCCGCGGATTGCGTCAAGCTCAGCTTGTTGTTTTTCAATTTCCAATTGATACAACTTCGCTTTCAACATGCTCATCGCTTTTTCACGGTTTTTAATTTGCGAACGTTCAGCTTGGCATGATACAACGACACCTGTTGGAATATGTGTAATTCGAACCGCAGAGTCCGTAGTATTAATATGCTGACCACCGGCACCTGTTGCACGGTACGTATCAATTTTTAAATCTTCAGTACGAACATCAATTTCAATTTCATTGTTGAATTCAGGCATTACTTCACAAGAAACGAATGAAGTATGACGACGTCCAGCTGAATCGAATGGTGAAATTCGAACTAAGCGGTGAACTCCCTTTTCCGCCTTTAAATAGCCATACGCATTATGGCCTTGGATTAAAAGTGTAACAGATTTAATACCCGCTTCATCACCAGGTAAATAATCCATTGTTTCAACTTTAAATCCATGTTGGTCTGCCCAGCGTGTGTACATACGAAGCAACATAGATCCCCAGTCTTGCGATTCCGTACCACCAGCTCCAGGGTGAAGCTCTAAGATTGCATTGTTTTTATCGTATGGTTCACTTAACAGCATTTGTAATTCAAACGCAGCCATTTTCTGCTCGAACTCTTTTAACTCTTCACTAAGTTCGTTTTGTAAATCTTCATCAGGTTCTTCTTTCAGAAGTTCCAACGTCATTTCTAAGTTTTCTTGTGTTGAAACAAGATCATTAAACTCATTCACTACTGCTTTTATGCCATTTGCTTCATTGATGACTTTTTGGGCTCCATCTTGATCATTCCAAAAGTCTGGCATCAGCATCATTTCATCAAGTTCTTGAATACGTGCCTCTTTGTTCTCTAAGTCAAAGAGACCCCCTGAAGTCCGCCAATTTTGAGGCTGTAGTTTCCAATGTATTTCTTACATCTGCTAATTCAAACATAAAATGAAATCCTCCGTACTTTTAAATTGAGAGAACCGCGCCAAATTCGATATGGCAACGGTTCAAAGATTGTTTGAGATTTTGTGTTTTTAAAAATGCTAGACTCTCACCATAAAACACACTTCGAGAATGCGAATGGACTAAACTATCATTGAGTGGACATAACATGTTCATTTTCTGGACATGAAAATATTGAATAGACAAATATTTTGCTTGAGTGGACATAACCAGACGCGGATTGGACTAAACCAATCCACGAAAGGACAATAACCACATCTTAACGGACATAAGCTGCCACTTCGGAAAAATTAATTCAAATGACTACTGGGCGTGTCCATTCCCATAGCTAAGCATAAATTTTACTGTGTAGCACCGTGACAGTTTTTGTATTTCTTCCCGCTACCACATGGGCAAGGATCGTTTCGGCCGATGTTTTCAGCTTTACGTACCGGTTGTTTTTTCTTCGGCGCAGCTTCTTCTTTCGGGTTCACTGCTTGACCTTTTGCTACTTCTTCACGCTCTAAGTTGTTGCGAATTTGAGCTTTCATCGCATACTTAGACACGTCTTCACGGATAGAAGCGACCATATCTTCAAACATGGCAAACCCTTCACGTTGATATTCGCGTAATGGATCTGTTTGGCCATACGCACGTAAATGGATCCCTTGACGTAATTGATCCATTGCATCGATATGGTCAATCCATTTTGTATCGATTGAACGAAGTAAAATAACTTTTTCAAACTCGCGCATACGGTCAGAAGAAAGTTCTTCTTCTTTTGCATCGTATTTTTTCTGAACTTCATCAAAAATGAAGGAATTCATTTCTTCAGGTGATTTACCTTCTAAATCAGTTGCTTTTACAGTGCCTTCATCCAGAAGATTCGCTGAAACATAGTCTTCAATTGCTTTAAGATTCCATTCTGCCTCTGGTCCTTGTGTATGAACTGACACAATGTTTTCAATGGATTCTTGAATCATTGCTTCCACAAGCTCACGCATATTTTCTGATTCTAGCACTTGGCGACGTTCTTGATAAATAATTTCACGTTGTTGACGTAAAACATCATCATATTGTAATAGTCGTTTACGAGCATCAAAGTTATTACCCTCAACGCGTTTTTGTGCACCTTCTACAGCTTTTGAAACCATACCTGACTGAATTGGTTGGGAGTCATCCATACCAAGACGTGTCATCATCGCTTTCATTTTATCGGAACCGAAACGGCGCATTAATTCATCTTCAAGTGATAAGTAGAATTGCGTAATACCAGGGTCTCCTTGACGACCTGAACGACCGCGCAGCTGATTATCGATACGGCGAGATTCATGACGTTCAGTACCAATTACAGCCAGACCACCAAGCTCTAATACACCTTCACCAAGCTTAATGTCTGTACCACGACCAGCCATGTTTGTGGCAATTGTTACTGCTCCCTGCTTACCTGCATCTGCAATGATTTCAGCCTCATGCTCATGGTTTTTCGCATTTAATACGTTATGCGGAATTTTATATTTATTTAATAAATTCGAGATAATTTCAGACGTTTCAATTGCAACCGTACCAACTAGAACTGGTTGGCCTGCTTTATGACGCTCAGCGATATCTGCTGCAACGGCTTTAAACTTACCTTCCATCGAAGCGAAAATTAAGTCAGGACGGTCTTGACGTGCAATCGGTTTATTTGTTGGAATAACAATTACCTGCATGTTGTAGATATTACGGAATTCTTCTTCTTCCGTTTTCGCAGTACCTGTCATACCTGATAATTTTTCGTACATACGGAAGTAGTTTTGGAACGTAATCGTTGCCATTGTCATTGATTCGTTTTGAATTTCTACGCCCTCTTTTGCCTCAATTGCTTGGTGAAGACCATCTGAATAACGACGACCTTTCATTAAACGACCAGTAAAGCTATCAACAATTACGATTTCGCCATCCTGAACAACGTAATCAACATCTAAATGCATCGATACGTGTGCTTTTAACGATTGGTTAATTGCATGTAGTAAACGAACATGTGTTAAGTCGAAAAGATTATCGATACCAAATGCACGCTCAGCTTTTGAGATACCACTTTCCGTAAGTGTTACACCTTTTGTTGTTTCATCGTAAGAATAATCTTCTTCAGGTTTTAGCATGCGAACAAATGCATTCGATTGTACATAAAGCTTTGCCGTTCTTCCTGCTTGTCCAGAAATAATTAAAGGAGTACGCGCTTCATCGATTAAGATAGAGTCAACTTCATCGATTACGGCAAAATGTAAAGGACGTTGAACACGATCTTCTTTGTAAAGCACCATATTATCACGTAAATAGTCGAATCCTAACTCATTGTTCGTACTATATGTAATATCCGCAGCATATGCTTCACGTTTTTCTTCTTTACTCAAGCTGTTTAAGTTCAACCCTACAGTTAACCCTAAGAAGTTGTATAGCTCTCCCATTTGGCTCGCGTCACGGCTTGCAAGGTATTCATTGACTGTTACAACATGTACACCTTTACCTGTTAAGGCATTTAAGTATACAGCCATTGTAGAAGTTAATGTTTTCCCTTCCCCTGTTTTCATTTCTGCGATATTCCCATCATGTAAAGTAGCAGCACCCATTAATTGAACGCGGAATGGATACATGCCTAATACACGTTTAGCTGCTTCACGACAGACCGCAAATGCTTCTGGAAGCATATGATCTAAAGTTTCGCCATTTTGATAACGTTGTTTGAATTCTTCTGTTTTTTGTTTTAACGCATCGTCAGACAATTGCTCCATTTGAGAAGCAAGCGCCTCGATTTTATCTGCAATTTTATCTAATTTTTTAACTTCTTTTTTATTCGGATCGAAAATTTTACTTAATATGTTCGCCATGAAATTTTTCACTTCCCATATAGTCTCAATTTCCATTTTAACAAATAGTAAAGTGTGGGGCAAATGACCTTTCTTATTTTTCTGGTGCCTGGCACTCGAAAAATTCTGAAAATTACTATTTTTTAAGCGCCTGGTACTCACGCAATTTTGAAAATTAATAATTTTCCCAGCGACTGAGATTCACTAAATTCTGAAAATTATAGTGACCTGGTTCTCATTTGATTAAAAAGCAGTCTGTTAGGGTAAAAAGGATATGATGTACTTTTTCTAGTATTTCTATATGAAAAAAGTTATTAGGAGTGATTAGGATGGCAGTAGAGGCGTATTTACTCTTTGATGGGAATTGCCGAGAAGCAGTAGAATTTTATGCAGATGTATTTAAAACTGGAAAACCACAAATTCAAACGTTTGGAGAGGCACCAGCAAATCCGGATTTTCCAGTAGCGGAAGATGCGAAAGATCGAGTAATGTATGCCGAACTTTCAATTTTAGGGAGCAGAGTGATGTTTTCCGACACATTTCCTGGCTCACCACTTACGGTAGGAAACAATGTAACTGTTGCAGCGATTTCAAATGATGAGGACTTTATTAGAAATGCATTTAACGCATTAAAAGAAGGCGGCAAAGTTCATATGGAGTTGCAAGAAACATTTTGGAGTAAATGCTATGGAAATCTTAAAGACAAGTTCGGTGTGGAATGGCAATTGAGCCATGAGGGGAATAACTAGTTTAGATTTATTGTGAATCAATTATAGAGGCTGGGACCGGCTTTTTCATTTCGAGGTGTGTGTTGCCCCTAGCCTTTTATATCTTATAGGCGGAGAAACTCCGTCTAATGTATATAGTTGGGACAAAAGAAGCGGATATAAGCGGAGAAATTCCGATTAACTGCTCTAATTTAGAGAAAATTAGAAGATTTTTACAAGATAACCGGAAAAACTCCTCTTATTTTCGTAAAAATATAGTGATTTTTAAATATAAGCGGAATATTTTCGTTTAAATATTTCATGCATATGACATTTTCAAAAGTAAAATGGCATCGGCTAATTGTTTTGCATTAAAAGGACACTTTTTGATTTTCTGTTCGGGAGAAACCGAAGGGTGATTACGAAATCGGCATTGCATTAATCGCCGTAAACTTAAGAATAAATGCAGCAAAATTGTAAGGTCTTGATTCTAATTTTATGAAAGAAAAAAACGTGAAATCGACGGAGTGATTTCGCGTTTTTTTAATTATTGAAACTAGTTCTGTCCCAGCATCATTTCTGTTTAATCTACATTGTTTCTTCGTTTGAAAACTGATAAAGCTGTCCTCTATGACCTTTCAGAACCATTGAGGTTTAGTTCGGGCACTGATACAACATCTCTGTTACCTACGTATACTAAAATATCACTCATCATTATACAACCTTAATACTAATTTCCGTCACGCCAACACCCGTTTCCCCAACATCACGATACGCTCGATGGTCAATTGCGCCAGCAACACCGTGTTCAAATGGAATATTTCTCAAAATACCTGCAGTAACAAAATGTTTTGCCATTATTACCGCTTCTCTAACGGACATGCCTTTAGCTAAACCTGCAGTAATAGCTGCTGAATAGGAACAACCAGCACCATTCGTATGAATAGTATCAATACGTGGGGCTTCTAGATGAATCATTTTTTCCCCATCATATAAAACATCCACCGCGGCCCCTTCCAATCTTCCGCCTTTTACAAGAACGTACTTAGGTCCAAGCTCGAGTAAATCTCTTGCTGCATCTTGCAAATCTGCTACCGTTTCTAATTTTCGCTCACCAAGTAGATAGGATGCTTCTGGCATATTGGGAGTTATTATTGTCGCTTGAGGAATTAGTTTTGATTTCAATGAATCCATTGCTTCAAATTTTAATAAGGGTGAGCCGATTTTTCCAAACATCACTGGATCCACCACAATATTTTGTATAGGGTGATTTTCGAGCCACTCTGCTACGAACTCAATAATCTCTTGTGTAAACAGCATCCCTGTTTTACATGCATTCAGATGGAATTGCTCAAAAATGGTATGTAACTGTGCATGAATAACGTCAATTGATTCAGTAAATACTCCCTGTTCCGTTTCAGGATGCGTCGCCACAAATGCCGTTATTGCGGTTGTACCGAATACGCCAAGCTCTTGAAACGTTTTTAAATCCGCTTGAATTCCTGCACCACCTCGGGCTGCAGATCCTGCAATCGTACATGCATATGATATTTCCATTGTGAAATCCCCTTTTAAACTCTTAATTATGTAAATAACTCTATTTAATCACTATTTCAAATCTCATAAAATAGTCAATCCTATAAAAATTTCAATGGTCAGATAATATTTTATCGCATATAAAAAAGGCTACTCAATCGAACAGCCTTTAAACTTCGAAGCTTGCATGCGGATTACTCCTCGATAAGAGATTGGATCACACTAGTTTCGGCTATTCGCAATAGCTGCGCCGATTCCGTAAAATAGCATATGCCCTGTATAAATTGCACTAATTAACCAGAAAGCAATCAAGTTATGAAAGACTGCAAGTGATAAAAACCAAGCGATGAAAATGACAACAAGGTTTCCCATCCACCCGTAAGATCGTGCTAAATGGTCATTGTACACAAAGCGTTCATCGTGCTGCTTTTTCTTTTTCATCATTTTGCGTGGAAAATAAAACATACTTGCAACAAAACCGCCTAAGAAAAGCCAAAAAACTAATTGCACCCAAAAATTATTCATGTCCATGATCTTTCTCCTCCTCTTCAAAAATAAAGACATCTTCAATTTGACAATGAAACGTTTTTGCAATGTTATATGCTAATTGTATGGACGGATTGTACCGCCCTTTTTCTAAGGAAATAATCGTTTGCCTTGAAACTTCTACCTTTTCCGCCAGTTCATCTTGTGTATAATGAAAAGCATTTCTCAGTTCTTTTATTCTGTTTTTCACTGTTTCACCTCTCGCAGGAGTGTAAAGCTAACTTTACGTTAAGTGTACTTTACATTGTTGTTGGATGTCAAGTAAGCTTTACTTTTAGTTCAGCTGAATTTAATCGAATACTGTGTAGCAGATTTATCAGTCAAATCATTGAATAAATCAGCCAAACCTACGACTTAATCAGCCAATACATTGGGTTTATCAGCCAAGCCGAATTTTATCAGTCAATCTCTTCTACTTATCAGCCAATTTGAAGTCTTTATCAGCCAATACATTGGGTTTATCTGCCAAGCTGAATTTTATCAGTCAATCTCTTCTACTTATCAGCCAATTTGAAGTCTTTATCAGCCAAGCCAAATTTTATCAGCCAATACATCGGTATTATCAGCCAAGCCAAATTTTATCAGCCAATCTCATCTACTTATCAGCCAGTTTGAAGACTTTATCAGCCAATACATTGGGTTTATCAGCCAAGCCCAATTTTATCAGTTAATCTCATCTACTTATCAGCCAATTCCAAGGATTTATCAGCCAACTATGATGGTTTATCAGCCAAGCCCAATTTTATCAGTCAATCTCATCTACTTATCAGCCAGCTCCAAGGACTTATCAGCCAAACTGGTGAACTTATTAGCCATTCCTCCTAATACACATATATTTCGAATGCCCATATATTAGAAAAAGCGTTTTTGGAGAGAAGGGTACTCAGTGGGAAATGAACAAAGCAATAAGCTCACTACTTATAGTTTATTAATCTTTTTGATCCTTGTGTGGGGAGTTAGTTGGCCAATCTATAAAAATGCCGTGCCGTATATGCCTCCCTTACTTTTTGCTGGATTTCGTGCCTTCGTTGGGGGATTCATCCTATTTTTATTTATTTTAAAGCGAATGCCACTATTGAAATTAAAAGAGAACTGGTTGTTTTATCTGATTTCCGCTGTCCTGAATATTTCATTTTATTTAGGGATACAAACCGTTGGGCTAAACTTTTTGCCGGGCGGATTGTTTTCCGTCCTCGTTTATTTCCAGCCAGTATTACTTGGATTGTTGTCATGGTGGGTTTTGAAGGAAGAGATGACGATTCTAAAAATCCTCGGCCTTATTCTTGGATTTATCGGCATTACGTTCGTCAGTGTGGACGGGTTAACCGTTCATTTATCGATTATTGGCGTAGTCCTAGCACTTGCCACAGCTTTAAGTTGGGCGATTGGTGTTGTATATGTAAAGAAAAATAAAATGAGAATTGATGCTTATTGGATGATTGTAATGCAATTAGTGATTGGTGGTGGATCACTACTAATTGCTGGGGGTCTTACTGAAAATGTGGCGGATATCGTCTGGAATCAAGATCTCATCTTTACGCTCATTTGGGGTTCGACTATTGGAATGCCCGTCGCACAATTCATTTACTATAAATTAATGAATGAAGGGGAAGCAAGCAAGGTCGGCGCCTTTACTTTCCTCGTGCCGATTATCTCTGTTTTAGTGAGTGCGATATTTTTAGGCGAAGCCATTACATTTAAATTATTTATTGGTATGATTTTAGTTGGCCTAAGTATTTATCTGGTAAATGTAAACTTCCGGAGAACCGCTAAATAAAGTACCTGGCATTCATAAGATTCTGAATTGTTCAGGATTTGTTTGGGTGCCTGGCACTCATAAGATTCTGAATTGTTCAGGATTTGTTTGGGTGCCTGGCACTCGAAAGATTCTGAATTGTTTGGGTACCAGGCACCACAAATGTACAAAAAAGATGCCTGGCACATTGTCGTACCTGGCACCATCTGATTAGTTGGCGTATGCTAGAATCGCTTGTTCAATTTGATTAACGATTGCTTCATCTTGATTGATTAATCCAATATAAAACTTACATTTCGGTTCTGTGCCGGAAGGGCGGGCACAAATCCATGAGCCGTCCTCTAAAATGAATTTTAGCACGTTTGATTTTGGTAATGTAATTTGCTCTTTTGAACCATCTTCTAGTGTCGCGACACCAGATTCGTAATCTTCCACACGCATTACCTTTAACCCAGCGATTTCCTTCGGAGAAGACTCACGAAGGTTCGTCATAATTTGGCCGATTTTTTGCTGACCCTCAAGCCCTTCAAATATTAAGGAAATCAATTTCTCTCTATATTCGCCGTATTGATTATATAAATCTTCTAACACATTTAATAGAGTCTTGCCTTCAGTTTTATAATAAGCAGCCATTTCAGCTGTTAACAATGCAATCTGAACCGCATCTTTATCGCGAACGAAATCACCTGCTAAATAGCCATAACTTTCTTCATAGCCGAACAAGAATGTATATTCACCTGTTTCCTCAAAGTGAGCCATTTGTTCTGCGATAAATTTGAAACCAGTTAATGTGTTGATTGTTGTTACACCAAATGAATCTGCAATCGCTTTACCCATTTCTGAAGTAACAATCGTTTTCACCATGGCACCGTTTGCCGGCAACGTACCATTTTCTTTCTTAGTCGATAAAAGATAATGAAGCAACAACGCACCTAGTTGGTTTCCGGATAATAAACGGTACCCTTCTGCATCCTTCACCGCAACGCCTAAGCGATCTGCATCAGGGTCTGTTGCAAGCAGCAGTTCCGCACCCGTTTTATTTCCTAATTGAATCGCCATTTCAAAAGCAGCTTGTTCTTCGGGATTTGGATATGAGACCGTTGGGAAAGCACCATCTTGTACGGCTTGCTCTTCCACAATGTGGACGTTAGTAAATCCGGATTCCTGTAAGCCGCGTAAAGTAGGTTTTAACCCTGCACCGTGCAAAGGTGTATAAACAATATTTACATTCTTATCAATGTCCTTACGTTGCATTAACGACATTAATGCATTGTTGTATGCTACGTCGATTTTATCTAACACTTCTGTACAATTCCCAGAAGCTAGCAACTCTTCTTTCGCCATTGAACGGATGTCAAAAATGTTATCAACCGCATCCATATGCGCCACAATTTCATCCGCAAATGCAGGCGTTAGCTGAGCTCCATCTTCCCCATATACTTTAAACCCGTTATATTCCTTTGGATTATGACTTGCCGTAATGACAACACCTGCAACCGCATGTAAATAACGAACAGCAAAAGACAATTCAGGTGTTGGGCGGCTTTCTGTAAATATGTATGATTGAATGCCATGGCTCGCTAGAACACCCGCTGTTTCATACGCAAACTCCTGTGAAAAATGACGCGTATCATACGCAATGACAACGCCGCGCACCTTCGCTTCCTCACCTTGGCCTTCAATTTGTCTTGCAAGCCCTTCAGCGACTAAGCGAATCGTATGATAATTAATTCGGTTTGTACCAGCGCCAAGAAGACCGCGCATACCACCAGTCCCAAAAGGAACCGTTTGGTAAAAGCGATCTTCAATTTCTGCATTTTTATCTAAAATTGCTTCAAGCTCTGATTTGTAAATGGCATCTGCACGCTCTAGCCACGTAGTATAGTTGTTACTCATGAATATTCACCACATTTTCTTTTAATAGCTCTAACATTTTCTTTTTGTATGCTTCAACACCTGGTTGATCGAATGCGTTCACTTCTAGTAGGCTCGCACTGATGACGCATGCTTTCATAAAGAAGAACATTAAATAGCCGACATGATAAGCATCTAGTTTCGGGATACCGATTTTCATGACTGGTACGCCACCTTCTTCATGTGCAAGGACGACGCCGTCTTTAGAAGTCGAATTAATTTCATTCATCGAGCGGCCAGCTAAATAATTTAGCCCATCCAGATCATCTAATGTAAACGGTACTTCGATATCTTCTTCGATTTCCTCAAAGTGAATTAACGTTTCAAATAGAATTCGGCTACCTTCTTGAATAAATTGGCCGATTGCATGTAAATCCGTTGAAAACGTCACTGTTGATGGATAAAGCCCTTTATGCTCTTTCCCTTCACTTTCACCGAACAGTTGCTTCCACCATTCATGAAGCTTTTTCAAGCGCGGTTCAAAGGAAGCTAATAGCTCTAATGCATAGCCTTGGCTGTATAATTCAAAACGAGCCATTGCGTATTGATAAGCAGCATTAGAATGAACATCTTCATTGTCGAAGTCATTTTCTGCTTGTCTAGCACCATTTAAAAATGCTTGAATGTCGATTCCGCTTGCAGCGATTGGTAGTAAGCCAGCAGGTGTAAAGACTGAATAACGTCCCCCTACTTCTGCAGGGATGACGAACTGACGGTATCCTTCTTTATCTGCCATTTGTTTTAGGATGCCTTTTTCTGCATCAGTTGTCACTAAAATACGCTCTTTTGATTCCGATGCATAACGATTTTCCATATATTGCTTCACAACACGGAAAGCGAGTGCTGGCTCCATCGTAGTACCTGATTTAGAAACAACATTCACATAAACACTCTTACCTTCTAAATATGTGATTAATTGTTTTAGGTAAGCGCCACTCATGTTATTTCCAGCATAGATCACCTCTACACCGTTATTCGTACGGAAATAAGGTGTTAACGCATCAATGACAGCACGTGCTCCAAGGAAAGAACCCCCTACCCCGATAACAAGCAATACATTGGCCTTCTCTTGAATTTCATTTGCTACTTGTTGAATAGCAAACATCTCTTCCATAGAGCAATCAATATAATGCTTCATATCAGGGATCACACCGATATTAAATTGTTGAACATTTTGTGGATAATCAAATTTCAGCATTTTTCTTCTCCTAAAAAATGCTTGCCCAAGCAAATCGAGCAAGCTATATTTTTATTATTTATCACTAATATAGTTATAAAGGATAGATTTTAAACTTTCAATAACAATATCTACCTTAATATAATAGGATGAAAACTGTACGTACATTGGAACAAATGATAACAAGTGAAGTAGCAGTGCCATCATTCACCCAATTCCTACTAATTAAATGAGCTCCCTATTTTAAAGGCCCATCCCTAATCCTACAATTCCTCTTTCATAAATGTACGTAAGTAGTTGCGTAATCTGTCTTGTAAATCATCACGCTCTAAAGCAAATTCAAGTGTTGCTTGGATAAATCCGAACTTGCTGCCGATGTCGTAAAGCTTGCCGACAACATCTTGTGCTACGATACGTTCACTATGGTTTAATAACTCGATCGCATCCGTTAATTGAATTTCACCACCAACACCAGGTCTTGTTGCTTCTAACGCTTTAAAGATATTTGGTGTTAAAACATAACGACCCATAATGGCCAAGTTTGAAGGTGCTTCTTCCGCCTTTGGCTTTTCGACAAAGCCTTTCACTTCTATTGGTTGTCCTTTTTCAATTCCATTTGCTGGGTTAATGACACCGTATTGATGAACAGCACTTAATGGTACTTCCTGAACACCGATAACTGAAGCTTGTTCTTTCTCGTATGTTTTAATTAATTGCGCTAAGGCAGGAGTTTCTGCATTCAACACGATATCACCTAGTAATACGGCAAATGGTTCATCGCCAATAAAACGATGAGCACAGTAAATGGCGTCCCCTAATCCTTTTTGTTCTTTTTGACGGATGTAATGGATGTTTGCTAGATTGGAGATTTCTTGAATTTCCTTTAAGTCATCCCATTTCCCTTTTTGCGCAAGCAATTCTTCGAGCTCATACGTCTTATCAAAATGGTCTTCGATTGCTCTCTTATTACGACCACTGATAATGATGATATCTTCTATCCCAGATTGAACAGCTTCTTCAACAATATATTGAATTGTTGGTTTATCGACAATTGGCAACATTTCTTTTGGTTGTGCTTTTGTCGCTGGTAGGAATCGAGTACCTAACCCTGCCGCTGGAATAACTGCTTTTCTAACTTTTTTACTCATTTCAACAACTCCGATACGTTTTTAAAACTATTGTTTTAGTTTCTCTTACCCTAATTGTACTATAATAATTCGAAACTTTTATAATGAAATCAAAGAAATCATTAATTTTTTACTGATAGTTGATTCTAGTGTAGATTGTTACCACTTTTCCACTTTGTAATATTTTGGATAATCTAGCACTATTATATCGAATTTAATAAAAAGAGAAAACCCCTAATAGTGACATCTGATGTCAAATATTAGGGGCAATGTTAACTATTGCGTTTCAATTAAACCGTATTTCCCATCTTTACGTTTGTACACAATGTTTGTACCATTCGAATCTGCATCAGTAAAAATAAAGAAATCATGACCAAGTAAATTCATTTGAAGAATCGCTTCTTCCTGATCCATTGGCTTTAAGCTAAATTGCTTAGTGCGAACGATTGTGAATTCCTCATCATCTGTTGGTAGTGTCTCGGAAACGGCTTCTTGTGCGAAGTAAACACCTACCCCCTCACGCTCACGGAATTTACGATTTACTTTTGTTTTATGTTTACGAATTTGTCGTTCTAATTTATCAACAATTAGGTCAATGGCAGCATACATATCTTGATGATGTTCTTCTGCTCGGAGTGTTACGTTTTTCATAGGAATAGTGACTTCCACTTTTGTTTGTTTGTCATTGTAAACACGTAAGTTTACATTGGCAGTCGCATCCATATCATTGCCGAAATAACGTTCAATTTTTTCAATTTTGGTCTCAACATACTCACGTATTGCTGGAGTTACCTCAATGTTTTCACCACGAATGTTAAATCTAATCATGTAAACTCCTCCTCTTTCATCAAATGAGCCTTAGCGAATTTGACATCTAGATGTTATCGAACTCGCTAGATAAACTACCTATAAAAATGTGTGGCATCCACCGAAGGCCTATTCAGTGAATTTGTGTGCTTCGAACTGAAAGATGATACCTTGCGTATTCATAACGTTACTTACAGAAGAGTAAAACTCCGGTAAATAAAGTTAATCCTATGTAAATATATTCTACATAGTGTAAAGATTTTCCTGCCATTTTGCCAAAATTCATGTTCATTTCTCGATAAAGTGAGACTTCAATCAGTACCGGCTCTTTTTCCCTACTGATTGATAGTTGAACCAATCGGACATTTACGGGCAGTTGACTCCAATCTATACTTAACTATTCTTATAACAGTCTTGAGATGGGGTCACTGCCCATTAATGTGGGATAAGTTTTCGTACAATTTTCACATTAACGATGCCTCACCAAAAGCACTTCTTTGCGTCTACGTTCTTTCATTTCACGAATGATTAAGTCCACAATTTCAGGCTGATCGATTATATGAACCCCATACTGCTTACCTTGTCCAAAAGGCTTAGACCATACGATTTCACCTATAGCTTTTATGTCAGTCACATCGAGAACGAAATGAATCTCCAGTTGAAATGGCTGAAGCACATATTCACCAATTTTGGCATCCGAATAAATTTTTATACCCTGCGGACTTAAATCTAAAATCTTACAAGGATACGCTACTTTATCCATATCATCTAAGGATTCAGAATCTACTCGAGCATCCTTACTTAATAGAACGAATTTCGCTTCGATAGGTTCATTGAACACAAACCGAAACCCTTCCTGACGTTTAAATTTCATTGAGTTTCCTCCGATCAACCGGTCAACTTTTATACCTCTATTATTGATATTTAAGCGATAAATGTCGACTGATTTCCTTAACATAACTAGGGGATTTTTGTTTCATGTTCAAAAAATTGTAAATATGTTTGAGATTTTCTTTGCAGTTTTGTAAATTTTAAGAGTAACTAAATAGTTTGGCTTATAAAGGGAAAAACTTCTATCTAAACTTTCAAATAATGATTTTATAATTCCTACTGAATTTTTGATAGCACTTCGTAAAATAATTTTTACTAAAGTTAAAATTATTCTAGTTTTAGAAAAACAAAAGTCTTACACCAAAAATTTAGATGTAAGACTTAATAAAATAATCAATATTTTATACATTAAAGTAATTTCTATATATCAGGAGATAAGTTGTAAAACACTCTGAGGTTGTTGGTTTGCTTGAGCCAACATTGCCTGTGCTGCTTGAGTAAGAATTGAATCCTTTGTTTGTTTCATCATTTCCTTTGCCATATCGACATCACGAATTCTCGATTCTGATGCAGTCAAGTTAAGAGATGTGTTTGTTACATTGGCATATGTATTCTCTAATCCATTTTGATAAGCACCATACTTTGTACGTTCAGAAGATACTTTTTGAATTGCACCATCTATTTTCTCCAATGCCTCTATAGCTCTTTCTATAGGATCAACCTCAACATCATCGATATCTAATTTAGCTGCTCTCACATCTGATAATCCAACTATAAAGTTATTACCACTATTTGCTCCTACCTGTAGTGATATATCATATGGACCTTCTTCTGTTGCTATATTTGTTGGATCCTCAATCGTAGGTGGAACTCCCATTCCGTAAAAGGTATTCACTTCAAATGAACTATTAGCTACTATTGTCCGATTAGACCATAGCAATCCATATCCACTATCTCCTACTGAATCATTTGTATCCGTCCATCCAAGCGCATTCGAAACATCACTATATCTACCAACTCTTAACTCGCTAGGTTCTTCTAAAATATCGGGACCTTTCAGAACACCCATTACCTTAATATCAGGATTTCCTGAATCATTATAAACTTCAAAAGTGTCTGGCAACGAACTGCCTGAAAAACCTTCTTCAGTTGTTAGATCAGTACCATTTACTCTAAATGGTGCAGTGTCATCATTACCAAGCATTGTATCCATATGGAAATAAAATCCTATGTTTCGATCTTCAGAACTATTATTTGTAATATTATATCTAAACTCAAATTTATCATTTACAATCTTCACAGTTTGAGTTACTTCTACATTATTTATATCGTAAATAGTCTTAAATGTTCCATTATCATTGACCGTATTTTGAGATACAAAGTTTTTTATATCATAACTGACATTATCAATAATTAGTTGAGGTCTAGAGTTACTACCAGAACCATAAATTAATATTTGATTATTATCATCCTCTGTTCCTGGATATCCTAAGTCTGTACTTAAGGCGAAACTTCCAATAGTATCTACATTTAGAGACAACGCATTTTCAAAATTATATCCTGGACGACCGTTTCCTCCTTGAATACCTCCAATTGGTGGTTTCTCACCATTTAATAATTTTATATTATTAAAATGCGTATGATTGGCAATATCATTTATTCCAGCTTTTATTTCATCAATTTCTTTTTGAATTACTTCTCTATCTTTAGTCGTTAATGTATCATTTGAAGCTTGAACAGTAAGTTCTCTAGCACGATGCAATTGTTCATGTATATCAAATAATCCGCTTTCAGCAGTTTGAACAAGTGATATTCCGTCCTGGATATTGTGTTCAGCCTGTTCTAACCCTCTTATTTGTCCACGCATTTTTTCAGATATGGATAAACCAGCGGCATCATCAGCAGCGCTATTAATTCTAAGGCCAGATGATAACCTTTCTAATGATTTTGACATCGTTTTATTATTCTGCTGTAATTTATTATTAGTGTTTAATGCAGAAATATTATGTCTTACTCGCATTACTTAATCCCCCTATTTTCCAAAATATCACAATCATAAAATGACATTTTGTAAAATATCTTATTAAACAATCTTTAAATTATATCGGCTAAACGCACTACTTATTTAGTTATTTTTACCCTATTTCAAAACAAAAAAAGACCTAAAAGGTCTATTTTGACTATTTTTTTTTATCATAAAAGGTTCCGTCTCTATAAACTTGTTTATACGGGTTTACATAAGCGTGTAAAGATGTTTTCTTTTTCTGGCTTAACTCAATGTCACTACGAATACCTTTAATAATAAAATTTAATAGTTTATTAAGTTCTTTTTCGACTTCAATAAGTTTACCGCCTAGTAAATTTTCATCACTGGTAAATGGCGGTATAATGTTTAATCGGAGGTTTTCACGCTTTTCTAATAATTGATTTATTTGTTGTATTCCATCTTCTCGCTTTGTTTGATCAAACACTTTTAGAATTCCAATCAACTCTTCAGTTATTTTTTGCCAATCTTTTAAGCTTTCACGAATCATATTTCACCAGAATTAGCATATTGTTTTTGTCGATTCATTTGAATTACTTGTTTCCAAGTATCTCGAAAATCAATAACATATCCCTCTACTTCAACAATTAAATCAATGTCATTTTTTATATTAGCTTCGACTAGACGCTGAAGCATATATTCATACAATAACGATAATTGATTAGAGACTGGAACTGACATGTCTAATGTAATCATTAATTCTCGTATAATATTTTGTGACTTTTGAATATTAGTATTCTTTAGCTCTATATTTTTTGTTTCAATTCCCTTTTTCGCCTGATTCAAAAACTTCAAACACCCAGTATAAAGCATTAAAGTCAATTCCCCAGGAGACGATTGTAAGACACTATTTTGTTGATATGATTTATATGGATTGTTCATTGCCAATTTGTGCACTCCTCTAATTTGTTTCCTATATTTAACTAGTATCCAGTACTGAACATGTTCATTAGATAAGATGACTGTGAATTAGCTTTTTGAATGGCCTGTTCCATAGCGGTAAATTGTTTCCAATATCGATTTTCCACTTGCTCTAATCGATCTTCGAAACGCTCTATTTGATCATCATAATTATTTAATAAACGTCCTAGTGTAAAGGTATTATCAACTGATGAATCTGAACCTGCTTTCTCAATAATTTTCGATCTAGCATCTTCTAATGAAGCTGTCATTCTTCTAGCTAATCCTATTTCAGAATCCTTCTCTCCATCAGCGGCGAATAATTCATAAATTTGATTTGGATCTTCTGCAATTGCAGCTCTAAGTTTAGTTTCATCAATCGATAATTCTCCGTGTGCTAAATAATCGGTTGAGGTATTAATTCCAATCTTCTTTAATGAGTTTGCACCTAATACACCGTCTACAGGCATAGTTAAAGCAGAGCGCATTTGATTTAATACACTAGTGATTATACTATCGTTTTTTAATGTACCACTTTTGGCCTTTTCTTCCCATTTCTCAATTTGATCCTCAGTTAATTCTTCTCTTTCGGCATCCGTTAAAGGTTCATAATCACGGTACTTTGTCTCTCGAATTTGACTGTTTAAGTCTTTGATAATCTTATTGTATTCATCAACAAATTTTGTAACCGACTCGAGAATCGAATTTACATCTGGTTCCGAACTGAATGTGATATCACTGTTATTTGCTTGTTTTAATGTAAGTTCATAACCACTAATTTGAAATGTATTAGTGTTTCTTTCAGTAGATAGTCCATTTAAATTAAATATGGCATTTTTACCAAGAGTACCGTTTCCTACCTCTTCTGCCGCAACATTGTCCGAATTGATATTTAGAAATGTAATATCACCAGAAAACACTATTTCAGGGTTCCTTGTAGTTATATTACCATCTACATCTTTTACATCTGCTACATCTCCACTATGTTTAGCAGTAAAAGCCAATTTTCCGGTAAAAGAGTCGAAAATAACATTAACACCAGAGTTCTTGTTAATATCATCCATTACACTTTGTAAAGTTGATTCACTCGTTATGTTAACTTGATACCCATCATCTAACGATGAACCGTCTTCTTTGATTGCATGAATTGTAAAATATGGCGGAATTGTCATACCTGGCATAGATTCTGAGAATTTCTCTTTTAAATCCGCTTCAGAAGATACAACTCTACTTGTACTTTGCATAGTAGCAGCTTCAGCGAGTTGAGTTACTCGAATCCTACCAGAAAAGTCACTTACTGAATTAATATTTTTTATAGAGACATCATTCTCAGCAGTAGCTGATACTTTTTTCTTAATAAATGTAGATTGTCGTAATAAGTTATCATTAATTAAATTTTTAAAATCATATAATGTACGGTTAACAGCACGATAATCATCTCTTTGCCATTCTGTATATTGTTTTTTCTTAGAAATTTTGTCTAATGGAAGACGTTCTGCCGTCATTAATTCCTTAACCATTGTTTCTGTATCCATTCCACTTGCGAGGCCACTAATTCTCAAAGCCATACTATCACCTACCACCTAAATTTTTTTATCAATAAACAATCCCACAAAATCTAGCATAGCTGCATACATATCCATTAACTTTTTATTTGGGATTTCTTGAACTACCTGATCAGTTTTTGAATCCACTAGCGTTACATAGTATTTTTCCAACTTTTCATGGAACTCATATCTTAATTTTGTATTAGTAGTTTCTAATAAAGTGTTTAAACTTTCGGTCATTTGCTGCACTTTTTCAGCAGGTAAAGTTTCTTCTGTTGAGTTTTCTTGTGATGAATTTTCTGTTATTGTCATATTAACTTGTGCATTACTAGAAGTTAATGAAATATCAATATCTCTACTTTTTATACGTTCGCTCTTTAAAGCAGTACTATCTGAAACATTAAAACCACTATCAGAAATACGATTCACCATTCAATTCTTGCCCCTCTCAACGGTTCTAAATCTTTTATCGGTATTTTTTGTGTTAATTTAAGCTGTTCCACGAACTTTACTATAAATATCCGCTAAAAAATGCCCACCCTATTACAGGTGAGCATAACTAGATGTATCATCCTATTAGTTGTAAGACACTTTGAGGCTTTTGATTCGACTGAGCAAGCATTGCTTGTGCAGCCTGTGCTAGTATTGATTGTCTTGTTTGATTCATAACTTCTTTTGCCATATCTACATCACGAATACGAGACTCTGCACTTGTCAGATTCTCTTCAGAATTTGATGCTACTGACATGGCTTTTTCTAAACGATTTTGATATGCTCCCAATTTTGCACGTTCAGATGACACATATGTAATTGCACCATCAAAAATAGAGATATTATCATCTGTTGAACTCAAGATATTGACATTATCTATCCCTAATGATTTACTTGTCGCATTTGTTAGTCCAACATTTATAAACTTCCCTAATCGTAGAGTAGATGTTGTTACTTCATCAAAAGCAGGCCAGTTTTCTGTAAATCCCGAAAGCGGATTCGTTAAATCAGCATTAATTGTATCTGGTACTGTGGAATGATCCGTTCCCCCTCCAATTGCTCCAGTATCTGTATCGGTTAAGTCAATACCAGAGTTTGCAAGTGTTGCATTTACTTTGAAATCAGCAATAAAAGTTGCTGCATTAATTCCTAATAAATCTGTAAATGCTTGATCAAAACTACTACCGTTACCACCTTCACTTACTAGCTTTATCTCATCAAAAAATGATTTGATACCATCATGACCAGCATCAGTTAACTGTGCATCTAAGTATTTCACCGCTGCATACGCTGCTGAGTAATCAGCACTTGTACTATCCCAAGAATCTATCTCGTTTTTTAACGTTGCAAAATCTGCACCATTATTTGAATCAACTTTCAATCGCTCATCAGCACCGGCTAAGAATTCTGCTGTACCTTCTTTAAACCAAGTAGGAAGATCACGCATATTCGTTGTTCTTCCCATTACTGCGTGAACCATCTCATGCGCAATAATACGGTCATTTGAAATCCATGAGCCTCCACCATTTGGCATCTCTACTGGGGAAAAATCACTCATATCTAGAACTAATTTTTGATTAAAATACCTACCATCTGTTCCAGAAAGATAGTAAGATCCTTGAACCCAGGCTACTCTTCCATCACCTGAATTTTGAATAAATTGAATATCTAATGGAGCCCCATCAGCTGTTAAGCCAAAATTTGTTGAGATTAAGTCTTCACTATTTTTCAACCAATATTTTTGAAGCGCTTCTACTGCCAATCTTTCTTGCTGTACATCGGTTGAGGATGTAACATTCAATAAATTGATAGTATTAAACTCAGTAGTATTTGCTATTCTATCAACTTCGTCAACTATTCCATCAATCTCTTCCTGAATTGATTCTCTATCTGTGTCTGTTAACGTATCATTTTTAGCTTGTACAGATAATTCTCTACCACGTTGTAGCAAAGAATGAATTTCCTCTAGTCCGCCTTCGGCCGTTTGTATAAGTGAAATACCGTCTTGCATATTTCGTTGCTCCTGAGCTAAACCTCTAATTTGCGCTCGCATTTTTTCAGAAATAGCTAACCCGGCCGCATCATCTCCAGCTTTACTAATTCGGAGACCTGAAGATAATTTCTCCATCGATTTATATTGAGTAGAGTTTGCAAGGTTTAATTTATTATATACATTTAGGGACGAAATGTTATGGTTGATTCTCACTTAGGCTAACCTCCCTTCGTTGCATTCTAATATTATATCGGCAACAAATTAAATAATTTTTCTATTACATTAATTTTTTATATAAGATTATTATATGCACCATAAAACCACATGACAAAACATCCATATATTAATAGATTAACATTATCAAATATTTGTACGATAATTAATAAGTAAGTAAAAAGTTAAGAACTTAAATGGCAATACAAAAATGGAGGAATAAGTATGGTAATTATCCAACCCACTCTAAAAAAGAGTGATTTAAAACATAAATTATTAAATAAAACTGCAACGCTAGGAGTTGTTGGCTTAGGGTACGTCGGATTGCCACTTGCAGTAGAAAAAGCTAAATCAGGATTTAAAACAATTGGTTTTGATATACAAACATCAAAAGTCGATATGGTTAATAACGGAACAAATTATATAGGTGATGTTGTAAATGAGGATCTTGAGACAATAGTAAAATCAGGATTACTTTCTGCTACTACAGATTTTGCTCAAGTTGCCATGGCAGATTGTGTATGTATTTGTGTACCAACACCACTTGATGAACACCAACAACCAGATATTAGTTATGTAAAAGAATCAGCTGAGAGTATTGTTCCTTATATGCATAAAGATATGTTAATTATTTTAGAATCAACTACCTACCCTGGCACGACAGAAGAAGTTCTAAAACCGATATTAGAAAAGTCAGGATTAGTATGTGGACAAGACTTTTATCTTGCCTTTTCACCTGAACGAGTGGATCCCGGTAATTTAATCTTTAAAACGAAAAACACACCTAAAGTTGTAGGTGGTATTACGCCGATTTGTACGGATATCGCAGCTACTCTTTATGAAAGCATTCTCGAAGCTCCAATTCACAGAGTATCTTCGCCTGCCATAGCAGAAATGGAAAAAATTCTTGAAAATACATATCGTAATGTAAACATTGGTCTTGTCAATGAACTTGCAATGTTATGTAACAAAATGGGGATAAATTTCTGGGAGGTCATTGATGCTGCAAAAACAAAGCCTTATGGATTCCAAGCCTTTTATCCAGGACCAGGACTTGGTGGACACTGTATCCCACTAGATCCATATTATTTATCTTGGAAAGCACGAGAATATGGTTTCCATACTTCGATGATTGAATCATCCATGATGGTCAACGATCGAATGCCCGAATACTGTGTTGAAAGAGCTAGTAAAATCTTGAATCGTTTTAAAAAAGCAATGAACGGATCAAAAGTACTTGTACTTGGCGTAGCCTATAAACAAGATATCGATGACTATCGAGAGAGCCCTGCAATTGAAGTAATTGAAGAACTTGAAAAAGAAGGAGCAGAAGTAACCTACTATGACCCATTCGTGAAAGAATATCGAAAAAAAGGCGAAATAAAAATTGGAGAACCCGAGCTAACATCGGATTTAATTGAAGGTGTAGACCTAGTAGTAGTTACAACTGCCCATACAAATGTAGACTATGATTTTGTTCAAAAGCACGCTAAAGCGATTTTTGATACTAAAAATGCTATGAAATATGTAATAGACCGTGAAAATATAGAGCTATTATAGGAGGAGTTCCATGAGTTTAAAATATGCTTTAATTGGATGTGGGAGAATTTCACCTAATCACATTGCAGCAGCAATTAAAAACAACTTAGATATTGTTGCTATTTGTGATATTTCTCTAAATAAAATGGAAGAAGTAATAACTAGTTTCAAACTTCCCTCTTCAACATCTCAATACACAAATTACAAAGATTTATTGGAGATAGAAAAACCGGATCTCATTGCAATCTGTACGGAAAGTGGCAGTCATGGACAAATTGCATTGGATTGTATAGATGCAGGTTGCAATCTAATAATTGAAAAGCCAATTGCTCTATCACTCGAAGAGGCAGACGCAATTATTAAAAATGCAAAAGAAAAAAATCTAAAAGTAAGTGCATGCCATCAAAATCGATTCAATAAATCTATTCAAAAAATTAGAGAAGCAGTTGAAACTGAACGCTTCGGTCGATTGTTCCATGGTACTGCTCATATTCGCTGGAATCGTGGCAAGGAATATTATACACAAGCTCCTTGGCGCGGTACTTGGGAACAAGACGGAGGTGCATTAATGAATCAATGTATTCATAATATCGATCTTCTTCGTTGGATGATGGGTAATGAAATCGTCGAAGTAATTGGAATGACCGATAATCTAACACACAATTACATAGAAGCTGAAGATTTAGGGTTAGCACTAATAAAGTTTGCAAATGGTAGTTATGGAATTATAGAAGGAACTACAAACATTTATCCTAATAACCTTGAAGAAACACTATATATTTTTGGCGAAAAAGGAACAGTAAAAGTAGGCGGTAAATCAGTAAACATTATTGAGGAATGGCATTTCGCCGATCACTTAGATGATCCAGAAGAAATCAAAGAAAAATATCATGAAAATCCCCCAAATGTTTATGGATTTGGCCACATACCTCTATACGCTGATGTGATTGATGCAATTAAACAAGATAGACAACCTTATGTTACTGCTGAAGATGGAAGAAGAGCCTTAGAACTTGTCTTAGCAATTTATAAGTCAGCTGCTGAAGGAAAAAGTGTGAAATTACCTTTGGAGAAGTGTAGTACTATTGACATGAAAGGTAGGTTATCTCATAATGAACTATTTTGTACATGAAAGTAGCTATATTGATGATAATGTTACAATCGGTGAAGGCACAAAAATCTGGCACTTTTGTCATATTCAAAATGGTGCACAACTAGGCAAAAATTGTTCTTTGGGTCAAAACGTAAACATTTCCAATAAAGTGAAAATTGGAAACGGTGTAAAAATCCAAAACAATGTCTCTGTGTATGAAGGAGTTGAACTGGAAGATTATGTGTTTTGCGGTCCTTCAATGGTATTTACAAATGATCTAACACCTAGAAGTAAATACCCAAAAGGTGTAGATGGTTACAAAAAAACTCTTGTAAAATATGGAGCATCAATTGGAGCTAATGCAACAATTGTGTGTGGCAATACGATTGGAAAATGTGCGATGATTGCCTCTGGTGCAGTGGTAACAAAAGACGTACCAAATTATGCACTAATGGTAGGTGTCCCTGCAAGACAAGTAGGATGGGTATGTGAATGTGGTTCAGTACTTAATGAAAAGTTATCTTGTTCTGATTGCAAAAGAACATATAAAAATATTGACGGAAAATTAAAAGAAATACTCTAAGATAAAATGGAGTTGTTACATAATGGAGTTTCGAGATTTAAAAGCACAGTATCAACAATATAAAGAAGATATTGATTCTGCGATTCAAAATGTAATTTCAAATGCAAACTTTATTGGTGGTAAGGAAGTTACAGAACTTGAAGAGCAATTAGCAAATTATGTCGGAGTCAAGCATTGTATCACTTGTGCAAATGGAACAGATGCGATGTCTTTAGTACTGATGGCATGGGGCATTAAAGAAGGTGATGCGGTTTTTATTCCTGACTTTACATTTTTTTCAACAGGTGAAGTCGTTTCATCTTGTGGAGCTACCCCAATTTTTGTTGATGTGAGAAGAGATACGTTTAATATTGATACAGAAAAACTAGAAAAAGCAATTGTAAAAACAATAGAAGAAGGCAAACTCACACCTAAAGTCATTATTCCTGTTGATTTATTTGGACTTCCAGCAGAGCATTATGAAATCGAAAGAATTGCAAAAAAATATAATCTTCTTATTTTAGAAGATGCTGCTCAAGGATTCGGTGGAAATATTAATGGAAGAAATGCAGGTAGTTTTGGAAATGCTGCTACTACCTCCTTCTTTCCAGCTAAACCTTTAGGCTGTTACGGGGACGGCGGTGCAATTTTCACGGATGACGATGGGTTAGCCGAGCTATTAAACTCATTAAAGATTCATGGTAAAGGCAAGGATAAGTACGATAATGTTCGTATAGGTGTAAATTCTAGACTTGATACAATTCAAGCATCTATATTAAAAGTGAAACTAAAAGCATTTATCAATCATGAACTAGAAGACGTAAACAAAGTTTATCAACTTTATTCTGAAAAGTTAAATGGCATTCTAGAAACACCATTTATTCCCGAAGGATACTATTCAAGTTTTGCACAATATACAATAAAATTAAAAAATAAAGAACAACGTGATGGCTTACAGGCATATCTGAAGGGACATGGCATTCCAAGTATGGTGTATTATGCGAAGCCTATGCATAAACAAAGGGCTTTTTCTAATTTAAAGTATGATGATGGAGATTTTGATGTATCTAATGAACTTTGTGATATTGTGCTTTCATTACCGATACATCCGTATTTTAAAGAGAATAATGTAAATTTAATAAGTGAATTAATTGCAAATTACTTTAAAAACTAATCTACATATTTATATTACACTACTCTTTAAAATGAATTTTCTATATATGTTGAAGCCTGTAATAATCTGCATCTGTAAACGTCAACCCCAAATGAACAATTTTTGCTCAGTTACGATGAACACTTTTTGTTAGTTAAAAATCTTTTGTTGATGTTTTAATCGGTGACTTTCGTTGTTCATATGAATAATCTCAACTCGGTGTAACAGGCGATCTAATATGGCCGTCATCATTCCCTGATTATCTACTAGCTCTGTCCATTCTTCTGGGCTTCGATTGGATGTTAAGATGAGAGAACTCTGTTCATATAATTGGTGAACTAATTGGAAGAACAGCGTTGCTTCTCGTTGATCCATCGCCATATACATGACATCATCAATAATAATCAGGTCTGAAGTACGGAGCCGCCTCAATTGGATTTTTGATTTGTTTGTAAATTCTTCTGTTTTTAGCAGCTGAATTAATTCGCCCATGGTCACGAAATGCACTTGAAATCCTTTTTGAATCGCTTCAATCCCTAATCCAACCGCTAATAAGGTTTTTCCTGCTCCTGGTGGTCCTAGTAAAATTAAATTGTAGGCTTGTTCTAACCATTGGTACTCACGCAACTGCTTTAATTGGCGATCTGTAACGGCTGTTTGCTCGTCTAAATGAAACATGTTTAAAGGTTTGTAGAACGGAAATCGAGCCCAATTCAATCGCTTTTCAATGCTTTTTTCTTCGCGTCTACTGAGTTCGAATGTGGTTATCTGTTCTAAAAATTCTAAGTACGTCCATGATGTTTGCTCCGCTTTACGAAGGAGCTCTGGAAGCTCCTCCGCTGTTTCTGCTAGTCGTAACTGTTTAAATGCTTGCTGAATTTCTGTGACACTCTTACTCATTCACTCTTCCTCCCATACGCTGAACGTACGCCTTCAAATCTCTTGTTTCCACGGATATTGAAACGGATTTTGTAGAATCTACAGGTATTTCAGGAATGGGCTTCGTTTGCTGCCGTTTTAAATAGTCAACCACATCGCGAAATGCATTTGCACTATACAATTTTTCACGGATACATTTTTCAAGCGCAGTAGGAACCCATTCAGGATTCTCTTCAGCTACTTTTTGTAAAAGTAGTAATTGATCGCGACGATAACGCCCGTATGTATGACAAATTTCTTCAATATAATGTTTAGATTCTTCACTTGGAAATAAAGTAAGCACATGTTGTTTTAACGTATCAATCGATTTAGAACGATCACGCGCATGGTTCGGATTTTTAATCAGTTTTCCTTTTTCTAAACTCATTGTATGCTTCGCAATAATTTCACCCGTAGATCCATCCACTATAATTAGCTGTTGTCCATCACTATGGAGCTTCACTTGAGGACATTTAGTGTACGTCCCTATCGGAACGGAATAACGATTGGATTCGAAACGAATCGTGTTGTCCTTATTCACATTCCTTGTTATAATTTCTATATGGTTGCTTTCTGAAAACGAAAGCGGTGAGGAGATCTTTCTTAAGTGTTGCTTTTCCAGGAGAAACACTTCGAAAGGTCTCTTTTTTGTTGTATGATGCACTTTGTAGTTTCCCGTTCGATCCAGCCATTTCCATGCTTTTTCATTCCAATCTTCAATAGTTGAAAAGACACGATGAATAGCGAAATTCTTCTTCACATATTTCACAACGTTTTCAATTTTCCCTTTGGATTCAGGGTCTGCTTTTCGACAAAGATAAATCTTAAATTTCCTTTCATTTACATACTGTTGGAATTCCTTTGTTAAAATAAGATCTCCTGAATTTTCGCTAACCGCGATGAGATTGTCTTGATCATAAACGATTTCTTCTGTCACCCCTTCAAAATAACGAAATGCATGATCATGACAACGAATCGTATCGCGTGTAGTAAATGGTCGGTCTTGCCATTCCATATACTTATGACGAGAATGAGCCAATACAAAGGCAATGAAATAGAGTTTGACTTCTTTCTTCTGAGAAGTTTTTTGAATCGTTTGCCCCCAATCGACTTGCATTTGTTTCCCTGGTGGTTGCTCGGCGACGGCCTCATACTCTCTTGGGTCGGCTGTTTTTTCAATCTGATAGATTTCTCTCATTTCATTGACATAACGTCGAACAGTACTTTCTCCCACTTCAATTTTAGGAAACCGTTCTTGTAGCCAATCTAAAACCTGTGCGCCACTCATACTTGGATGTTCTTGTAACCAATTCACGATCCAATCCCGATAGGGATCTAATTTTTTCTTTCGGTCAATAGGTCCAAATTCTTCTACCGCCTCTTCAAATGTCAGATTCAAATACTTATACACTGTATTACGTGCAATTTTTAACTCTCTTGCAATTTGCGAAACTCTTAAATTCCTTTCATGTAAACGATGAATATCAATATATAACACTAGCCTCTCCTCCATTAGTACAGCCTCCAATAAACTAAATACTACTAGTTTACTAGAAGTGTGTTGAATAGTGAAAAAGTGTTCAAACCAAATGAGCAAATTCTGTTGATTCTATTTTAGCGTTTACAGCATCCGCCATCAATTTCGCTTCAATACCAAGGAACAACATAATAGTAATAAAATATAACTTTTTCTAAATGAACCAACAAACACAGTCTACACTGTCAAGTCTGTAGAGGGCTTTCACGACCAATTTAATAACCATGCCAGGTCACATTAAAAGGCATTGTTGCATTTTGCAACAATGCCTTTTAATTTTACAATAACTTAGTATTCCAACGATAATATTACCCTATAATATCTCTATTTAACTAACAGCCATTTTCATTCACTAATTACTTAATATGTGATTTATCACATAAATCTTCGACCTAAATTCTGTTGACTCAAAATAATATAGGAATTGAAATTATATGTTTCCTGTAAATTTATTTAAATAGTATGATACAGTCCTTCTCAAACCTTCATCAAAAGAAATAATTGGCTTCCAATCAAGCTCTCTACGTATTTTACTTGCATCAATTGCATATCGGAAATCATGACCAGCACGATCTTGTACAAATGTAATTAATTCTTTAAAAGAACCTATTCCTTTTGAATTTAGGTAATCTTGCATTTTCTCATCTAAAATCATACATATTGTATTTACAATTTCAATATTTGTTTTTTCATTGTTTCCACCTATTAAATAGCTTTCTCCTGGTTTTCCATTATAATAAACCAATTCAATCGCATGACAATGATCTTCTACATATAACCAGTCACGTATGTTCAATCCAAATCCATAAATTGGAATAGACTCAAGGGCTAATGCTTTACGAATAATTGTCGGAATTAACTTTTCGTCGTGTTGCATTGGCCCATAATTATTGGAACAGTTAGTTGTGACAACATTCATACCATAGGTTTGATAATAACTACGAACTAGCATGTCTGATGCAGCTTTACTAGCAGAATAGGGACTGTTTGGGGCATAGGGAGTAGTTTCTGTAAACAACCCTTCATCCCCAAGACTACCAAAAACCTCATCTGTAGAAATATGAAGGAAACGTGCATGTTCTAAACCCTTTTTATATTTATTCGGGGCATCCATCCAAAAATTTCTTGCCACTTCTAATAAAGTAAACGTTCCATTTACATTGGTTTTAATAAATGCATCAGGATTTTTAATAGAATTATCTACATGTGATTCTGCTGCAAAATGGATTATACCATCAATTTTGAATTTCTGAAATAAGTACTCTATTAATTGTCTATCACATATACTACCATGAACAAAATTGTAATTTGTATATTGTTTTAATTCGCTTATATTTTCAAGATTCCCTGCATAAGTTAATAAATCTAAATTAATATACTGATATGAAGGATATTTATTAACTATATAATTAAGGTAGTTTGAGCCAATGAATCCTGCACCACCAGTAATTAAAAAAGTTGACATACTAAATTCACCCTAATAAATTATTTAAATCTACTTCTAAATTTAATTTTAGAAATCACATCTTCTGAATCCTCGTTTATTAAATTATAAATTTTAAGTAGTCCAGATCCACAAACTATTATGGGATGTTCTCCCTCTTTAAAAATAATCTTACCTGGTGTTCTGTTTATGATAGGTAAATCAGAAACAACTTCGGCATCGTGAATTCGATATATTTTATTATTAAGAATTGTATAAGCTCCATCATATGGATAACCAACAGCATCAATTTTTCTTTTTATATATTCACTACTTTGTGTCCAGTCAATTTTATAATCTTCATCATCTCTCCATAAACTATAAGTAGCTTCATTATTATTTTGTTTATATGAAGGTAAACTATTATATTCACCTAATAATTCTATTATTTTTTCAAGCATATCTGCATATAGTACTTTTATTTTTTCAATTGCATCATAAATTTTAATTGGATAATTTATACCAATACTTTTTTGTGCAACAATATCACCACTGTCATAGTTTTCATTTGCAATAATTGCAGTTACTCCAATTTCTTTATCGCCATTAATTAAGGCTGTCGGGAGGGGATTAAACCCCCTATACTTTGGAAGAAGCGAGTCATGAAATACTATCACTTTATCTGAATTAATAATCCATTTCCACCCAATTGCAATGATATACTCTTCCTGAATTTTAGGTGCATTTTTTCTTTCAAAACAAGTAATGTTATATAATTCACTTAACTTTTTTATTTCTTCTGATTTACTTTCATCATTATTAATATAATCACTATAAACTACATAATCAACATGATAAGACTTTTCTAATATTTTTTTTAAACTATAGCGTCCCTTTTCTGTCATTAAGTATAGAGCAACTTTTTTTCTCATAATTCTTTTATGCCCTTTTTTAAACTATCAATTATATAATCTTGATCGCTTCTTTTCATAGAATAGTATATTGGTAATCTTAATAGTCTTTCAGATTCTTGCGTGGTAAATTCATCACTCCCATTAAATCTACCATATTTTTTTCCTGCCGGAGATGTGTGCAACGGAATAAAATGAAATGTTCCTTCTATTCCCTTCCCCTTAAGAAATTTTAATAATTGAGAACGAACTCTAATATTTTCTGTTTTGATATAAAAAATGTGACTATTCTGAATACAATATTCTGGGACGAATGGTAGGTTTATTCCTTCACTTGTTAACTCTTCCAAACGTTTATAGTAGTAATTCCATGTATTTAACCTATCTTTACTAATTTTATCTATACTTTCAAATTGAGAATATAAGTAAGCAGCATTTAATTCGCTAGGTAAGTACGAAGAACCAATGTCTTTCCAAGTATACTTATCAACTTCTCCACGATAAAATTGTGAGCGATTTGTCCCCTTTTCGCGAATAATTTCAGCCCGTTCTATAAATTTTTCACTGTTAATTAGTAATGCTCCACCCTCACCAGAAATGAAATTTTTCGATGCATGGAAACTATAAGTACCTAAATGACCTATAGTACCAAGCATTTTCCCTTTATATTCAGACATTAATCCTTGAGCAGCATCTTCAACAACAAATAAATTATGGCGGTTGGCAATTTCCATAATTGTATCCATTTCACAACCAACACCAGCATAGTGAATCGGGACAATGACTTTTGTTCTCTCAGTTATAGCAGCTTCAATTTTTGTTTCATCAATATTCATAGTATCTGGACGAATATCAACAAAAACAATCTTTGCACCTCTTAGTACAAAAGCGTTTGCAGTGGAAACAAAAGTATATGATGGCATAATAATTTCATCACCAGGTTGCACATCTAATAATAGTGCTGCTATTTCTAGTGCATGTGTACAACTTGTAGTTAATAATGCTTTTTTAGTTCCAGTTGTTTTTTCTAACCATTCATTACATAGTTTTGTATATTTCCCATCTCCAGCTAAATGTCTGGATTCAATTACATCCGTAATATATTCCAATTCTTTTCCTGTTACTGGAGGAATATTAAATTTTATCATAACTTTCACCTACTAGTTTTAGTAAATAATCACCATAACTATTATTTTTATATAAATTAGCAATTTTCTGTAACTGTTCAGTAGTAATCCATTTTTGATTATAAGCAATTTCTTCCAAACAGGCTATTTTTAACCCTTGTCTTTTTTCAATTGTTTCAACAAATTGCCCTGCTTCTAATAAGCTACTAAAAGTTCCTGTATCTAACCATGTAAAACCTCGACCAAGTAACTCAACATTTAACTGATGTTTTAGAAGATATATTTTATTAATATCAGTGATTTCAAGTTCTCCGCGTGCGGAAGGTTTAAGCGATTTTGCGAAGTCAACAACGGAATTATCATAAAAATAAAGACCTGTCACAGCATAATTTGATTTTGGTTTTGGAGGTTTTTCTTCAATTGAAATTGCTCTTTTATACTTATCAAATTCTACAACTCCAAATCGTTCAGGGTCTTTTACAGCATAACCAAAAACAACAGCACCTTCGTCTATTGCTGCCACTTTTCTTAAAACTGGTGTAAATCCTTGCCCGTAAAAAATATTATCTCCTAGAATTAAACAAACCGAATCATTTCCTATAAACTCTTCCGCTAAAATAAAGGCTTCAGCTATTCCATTAGGATTATTCTGTAATTTATAATTCAAAGTAATTCCAAACTGAGAGCCGTTTCCAAGTAATCTAACGTATAAAGGATAATCATGTTCAGTAGTAATAACACAAATTTCCCTAATTCCAGCAAGCATAAGAACAGATAAAGGATAATATATCATCGGTTTATCATAAACAGGTAAAAGTTGTTTTGAAATAGATTTTGTTAACGGAAAAAGTCTGGAGCCTGTACCACCTGCTAATAGTATTCCCTTCAATATATCATCTTCTTTCATAATCAAAAAAGTTATTTTATTCTATTAAAGCATTGAATTCCAACCCTTATTTCTAAAACCAATCTAGATTAAAACAAAATGGTTATATCACTTAAATAATATTTCTAAATTAAATTTAATTATATTTGAATCTATATGTTCTTTAATTATTTTTTCTCTATTATGCTTGTAATCAAAATTATATTTTACTAAATCATTAAATTGAATATTTTCCAATTTATTTATTTCAAATATGTTAAAATCCCTTTCATTTAACATTTGGAAAACAGGAGACTTATCGTTTAAATAAATCTTCTTTCCTAAACTTAGTAAAACAATTATATTACCTAAAGCTTGTTGTCTATAATGATTCATAATAGCCACATCTACCTCATTCAAAACCTCAATATAACTCTGTTCAGGTAAAAAATCTGTAAGTGGAATAAAATTATCTCCAAACATTTCTTTACCTTTTTCAATTAACTTTTCTATATATTTCGGTTCCCCATATGATAATGGTACTATCAACTTAAACTTAGAATGATGTGAGAACTTTTTCAATAAATTAAATACTTCAAAATGATTATTAGATGGATCTCCAGAATTTCCAATTAAAAATGTGTAATGATCTTTATTTTTTTTACAACTTTTCTCTTTATATTGATCATTTTTATATAAATTGCTAATCAAAGTAGGGTAAATAAACCTTTCATGACGAGCTACAGTTAAAAAATTTTTATTAACCAAATCAAATTCATATGGAAGATTTGTTAATATAACATTCAACTTTCTAATTGCTCTTCTTCTAATCACAGAGAAAGAGACGCTTTCTGAAATATGTGGAATACTGTTTGAAAGCAAAAATTCATTCGTATTTGTACCATAGAGTTGATAATCAATAGTGCTATATAAATCACTACCCCATATTGACCAATATATATCCCCCTCTATTTCCGGAAGTGAAATTAATTCACAAAAATAGTCGAGTAAAAAATGAACGAAGATTTTATTACTATTTTTTAGTATTTCAATTATAGTATTTTTATCTTTAAAGGAAAATAACTGCAGGTTTTTATCATTTTTCTTTATAAATTTACATTTACCGTCATTTGTAACTAATATAAATTTATGGTGACTATTATTGTAATGTTTATTAACAAACCTAATAAAATTTTCACTATATGGACTATCTATCATTAAATGAACATTTTCAAATAAATAATTACCTTTAATTTTTTTATTTACACTTGCATTAGATAACTGTTCTAATATCTGAGCCCTATATTTTTTTTCTAGATATTTTATTGTAGATATACATTCTTCTTTACCAGATACATTTATATTAATGATATCCTCGTAGGTTTCAACTGCTTGAAGAAATTCACCACTATCTACAAAATTTTGTGCTTTCTTTATATAAACTTTTTTTAAAACTTCTGGAATCAGCTTTGATAAGTATGGATAATTATTAGTAGCTTCATTTACATATTTAAAAAATAATCTGTAATCTCCTTTATCGGCATACTCATATGCCAAATACATCAAGACTAGGAACTTTTCCTCTTTATTAATAATTGTATTATAATTTATTCGAATATGATTTATGTTATATACGTATTTAATATAGTTAATTCCTCTATTAATATACTCTAGGAAAATTTTACCAATATGTTCACTTGTACTTTCTCTGTTTTCAATTTTTGATAACATAATAACATTGGCAATCGCAAGATATATTCTATTATTTTGGTAATCATTAAATCTAAAATCATTATGTAAAATATTCATAAAATAGTCCATTTTATCTTCTTTATCAATCAACACTTTAACTATTTTCTTAATTGTCAAGCTATCAATTTTTTTGAAAAATCTATTTAAATAACTACTTTCAATCAAGTAATTAATATATTCCAAAATAATTTGTTCTGAAAATTCCATTACATCCTCAGTATTCATGAAATCGAGAATTAACTTTTTTCGGTTTTCTTTAGTAGCACGTATAAGATTTAACTTTCCATAACTATCTTGTATCTCAGAAAACTTCACTTCTAATAATTTTTTATCTTCTTCCCCTAAAGACTTTTTCTCTTCTTCAACTTTATTAATAAAGTAAAACTTATTATTGTCTATAACTTCATTGTATAATTTTACTACTTTTTCAAACTCTTTTTGTTTTAATAGATTTTTAATAAAAAGTTCGTTTTGTAAATCTTTATCGTCGATTATTTTAGCATAGGTTAATGATTCAGAATAGAATCCCTCATTATACAAATGTTGTGATAATCTTAATGCTGTCAAATTTTTTGAACGTGTATTTACAGTGTAAAGTTCAACAGATGTAATTTCATCTAAACTATCTTGATAATTTTGAATAAGACTGAAATATTTTTTTAATGCTATAATTCCTTCATCATACTCTTTCAGATTAAAATGCGCATACCCAAGATAATAATAAAAATCAATATAGTTTGGCTTTATCATGAGCGCTTCTTTACAAATTTTCACTGTTTCTTGATATCTTTTAATTATAAAACTAACTCTCGCAAGTTCGACATATACGTAATAGTACATCTTTAATTTATTAGCTTGTTCTAACTTTACTAGATTATATGCATGCTTTATTTCCTCATAAGCTTCATAAGTATCACCGTGCATTAAAAATGATCGTGATAGCTGAAATCTATAATAAATATTTTTTGGATCTTCTTTAAGCTCTTCTTTTAGTAGGGTTGCAGTTCTTTGAAACTTTTTTTCCATCAAATCTTTATCATCATTTATATATCCATAATGTATTATATGTATATCACTTCGTAAAATTGGCCTTTTTAGATTTGGTTGGTTATGCACTGAACCAAAGTAACAAAAGTCACCATCATTTTTAAACATTCTTTCCGAAGTAGTTGTATTAATAATATCTTCATTCATTGAGAGAATATTGTTGATTTGAAACTGAACGGTATTATATTGATTTAGATTCTTTTGTTCCAACAGCAAGATCAAGTTATTAATATTACTTATCTTTTCGTCAGCATCTAGAATCAATATCCAATTACCTTTAGCATATGATATCGATATATTTCTCATATCTGAAAAGTTATTATTCCATTGATGGTAATAAATTCGATTTGTATACTCTTTTGCTATTTCCACAGTTTTATCTTTAGATCCTGTATCAACAACAATTAACTCTACAAAATCTGTTTCTAATAATGGTTTTAAGCTGTCTAGACATCTGCGTAGATTTTTCTCTTCATCTTTTACAATCATACAAATACTTAGTCTTTTAGTCATTAGTTAAACCCCCATCCCAATAAGTTAGCAGTGGTTTAATCTCAAATTTTAATATATCTACTATAAATAAATAATCCTTCTCCTCTACCTTGTCTAATAGCAATTCTATTTTTTCGTTAAATATTTCCATATCAAATTCTATTATCTTACTTTCAGATAAAATCAAAGTTGCTTCTGTTAACATTGATAAATCTTCTAGCCAAAATTGTAGACGTTCAACTTCCTTTTCGCCTAAAGTTTCACAGACTGAGTCTATACGTGAGACTAAATTTTGTATTAATTCTTTTAATGAAATCTTTAATTCAAATAAATTTCTATCCATGGTAATCTTCCTTTTAAAAAAGCTGACTAATAAAATTAGCCAGCTTCATTTTATTATTATTGTAGTAATTGAAGAACTGCTTGTGGTTTTTGGTTAGCTTGTGCAAGCATTGCTTGAGAAGCTTGAGCAAGAATTGATTCTTTAGTTTGATTCATCATTTCTTTCGCCATATCAACATCACGGATACGAGATTCTGCAGCAGTTAGGTTCTCAGAAGACGTACCTAAATTATTTATTGTATGCTCTAAACGATTTTGGAATGCACCTAGTTTTGAACGTTGACTAGATACTGATTCAATAGCATTATTAATTGCAGTAATAGATGCTTCCGCTTTTTGAGAAGAAGTTACATCAATTTTATTTACATTTAATGAAGCTGAATCCATATTTTCGATTGAGACACGCATTGTTTGAGATGAGTTGGCACCAATTTGATATGTTAATGATTCATCAGTAAGATCAGTTTTAGCCTTACGTGTTGTAACTGTTCCTTCTTCACCAATATTATTCGTCATTGTTGAAGCACCAGTGCCTAATGCAGCTTTAAGTTCGATTTTTGCACCTGCAGTGGCAGAACCAACAATGAAACTTGTAGCTGTTGCAGCAACTTTTGTAGTACCAGTTGCACCATTAGAATCAGCCCATGAAATTGTATAAGTAGTACCTGATGCAGACGAAATCTCAAAATTATATGTGTTATCAACAGTTGCAGTAGATGTAGTTGCAAAATCAGCTGATGCAAAGATGTCACTGCTTACTGAATCAAGATTTTTAGTTGCAGCACTTGAATTTACACCACTTAAATCACCATTTAATAACTTTTTAGTATTAAATTCTGTTGTATTTGCAATACGATCGATTTCCTCAGTTAATTGTGTAATTTCTTTTTGTAATTCTTTACGGTCAGTATCTGTGTTAGTATCGTTTGAAGCTTGAACAGCTAATTCACGCATACGTTGAAGAATTGAGTGTGTTTCATTTAATGCACCTTCAGCTGTTTGAATTAAAGAGATACCATCTTGTGCGTTTGATGAAGCTTGGTCTAAACCACGTACTTGTGCACGCATTTTTTCAGAGATTGCTAAACCTGCAGCGTCATCTCCTGCACGGTTGATACGTAAACCTGAAGATAATTTTTCCATAGATTTCGCTTGGTTATTGTTTGCAATACCAAGTTGACGGTTTGTGTTTAATGCGGCAATATTGTGATTAATTCTCATTATTATTTCCTCCCTGGAATATGTAGCCCACATCCATGTGAGCGTTATTTTTATAGACAAGGAAATCAACCGGCCGGAACTGACCTCCTTGCTTACATAATTTATATCGGAGTAAATAGAACATGTTTAATAGTTTTTTATATTTAATTTTAGAGAAAATAATTGTTTATTTTCTATTATTTTCATCATTAAATAAATTTAAATTTTTCACAACTGATTCCGTATTTGATGTAGATACATCTTGCCTTAATTCACCGCGGATAATATTAATATTTCTAGGAGCTCGAATACCTATCTTTACTTGTTCACCTTTAACTTCAGAAATAAATATTTCAACCTCTTCCCCAATCCAAATGGTTTCGCCAACTTTGCGTGATAAGATAAGCATCTATTCACCTCTTTTACTTTCTGAACCAATTCGGTGCCGTATTGTATACTCATCATTGTCTAGTATAACTTGTTTAGCTTTTTTATTAGATTTATTAATAACAATCGGAGCTTTCAGATTTGTTGTAGAATCTGCAATTGTTTCCTTTAATGAAACAATTGTAAAAACAGCAACTTCTCTTTCTTCTTTTATTTCTAATGAATGAACAGTTGCTTCGTCTAGGTCAAATATATAATTCGGAACAACATAGCCAGGATCCGTGATTATAAATGCTAATGATTTAGTTTTTAAAGATTGTAGCATTTGAAAGGCACTTTGTTCTTCTATTGATAAAATAACGAATTCTTTTTCCTCTTCGAAACCTGGTATTCCATGTTCAAATATAATAATATTTGACGAATTTACTTCAACTTCACCCAAATAATCATTTTCTATTATCATCTCTATTCTCTCCCAACTTTTAGACTAACCAATCAATACTTACAGATGGATATTGAAGCATTTCGATATCTACTTTTCCAGGAGTGTAGTTATGTATTGGTTTATTTATTTTCGAATTAATGATTGGTTCTTTTGTTTGGACATTTATTTGTACATCTGCTGGTTGATATTCAATCTTTACAGAATTTGCACTAGGGATAAACGTAATCCCCAATGGTTTAGAATTGGGCGATGTCTTAGATTTGGCAATGGATTGGAGTGCATTGCTATTCTTCCCAATATTCATAAGTTGAAAACCTTCTCTTGCCCTTCTAGCAATACCATCTAACAAATCTTGATATCCTTTTTGCGCCACTCTTTTTTCCAATTCCCGGATTGTAGCAAATCCATAATCACTTCTTGCTTGAGAAGCATCAATAAATAATTGACCTTCCTCAACATTTATAGTTATCTCTGCAGGAGGTTGTTTTATTTCCAACTCAGCAGGAGGTTGTTCTATATACTGTTTTGGTTGTTGTATAGAAAGGTTCAGTTTTGCGTTAATGGTATGTATTTGTAATTTTGGAACATTCAATTTAATTCATCCTTTAAAGAAAGCGTATGGACATAAAAATGTTCATACGCTTTGATTTATTATCTTATAAAGTCTACTAAAGTCGATTGAATGATTTTTGATCCGACTGATAATGCAGCATTATGAATCGATTCCTGGGTAATTAAGTTTGTTATTGCTTTTTCATAATCTACATCTTCATTTGCAGACATTTGCTCAGTTACATTTATTTCATGTGTTGATAAACGATTTTCCATCATTTCAACACGATTTTGTCGTGCACCTACATCTGCACGTGCTTCTAATACTTTATTTTGAACTTCAGACAAAGTATCATCCGTTCCATCAGCTAGTCCCCCTAAAAGATCCCCTATTTCCTCTCCATCAGATGACTCAAGTGCCGCTGAAATATCAGCCATAAGTTTGTCAACATCCTTAAAAAGCTTAGCAGCATCTGATGTATTTACTTGCAGTTGAATCCCGTCAAAAACTTCCATATTTACTTTTCCATCTGCTGCAGTTATTGGGTCACTAAGTATAATAGGGTCTCCATTACTATCAACAGGGGAGATTTGGTTTCCATCTCCATCCAATTCAACTTGATTTAGTACTCGATATGTAACTCCATCATTACCTAATGCTTCTACATAAACAGGTTTTTGAGTATTAGTCCCACTGAATATAAATTTATCAGCAACTTTTGTATTAGCAACATCTTGGATTTGAGTTCGAATTTGCTCAATTTCTATTCTAATTTTTTCACGGTCATCTGCTGTATTAGTATCATTCGCTGCTTGTACAGTTAACTCTTTTACACGAGTCAATGCATCTCCAACTTGACCAAGAGCATCATCTGATGAATCCAACCAAGAATAAACTTGAGAAATATTACGAGTAAATTGTTCTACCTTATTGATATCTGTACGGTAGCTCATCCCTTTTATAGCAACAACAGGATCTTGAGATGGTTTCGTTATCTTTTTGCCCGTAGTTATTTGATTTTGTAATTCAGACATTTTACTGTAATTGTTACTTAAATTTCTTAGCATGTTATTAGATAACATTGATTGTGTTACACGCATGGTGGCACTCCTTTACAGTATAATTAAATAAAAATGTAAGATTCTAACTTTTGTTATAATCCGACACGGCCCATACCATTTATAATTTTATCTAATGTTTCATCTATCACTGTTATCATCCGAGCACTTGCATTATAAGCTTGTTGGAATGTAATCATATTAGTCATCTCTTCATCTAAAGATACTGAACTCATTGAGGCACGATTATTTTCAACAGTCATTCGAATCGTTTCAGTATTATAACGTAAACGTTCTGCCTCCTGCCCATCAACCCCTAGTTGTCCTATTAAACCTTCATAGAATGTTTGGAAGGTTGCACCATCTAAATCCAAACCTGTTAAATCAATAGAATTATCTAAGATTGTTTCTGTCTGTCCGTTAAGCCCTAAAAATTGCAAATTTGCTAACTCGATAGCCCAATTCCCATTACCTTCTTCATTTTCAGCACTAGACGCTGCCAATAATGAAGGATTATCTACTATTAAACTATTTACTTCTACTTTACCATCACTTGTAATGTCGAACACTCTAAATGTATTAAATGCTGTTCCCTCAAGAGCAGAATCGTCTAGTGGAAATCCTGCTTGATGCACTTTATTAAAAGCATTTACAAAAGTAGTAGCGAGAGTTTTTAAATCTCTTATCATTTGTGGATAAAAGCCGTCATCATTCACTGGTGAAGAATAGGTAACTGTTCCGTTTAAATTGTTTGTCGATTCGATATACCCGTAAGAATCTATCAAGGCTACTAGCTTTCCTTTCGAAGGGTGCAACTCATCGTAAACTATAGCCTGTGTAGTGTTTGTGATGTTTCCTGTTGTTCCATCAATTGTCTTATCAGTGAGAAAGTGAGTGAACTTTTTAAGGGGTTCTTCACCTGTAACTTCCCCAGTATCCCCGGTTGAATCTACACCCATAGTTGTAAGCTGAACATACTCTTTACCTTTCACAAGTACTATTTCATTTCCATTCGGATCTTGATATGAGACTGTATAACTACCTTCAGCGATATCCAATGAGTTTCCACCAGACTTTTCACTTCTTACTGAAACAGGTAGGAATTCATTTAACTCATCCAACAATAAATCTCGACTATCATATAAATCGTTGGGCATATATCCATTTGGCTCAATTGCTTGAATCTGCTTATTTATCTCTGCGATTTGTTTTAAAATGGAGTTAACTTGTGTAGTAGAAACATCGATTTCATTTCCTAAGTTTCCTTGAACTTGTGTTAATTGTGTATCCAAATAGTTAAATGAATCGGCTAATAGTTCTGCACGTTGAATTGCTACTTTTCGAGAAGCAGTATCTTCTGGGTTAGTAGCCACATCTTGTAATGAACTCCAAAATAAGTTGAAAGCCTCATTCAACCCGTACTCTGAGGGCTCAGACATAATATCTTCCATTTGGGAGATTGCTCTAGCACGGGACTCATAATATCCTAGCTTATTTGTCTCTTGACGATATTGACGGTCGATAAATTCATCGCGGATACGTTGAACGGATTCAGCCTGAACACCAGTACCAATAAAACCAGCTGTCATTGGGGCGTTTAAACCTGTTCCTGGATATCCTAATGTTGGTGTCATGTTTACTCGTTGACGAGAATAGCCAAGCGTGTTGGCATTGGAGATGTTATGTCCAGTTGTATATAAAGCACTTTGTTGTGTGAATAGACCACGTTTACTTGCTTCTAAACCCATGAATGTGGAGCGCATGATGTCTCCTCCTTATCAATAGAATTTCTTCTTTTTCTTCGAATTGACTATTATGTAATAGAGTGTGTGGAGAACTTTTACCCACACACTTTTCCTAAGCTTGTGAATCGAAAAATGATTTCTTTTCCACTACATTTTGTCCTTGCGCTTCTTTGCCTGAATAGTTTATTTGTTCAGGACGTGGGCGTAACATATCGAGCGACATGTTGACGAATTGTAATGACTGGTAGACAAGCTTTTGATTTAATTCATTTTGTTTTTTTAGTTCATTTACAGCTTGAACTACGCGATGTCGTATTTGTTCTAATTGCTTTCGTTCATTTTCGCTATTAGCCGCTTCGATCACATCTGCAACAGTTGGAGTATCAGCAAAATCAATTCCTTTTGATTTAAGGTAATCCGTTACCAATAGCTGACGCTGTTTTTCAAGTGTTTCGATAGCTGCTACGTGTGATTGTTCATTTTTTAGTATTTGATTGAGTTCATCCATATTACCAATTTTGACAACCTCAGTTTTCTTTAAAGCTAGCTCAAGCAAACTATGATGCACTTTTTCAAGTTTTTCTAGAATTTCAATGATTGGTTGTACAGACATTGGTCCTGGACTCCTTTTGTAGATCAATTACTATTGATTATTTGCGGTAATAATTTAGCATATCTTCTGCAACTTTACGTGCATTTACCTGATACTCACCAGATTCAATTTGAGCTTTAATTTTTTCTACCTTTTCAGCACGTTCAGCAGAATAGCCCGAATTCACTTGCATTTCTTTTGCAGCTGGTGAAATTTCAATTTTATCGGCAAACGGTGTATTACCATTCACCGCATTCAGTTTTTGTTGTTGTTTTTTGTATGGATTTACATTATTCACACCATAAGATGTAATTTTCACAACAACGCCTCCCATCATATTTAGTTCTATTGTATATTTCGGTTATTTTATCAAAATGTTTATATTTATAAAGAAAAAAGCTTATATTTAAGCTTGAACATCTTTCAACGTGTTTAATCACTTGAAAAACTGCTCTGTTAAATATAAGCCAGAATAATTTCTATTATTTATCTTTGTCAGCTAGATACGTCATTTGCTCGCGTTTTTTTATATCTTCTCTAAACTCTTTTGCAGCCTCAAATGTTCTTAAATCCGCTTTGATCTCGTCTTGACAGTCTTGGCACAATTTTCCTTTATTTGTAATTTTCCCGCAGTTATCACAAGGGAAGCCTAAATTTGGGAAAACTGCCGGATGTAACCGACCTTTACGCACCCATTTGTATAACATCTCTTCTTCAACACCAGTAGCTTCAACAATTCGTTCAACTGTTGCCGCGCGATTTTCGCGTTTACGTAAAAATTTGTATACGACTTGATATAATTCTTCTTCATGTTGCCCACATTTATAGCAGACATCTTTAACACCAGTATAATTAAAAAACTCGCCACATCTTGGGCATTCACGAATTTCCGCCATCTCTATTTCCCCCAATGGTAGTTACTACTTCAAATTAATTTATCTAAATTTTTTATCGTCAAATATCTACAAAATTTGAGTAAAATGATGAAATTTCAAATACTCTTGGGAAGAACTATTATAATTGCATAGTTACATAAGACGGACGTAGATCACTTACTTCTCATTCACACACTTCTAATTAAACTAAATACTTTTACCGATTTTGCCCCCGCTTCATACAAAACTTTTTTTGCATGCTTTACGGTCGTACCAGTAGTGATGATATCGTCAACTAACAGAATATCCCTATTTTTTACAACGACATTTTCTTTCACTTTAAATAACTGTCCTGTGTTGATTCTTTCTTCTCTCGTTTTCTGACCTTGCGTTTCTGTAGATATTTTTTCAAGTAGATGTTCATAAGGAATTTCTGCAGCTTTTAATAGTTCATCTACATGTGCAAAAGTTCGTTCCTTTAATTTAATAGGATGAATTGGGATTGGCACAATGATCTCTTTACTTTTAAATAAAAATCTGCGGATTTCGTTTCTAAACACTTTCGCTAACACAACATCATGCATAAATTTGTATCTATGTAAGTAATCTTTCATTTGATCATTGTATTTATAGAGTGAAATTATTTGGTTGCCCTCAAGTTCTACATAATCCATCGGTTCAAACTTCTCCTCACATCCTGTGCAAATCGTTCTCGGGAAATCTCTTCCCAACAAAGCTCTCCAAGTCATCGGCTCATCGAGAGTCGCATTGCAAAGTAAACAGTTGTATATTTCTTTCTTCACGCATTCGCCACCCCAAATCCCATTTTATTTAACCTCAAAATTTCCTTTCTAGCCTCATCCATTGCGACAGTAATTCCATGATGAAAGTACACGATATCACCATTTGAAAATTGTACGTTTCGTCCAACGCGACCACTTATTTGGATCAACGCACTTGATGTGAAGATTTTTGACTCTGCACCAACAACTGCAACTTGTACATTTTTAATCGTTACCCCTCGTTCTAAAATGGTTGTTGTGAGTAGCCCTGGTATTTCTTCATTTCGCAACTTCATTACTTTTACTTTTCTATCCACGTCTTCTGCGTGCACGCTCAATATATTTGGATGGATTTTCTCAAACAAATTGGTCGCTTTTTTCATTAATTCAATGGTTGGAAAGAAAATTAAGAACGGTTCTTCATTTCGAATTCTTTCCTCAGTCCACTGAAGTAATTTTGTAGGTATGGCGCCCTTTTCAATTTTTCTACTGTAATTCCAAAGAGATTCGTATCTAGGTACGGGCAATGGTTTACCATGATATCGTCTCGGGATGAAGGACACGCCCCATCCCTCTCGTTTCGATTTGGATAAAATCTTTGAAGAAGGTGTTGCTGTTACAAATACGATGGGGGATTTTGGCTTTCGAGCTTTACTGACAGCTTTCTGTAATGATACCTCAAATGTATATGGAAAGGCATCTGCTTCATCTACAATGATTACATCAAAAGCATTTTCGAATCGGTATAATTGATGAGTTGTGGCGATAACGAGTTCAGCATAACCGGACTGAGTAGGAGCGCCTCCATATAGGGCATGGATGTTCGTGTGAGGAAATACATTTTGAAAACGAGGAAATAATTCTAGTACAACGTCTGTTCGAGGTGTGGCTATACAAACTCGCCATCCTTTATTCAGCGCGAAGTGAACAGCCGGAAACAAAATTTCAGTTTTCCCTGCACCACAAACTGCATGAATCAGATGGCTCTGTTGCCGATTTAAACTTCCTATTAATTCATCAGAAGCTTTGGCTTGAAGATTTGTAAATTGACCACTGAAATCTAATTTATGTTTCCGTTTTAATTTTCGGTTAGGACCATTCCATTGTATTAAGTCTGTACAATTACTCATCCTCCCCATGTTAATGCAATGTCTACAATAAACACACGGGCCACCACATTTCGCACAATCGAATATGATGAAAGCTTGCTGATGTTCATTTTGGCATCGATTGCAGCAGTATTTTTTTCCCTTAAGTAAACTTGAATTGTTAGTGCTAATAGCAGATTTCATTTTAAAATAACCATATTCAATGTATTTCTCTATTTTAACTTGAGGGAACGGTGTATGATTTCGTGTCCAAATACGTCCGATGAAAAAGTTTTGAATTTGTGGTTCTACTATCATGCCTTGATACTTCTTGTATGGATTTACTTTATTGATTTTATATGTCATGTATACCCTCCTTTATATAAATAAAAGCCACTGTTCAAAGACAGAGGCTTTTGAGTGTGGGACTAGTCCCAACTTTTATAATTTAATTATTTTGCTAATCTCTTAATTTTAGAATAAATCGAGCTATGCACACTAATTAGCATCTTAATATTCCAAATGCGCGTCTTGCATCAACCTTAGATTAGTCCTTCTCAACCCAACCCATTCCAAGCGACCCTTCGCCTAAATGCGTACCGATTACTGGACCGAAGTAGCTTAGATGAAAATCAACATTTGGATACTTTTCTGATAGCTCGGCCATCCATTTTTTCGCTTCATCTTCACAATTTGCGTGAATGACTGTTCCTTGTAAATGTTTATACTTCGCTGCATCTTCTGCTAATAAATCTTCAACACGCTTTAATGCTTTCTTTTTCGTGCGAATTTTTTCAAACGGAACGATTACTTTATTTTCAAAGTGAAGGACTGGCTTAATTTGCAATAATCCACCTACAAGCGCCGCTGCGGAAGACAAACGACCACCACGTTGTAAATGAGATAAATCATCGACTACGAAATACGCTCTCATTTTCGCCTTCATTTCTTCTAGCTTAGTCATGATCTCGTTTACATTTGCGCCAGCATTAATCATTTCGCTAGCCTTTTTAGCATAAAATCCTTGTGGCGAACAAGAAATCTCACTATCAAATACATGAACATTAATACCTTCTACCATACCAGCAGCTTGTACAGCACCTGCAAATGTGCCGCTAATGCCGCTTGATAAATGAATAGAGATGACATCATCGTATTCTTTAGCTAGTTCTTCAAAAAGTTCAACATATTTACCCACTGGCGGCTGCGTCGTTTTTGGAAATGTTTTTGTAGTTCGGACTTTATCGTAAAATTGTGCCGTAGTAATTTCGATTTCTTCTTCATATACACCATCTTCAAGAGTTACACTTAGAGGTATCATTCGAATGTTGTATCGTTGCCTTTCTTCAGGCGTTAAATACGCTGTACTATCAGTTACGACTGCAATATTCATTAAATTACCCACTCTCCTTGAAATTAATATTACATGACTAGAGCACAACTGTGAACTTTTAATATAAGAAACTAATAAAAATTTATTTTGGATTCTATATTTAGAGATACGCTGATTCTAGAGTTGAGTGATTTAGCGTTGTATATGAGCGACTTTTCCTTTTCAGGAGCAACTGATTGCTTATTCTATATATGAGCAATTCTCGATACGGTATGAGCGACTTTTTGGTATTTATGATCAACGTTCTATCCTACTGAACAACTCTCTATTCGATATGAGCAACCTATACAAGCTTATGAGCGACTCCTTCCGCAAAGCCATTCCAGAACGCAAAAAAGCACCTCGCATTGAAATTTGAGATGCTCTGCATTCTTAGATTAGCAAACCTAAGACTGATTTCCAATATAATAGATGCTCGTCACTTTCCACTCACCGTCTTCTTTGACTAATACGGTTACTTGACGGCCTTCATCGCTAAATTCATTGCCTGAAGCAATTTCTTTTGTTTCCGTTAATACGTTTGCGTATACTTGTGCCTGTTCATCACTGTATTTCACGATTGTAATTTCTGAAGGTGTTTTTTTAATATCGTATTGTTCAAACGCAGCCTCTGCAGCCGCTTTATCTTCTTCGATTGAGAAACCTTGTGGATTTTTTGAAAGCGTTGCTACATACCGATCGATGTCTTTTGAGTTAAAAGATGCGATATACTCATCAAATACTGAAATAATCGCTTTCTTTTCTTCTGATGGTACATCTGCAGCTTCCTCGATATTTTCTCCCATTACTTCGAAGCCAACTGTACCTTCTTCAATAATTTGCTCTGTTTCTTTCATGTTTACTTCTTGTTCTTTATTACCACAAGCAGTTAGCAATATAGCAGCTAACAATGCTATTATCATTTTATTCATTTTTTAAAATCCTCCCGCGCACAATTGTAGCATACTTTTCCAATCTATGCCTATTGACTTATTTTTCTGTAGAATTTAGTGACTATTGCCCATAGAAGTACATAAAATCGAATAAAGCTTCGATTCCTAAATCTAAGACGACAAAACATTTCAATATGTTTCTTGTATATTGCAGAAATGTTACTAAGATTAGGATGAAACAATTAGACGCAGGTTAACCTTCATTTTTCTAAAGATATAAATTAATTTATCCTTATAAAAAACCTCTCTTTAAATAGAAAAATCCCAATCATTATAGAAGATTGGAATTGACTATTATTATAAAGATACAAGTTCACACACTACATTTACCAAACCGCTCACGATTCAATAAGGGAGTTAAAGTGCCAAGCAACCAAATGGTAACCTTAGCGCACTTCAACCCAACCGTTTTTGATTGCTGTTACAACAGCTTGTGTACGGTCATTCACATTCATTTTTTGTAGAATGCTTGAAACATGGTTTTTAACTGTTTTTTCTGAGATGAATAATGTTTCTCCAATTGTGCGGTTTGATTGACCGTCTGTTAGTAATTGAAGCACTTCACACTCACGTTTAGTTAATAAATGGAATGGACGTCGAATTTCAGTTTGATGGAAGTTACCTTTATTTTCATGCTCACTTAAACGACGGAATTCTGCTACTAAATTTTTTGTTACTTTTGGATGTAAGTAAGATCCACCGTTTGCAACTACTTTAATTGCTTCGACAATTTCGTCTGCATCCATTTCTTTTAACATGTAACCAAGTGCACCTGATTTTAATGCATGTGTAACATAACTCTCATCATCATGAATTGAAAGCATAATTACTTTTGCTTCTGGGTATTCTTGTATTAGTTCAGCTGTAGCTTCTACGCCATTTTTCGCTGGCATATTGATATCCATTAGAACAACATCGGGTAAGTTTTCTCGATATAAACGAACAATATCAGTGCCATCGTCACCTTCTGCAACAACTTCAAAAGTATCTTCAAAATCTAAGATTCTTTTAACTCCTTCACGGAATAATTGGTGATCATCAATAATAATAATTTTTGTCAAAATCATTACCTCCTCTACGAAATTCAAAGTATTATAATATAGTAACGTTTTATAGGACTAAAAGTTTCAAAGAATGACATGGTTATCAGGAATTGGAACTTTAAATGTAATAACAGTTCCTTCGCCAATTTTGCTCGTAATGTCCATTTTTCCTTTTAAAATATCAATGCGTTCTTTCATGCCAACTAAACCAAATGAATGTTTGTTCACTTCTTCTATATCGAAACCTTGTCCATTATCTTTTACAACAAAAATAATATGATTCTTTAACCATTCTATCTTAACCCATATATCGGTAGAATTTCCATGTTTTATTGCATTATTTACCGATTCTTGTACTAAACGGAAAATGGACACCTCATAATCTGAAGGTAAGCGTTTTTCATTTGTGCACCCTTGGAAATGAATTTGAACGCCTCGGTTATACTCCATAATAGTAGACAAATACTTTCTAAGCGTTGGTACAATTCCTAAATCATCCAAAGCCATTGGTCTTAAATCATAAATAATTCTACGCACTTCTGATAGAGCATCACGTACAGTTCTCTTCAATTCAGCAATTTCTCTAATGGCAGCATCCATTCCTTTATCACGATAAATTCGTTCAATTAGGTCGGAACGCATTAAAACGTTTGCCATCATTTGTGCTGGCCCATCATGGATTTCTCTTGATAAACGTTTTCTCTCTTTTTCTTGCGATTCAATAATTTTTATACCAAAATCTTGTCTAATTTTTGCTTTTTCAAGAGCTCTGCCTACATTTTTTAAGTCAGAAGTTAAATAATTTAACACAACATTTACCTGGTCCACAATATGTCCTGCTCTTTCAATCGTATCATTTAACTCTCGAAGACGACGTTCTAAATCATCACGTTTTTCACGTAGTTGTTTTTCTTTTGCTCGAGTTAAGGATAATTGAATTTGCAAATCATTTGCCGTTTCATACGCTTCTCTAATTTGTGTCTCAGAATATTTATTGAAATATTTACTTACTTCAACTAAGCGGTTTTTTGCGTGTTTTGTTTTAATTTCTAAATGATCACATTCATCTATTGTAATATTAATTTGTTGTTTAATTAGTTCAAGCTCAAGCTTCATTTCCTCAAAGCTTTTTCTACTTTGCTCACTAATAATAAATATATCGTTTTTGGAGTTTGTAATTGTATCAATCATTCGATGAAAAATAACATCGAGTGACCCAATATCAATTTTTTCATTAGACAGTGGCATTCCTTATCTCCAATCTTATAGTATAAAATTAACTACTGGTTGTTAATAATTTTACTTTAAGCTAAAACCATACTACACTATTATAGCATTTTATATTATAACATTGTTCAATATGAGTTTAAGAAGTAAATTACATATACATTTTATTTTAAGCTTAATGAAGGAGATTTATAAATATGTTAAAAAATTACAAGACTGTTAAAGGATATGGCGAACAGGAAATAATTATATCAAAATCAAGATTCATAGCTTATGTAGAACGTGCAGAAACTGAAGAAGAGGCATTGAATTTTATTGATAAAATAAAAAGGATGCACGCTTCCGCAACACACAACTGTTCCTGCTACATGGTGGGTGAACATGATCAAATACAAAAAGCAAATGATGACGGGGAACCAAGTGGAACTGCTGGCGTTCCTATGTTAGAAGTGTTAAAAAAACAGGGTTTGAAAGATACGGTTGTGGTAGTCACTCGCTATTTTGGTGGAATTAAGCTTGGTGGTGGCGGTCTCATACGCGCATACGGTAAAGCAACGACGGAAGGAATTCAAGCTGCGCAAGTTGTAGAACGTAAATTGCATCATGAAATGAAAATTTCCATAGACTATACTTGGCTAGGAAAAGTGGAAAACGAAATCCGCTCATCTCATTATTTGTTAAAGGACATACAATATGCTGAAAATGTAGAACTTTTCGTGCATGTTTTATCCGATGAAGAAGAACAGTTTAAAAACTGGATGACTGAAATAACAAATGGCCAAGCTGCTGTTTCTCGTGAAGATCAATTGTATTTAGAATTTATCCTATAGTAACCGCGCATCTAAAATACCTTGGATAGGAAAATTCATTTTAATATTTCTTAGTATACTTTTTAATTTACTGTTTTTCGACAACATAGTATAATTATCTATACTTGCGCATTTATTCATGACATTTTTTGACTTTTATTTTATTAATTTATTAGTATATTTGGATATATAATGTGTAGATAATTGTGTATTAATTGAATCTTGTACACTTGATTCCGTTTTAGAGGAGAATTTTAATGAAAAGAACTGAAAAGAAAAAGAAAGATGGTCGTTCAGTCTTATCTTATACCATAAAAGTAGTACTACTTATTGCAGCATCTTTGTTAATCTGCGTAACTACATACGGTGTTTATTTAACGAAAAAGGCTGAGCAGGCAGCAAATAAAGCTTATGAAGAAATTGAAGACCGCGAAGTTTCTGAGAAGCGTGAAGTAAAAGTTGAGGCAACTCAAGATAATGTTTCCATTTTATTTATCGGGGTGGATGACAGTGAAGAACGTCAACAAATGGGCCTTGGTAGTCCTCGTTCTGACGCGTTAATTTTGGCCACTTTAAACAACAAGGACCGAACTGTTAAAATGGTAAGTATTCCGCGTGATTCGTATGTTTACATTCCATACCTACAATCATATGATAAAATCACACACGCACACGCATACGGAGGAACACTTGCCACAATTGAAACTGTAGAGGAACTATTCGATATTCCTGTCGATTATTATGTAAAAATGAATTTCAATGCATTTATTGATGTTGTAGATGCATTAGGTGGAATAGAAGTTGAAGTTCCATATGACCGTTTAGAAAAAGATGAAAACGATAAATATACAATACAGTTGAAAGCTGGTTTACAGCATTTAAACGGTAGTGAAGCCTTAGCATTAGCACGTACTCGTAAAGCAGATAGTGATATCGAACGCGGCAAACGTCAACAAGAAATACTAAAAGCCATTGCAAATAAAGCAGCAAATATAACATCCGTTGGTAGTTATGGTTCAATCATTGACGCGGTTGGTGAAAATATGAAAACTGACATGACGTTTGATGAAATGAAATCATTCTTCTCATATCTAATGGGAGGCATGCCACAAATCGATACATTAACACTAGCTGGTTATGATGGTACAAATGACTATACTGGCGCTTATATTTACGACCTTGATGAACAAGCTTTAATTGAAACACAAGACATCCTAAAAAGTCATCTTGGTTTAATTCCGAATACATCAAACATTTCCGGTACTGAATTGGATGATGGTATTGAAGAAGCAACTGATCTAGAAGCAACAAACGATTCCGAAAAGGTGTCGAAAGCAGAGTATTAAATCAATACAATCTTTATGATGACACTTTAATCAGTGGGTTCCTTTCCCACTGATTTTTTATTTTGAGCTAAGTTAGATTTCTGCTGAGGCCTAAGTTAACATATGAGTTATTTTCTGGTGCCCAGACACCCGATTCTATTGTGATTGCGTCTTTCGGTCACATAATTTTCCGTTTCGGTCACATAGTAATCTTAAACGGGCTAATATACATCTGTGTTATATACCTAGGTATATACTTAAGCATGTTTCGGTCGGATGATTGGTGTTTTCGATCATATAGATATGCATTTTGCTCACATAGGAACATCTCTTGGTCGGATAACTCTACCTTTAGGTCACATACACATTTTTCGGTCGGATAATTGGTATTTTCGATCATATAGATATGCATTTCGCTCACATAGGAACATCTCTTGGTCGGATAACTCTACCTTTAGGTCACATACACATTTTTCGGTCGGATAATTGGTATTTTCGATCATATAGATATGCATTTCGCTCACATAGGAACATCTCTTGGTCGGATAACTCTACCTTTAGGTCACATACACATTATTCGGTCATATAATTACTGTTTCGGTCGGATAATTACACTGATTGATCAAATTGTCAGTTGACTTTTATTAAGTAACTAAGAGACCATTTTGCTAACAATCAAATTCTGTCCATCCACTCATCGTTTTAGTCGAGATAATCCAATAATTTATGTAGTTAATACATTTAAATATATCGTTTTGTCCGTTCACGCTTGCGTTTTGTCCACCTGCGATCTGTTTTTGTCCAATCAACTTAACTTTTGTCCAGAACTATACATTAAGTCCACTCACCTTCGAGTTTTGTCCGTTCACGCTTGCATTTTGTCCACCTGCGATCTGTTTTTGTCCACTCAACAAAACACTATGTCCAGCTCACATCCCATATCCTAAAAAAGCAATCCTTTCCTGAAGTACTTTCGTAAAAACAAAAAAGCTACAACAACAAACCGCATCTAGTTGCGATTCATTATTATAGCTAATATTAGTTAAATGTTTTATTAAAGATTCGCGCTAATTTTATTAGCGGTTGATAGTTTTTGCCAGCAAGACCAATCACTTCTACGAACAACTCTAACGCAACAAGGATTACTGTTACTAAAAGAATTGCGCCCCAGATTTTCGCCATTGAGAAGATGATAGCAAATAATCCGAACATCACTGCAATTCCGTAAATAATTAGAACCGTTTGACGGTGTGAAAATCCGATGTCAATTAAGCGATGGTGTAAATGAGATTTATCAGGATCTGACCACTTTTGTTTGTTACGTACTCGACGAACGATGGCAAAGAATGTATCAGAAATTGGTACACCTAACATAATAACAGGGATAATGAATGATACCATTGTGACATTTTTAAAACCGAGTAACGATAAGACGGCAATCATAAAGCCTAAGAATAATGCACCTGTATCACCCATAAAGATTTTCGCTGGGTGAAAATTATAGAATAAAAACCCAATTGTGCTACAAGCTAATAACGCTGCAACAGCAAGTACGAACATATCTGACATGATAAAGGCCATGACTGATAATGTCATCAAGGCAATGGTAGAAACACCAGCTGCAAGACCATCTAAACCATCAATAAGGTTAATGGCATTCGTAATCCCGACAATCCACAAAATTGTGACTGGAATACTCAAAAATCCAAACTCCAATTCACCACCAAATGGTAACTTGATAAAATCAATTTGGATATCTCCATAAAAAACAATAATCCCAGCTGCTACTAACTGCCCAATCATTTTTGCTTTAGCAGAAATTTCAAATTTATCATCCAAAATTCCAGTAATAATAATAATAGTTGCACCTAATACAATGGCAACCGTATATTGACTTTCAGGTCGTAAAATAATAAGTCCAATTAAAAAAGATAAAAATATTGCTAAACCACCTAAACGTGGCATTATACGCGAATGTACTTTTCGGTAATTTGGGGCATCGACTGCTCCAATTTTAAATGCTAAACGCTTCACGAGTGGAGTTAAAACAATAGAAGCAAGAAGCGCTACAATTAAAGACACGTAAATCATGTCTATCCTCCCTTAGAGAAATAATAAGTGCACGATTAAACCTAAGTCATTATAGCATGTTTGATTTTGAAAATATAGTTCTTCTCTATAATTAACGTAAAATTGTAAATATATTCTAGCGAAATATGTCGTTTTGAAATATATTGGTAACAAATGATAATAATGAGAAATGTTTTCCTTCCATTAGTTTTCCCTTGTCACAAGTAGTCATACCAACAAAAGTTTGATAGAATAACTATGTGTCAACTAGAGTTTGACAAAAATAAAGGAGAGTAAAAAATGTTGTCATTTTTCAATAAAGAAAAAACTTCTTCACGAGAACTAAAACGATACTACAAAATCGTAAAACAAATTAATGAACTCGAATCTACATATTCATCCATGACAGACGATGAACTTAAAAATATGACACCAAAGTTTAAAGAACGACTTGCCAATGGCGAAGATCTAGCAAGCATGATTCCAGATGCTTTTGCTGTCGTTCGTGAAGCATCAAAACGTATTTTAAACATGCGCCACTTTGATGTGCAGTTAATTGGTGGGCTTGTCCTTACAGAAGGAAACATATCTGAAATGGCAACTGGTGAAGGGAAAACCCTTGTCGCTTCTCTACCATCATATGCACGTGCTCTTGAGGGTAAAGGCGTACATGTCATTACTGTAAATGACTACTTAGCAAAACGTGACTACGAATTAATTGGTCAAATCCACCGTTTCCTCGGACTGACTGTAGGCTTAAACGTCCCTATGATGGAGCCAGCTCAAAAGAAACGTGCTTATAATGCAGATATCACGTATGGTGTTGGTACCGAGTTTGGCTTTGACTATTTACGTGATAATATGGCTCGTACTATTGAAGATAAAGTCCAACGTCCATACCATTTCGCTATCATCGATGAAGTCGATTCTGTCTTAATAGATGAAGCAAAAACTCCATTAATTATTGCAGGTAAGATGGCTTCAAACGAAGACCTTCATCGTATTGCTGCTCGTTTAGCGAAACGTTTTGTTCGAGATGAAGATTACGAGTTAGATGATGAAACTAAAGCAACATCCCTTACTGAAATAGGAATCGAAAAAGTAGAAGCTGCTTTTGGTGTTGATAACCTATATGATCTTGATCACCAGCTTCTTTATCATTATGTAATTCAAGCAGTTCGTGCACATGTGATGTTTGAACGAGACGTTGATTACATTGTGAAAGATGACAAGATCCAATTAGTTGACATGTTCACAGGTCGCATCATGGAAGGTCGTTCGTTATCTGACGGGTTACACCAAGCAATAGAAGCAAAAGAAGGCGTAACCATTACTGAAGAAAATAAAGCTCAGGCACAAGTTACGATTCAAAACTATTTCCGTATGTATCCAAAATTAGCTGGAATGACTGGTACAGCTATCACGCAACAAAAAGAGTTCTTAGAAGTATATAGTATGCGTGTTATTCAAATTCCAACGAACAGACCGAAAATCCGTGTCGACCAGCAAGATATTATATTCGAAACAAAAGAAGCGAAGTATGAATATGTTGCGCAAGAAGCGAAACGTCGACATGAAAAAGGACAACCTATTTTAATTGGTACGACTTCTATTTTACAATCTGAAGTTGTAGCGGAATACCTCGACAAATATGAACTTCAATATCAACTACTGAACGCAAAAACAGTTGAGCAAGAAGTAGAATTAATTTCCGAAGCAGGTCAAAAAGGTCGTATTACAGTTGCAACGAACATGGCTGGACGCGGTACCGATATCGTTCTTGGTGATGGTGTCGATGAGCTTGGTGGTTTATACGTAATTGGTACAGAAAAACATGAAAGCCGCCGCGTTGATAATCAGTTACGTGGTCGCTCTGGTCGTCAAGGTGATCCTGGAGAAAGCCGTTTCATCTTATCCATTGAAGATGATATGTTCCGCCGTTTCGCAAAAGAAGATACTGAGAAATTTATGAAAAAAATGGTCGTTGATCCGAATACGAAACAAATCTTAAATAAAGACGTTACTGAATTAATCGACCGTACACAACGTATTGTAGAAGGTGCACACTTCTCTATGCGTGAATATAACTTAAAGCTAGACGATGTCATCAATGAACAACGTCGAATTATTTATTCATTAAGAGATAGCATCTTAAAACGAGATAACTTAATTGAACAACTACAAAAAATGTTACTCGAAACGATTGACTTTGCTGTTCGTGACAATGCGCCAGAAGAAGCTGATCCAATGGAATGGAATTTTGATGAAATTGAGCGTATTTTAAACACACTTTATTTAACACCATTGACGTTAAATCGTGATGTGACAAAAATAAACTCTATTTTTGATGAAGTGGAGCCTGGTTATTTAGAACTTAAAGAGTACGTTGGCGAATTTGAGAAACATGAACGCGTGATGCTTGTTATTCCTCAAGTCATGCTTCGCTTTATCGATGTAATGTGGGTGAAGCATCTTGAGCAAATGTCACATTTAAAAGAAGGTATTGGACTACGTCGTTACCAACAAGAAGATCCAATGCGTATTTACCAACGAGAGGGACTAGAATTGTTCGGTAAAAATTACCAAGAACTTCGCCGTTCAATTGTAGAGGAATTAGTAGCATTTATGAAAACATTAGCAAACAACGATCAGGGGGAAAAATAATGGGTTTATTTGATTTTTTCAAAAAGACAGACAAAGTTGGACAAGACAGTGCCATTGATTCATCAAAACTTACAGGAAATACTGAGGAAACAAATAATGAATCAAAAGTAACGACGAAGCTGTCTTACCATCCAGACTGGGATGTTCCTCAAGAACAAAAATACATCTTTAACTTTTTAGCAAATGAATTAGAACCTTTACTTCCAAACCAATTATCATTAGCTGCAATTGATATTGATGTTGATCCATTTGATGGTGCTTGGAATGTGAAGGCATTTTTCCGTAATTCATTGCCAAATACAATTGAATTAGGAGAAATGGGTTTACTAATTATCGATAAAGATGGACGTCAAGTAGCATCTCAAAAGTTTGACTTTAAAGAAATCGGTACCCTTCCTCCTGAAAGTGCACGACCTTGGGTTTTCCGATTTGACCGTAAGCACATTCACGTAAAAGACAAGCCTGAAGACGGTTGGAAAATTGCGTTCAACTTAGTAGCTTTACGTGGTCACCAACTTGAATTAGATGAAACATGGAAAAAACAATTGTCGCAGGAACAAATAGAATTATTAGAAAAAGCCGTCAAGGAAATGCCAAAATTAAGCGATACTGAAGTAAATTTCACTGGCTTCCAGTTAAAATTACAAGATAATCAAAATCTTGTCGTATCCCTTTTCATTCGCAATGGGAACGACCGTGCAATTAATATAGAACAATTGCCATTAGAAATTGTTGATGCCAATGGTAAGCAAGTAGCAAAAGGATACTTCCGACTAGATCCAGCACTATCTGTACAACCAAACTCTACTAAACCATGGACATTCATTTTCCCAGCTGAAAATGTAAAGGCTGAAGGAGCAGATCTAACTCGCTGGTCAGCACGTGTTATTAATAAATAAAAGATAATGCCTGGCAAAATAATAATGTCTTAAATAAGGATGAATTTTGACAGAAACTAGTTTAATCATTGAAAAAGCCTGATCCTTTTGTTTATGGTTCTAATATACAAAGCAGTAAGTTATTAGGCATATGGGGTAAGAAATCATGAGACTTCTTACCCCATTTTTTAATTACAAATACTAAATGGTCATTTTATTAATGCATGAAATATATAAACGGAAATATTCCGTTTATATTAAGAACCCCGTCTGTTTTGTTTGAAAATAAAGGAATTTTTTCCGGCTATTTTAATCAAATCCTTGAATTTTGCCTAAATTAGAGCAGTTAATCGGAATTTCTCCCCTTATATGCGCTTCTTTTGCCACCACTATATACATTAGACGGAGTTCTCCGCCTATTTTTTTTATAAAAATAAAATGGCTGTGGCAAAAACTCCTCTCAAATTGGAAAAACCGGCGGCATGTTACAAGAGAATACCATCGGCTAAAATTCTATATTAGAAAAGGACACTTAATAATAAAATTTAGTTACTCACAAAATATCATCAAGTGAACTAAATTATACTGAGATGGAAACACAAACAATACTTAAATAAACTTAACCGCTCACCAATAGACATAACATACAGCTAGTAGGATTAGAATACAAATTATTCTAAAAGCTCTCCTACCACCACTTCCTATCAAAACGAGCTTAACCAATCTCGCAATAGACATGAATTGTTCGAAATACAATATGCCACTTTACACACACAACTTACCAGCAACAACAATTTTAAGTACCCACTTCCACATCAGCTACACGTTTCGCTCCTACATAACGATCTCCCCAGTACCATTTATCATCTAAATAAGAAATGCTTACTCCTTTATAGGATTGAGAGTGAATAAACTTTCCGTCACCATAGTAAATACCAACATGCGAAACTCCATAGCCAGAAGTATTGAAAAATACTAGATCGCCAGGCAACAGATCATCTTTCTTAACTGCTTGTCCCATATTATATAACTCATGAGATGTCCTCGGTAACTCAATGTCTAAGTCACTAAAAACTTTATATACATAACCCGAACAGTCAAATCCGCTCTCTGTTGTACCACCATACGAATAAGGTGCATCTAAATATTCTTTTGCAGTTAATCGGAATTCGCTTGCAGTAAAATCCAAATCCTCTTTTTCTTCTGCCATTACTTTATGCTCTATGTCAAAGACGAAATAAATATACCCTGCTAATATTGTAATAAATACATGTCTAAATATGTTTTGATATGTCATCTAAACCTCCAAAATGTCTAATTTGGTAAGTTAACTGTTACTATGTTTTCTAAATTTTTCTATTTTTAACATTACAGTTATATTACAAAATTTGGAGACAATCACGATGAAGGACACATAATTTATTCAATAAATGTCAATTCTAATTAGCAAAGGAAGTACCGCCATCACATAATGTAAGTTTCAATTGGTGAAATTCACCAAATGATTATTATAAAATAACTTTATTCTATTCCATTATGTTCCTATTTACTTTATATTAGTTATTCCAATATAAACTAATAATAGTAATAAAATGGAATTTCCAATCTCAAAGTATATCTATTTATCAATAAATTGCGAAAATATTTGAAAAACTATTTTCTTTTAAAAAAATCTGTGATAGAATGCATCAATGTGTGCTACTTCTATAAACATTATTTTTAGAAAGTTTCGGCAATTCAATCAAAAAGGAGTCATTCACATATTATGAAATTTTTAAAAGAAAATCTTGCCGTAGGATTTATGCTATTTGCATTATTCTTAGGTGCAGGAAATATTATCTTCCCCCCATTATTAGGACAACAAGCAGGAACTGAATATCTACCTGCTATTATCGGGTTCTTAATTACTGGTGTAGGGTTACCGTTAATGGGGATCGTCTCAGTTGCTTTAAACGGTGGAGATTTGCAACACGTTGCAAACCGAATTCACCCCGTATTTAGCATTATCTTTGTCTCAGTTATTTACTTATCAATCGGGCCATTGTTTGCGATTCCGCGTACAGGAGCTGTTACATATCAAATTGGTGTTGCACCATTTTTATCAGCTGAATCCCAAGGAAGTTGGATTCCTTTATTTATCACAACATTAATCTTCTTTGCTATCGTATTATTCTTATCATTAAATCCAAGCAAATTAGTTGATCGTGTTGGTAAAGTTCTAACACCGCTATTATTATTAGTAATTGTACTTCTTGCAGTAAAGAGCTTTATTACACCAATTGGAACTATTGGTGATGCGCAAGGAGTTTATATAACACAAGCGTTTGGAAAAGGCTTTACTGAAGGATATTTAACAATGGACGTATTAGCGTCACTTGTATTCGGTATCTTAATCGTACATTCCTTAGCAGCATCTGGTATTAAAGACCGTTCAAAACAAGTCAAAATGACCATTAATGCTGGTATTATTGCAGCGTTAGGATTAGCATTTGTTTATGTATCATTAGCTTATATTGGTGTAACAAGTCCAAATGTTATTGGTTACTTAGATGATGGCGGAAGTATCATTGCAGCAGCTGCAAAAATTCTTTACGGTAATGCCGGTAATGTTATTTTATCTGCAGTTATCATCTTAGCTTGTTTAACAACTGCTATCGGTTTAGTATCTGCCAATGCAACATTTTTCAATAAATTATTCCCGAAACTTTCTTATAAATTTTTAGCTGTAGTATTTACATTGTTTAGTTTCATAATTTCAAACTTTGGATTAGCGAAGTTAATTTCAATTACACTTCCTGTATTAATGTTCATTTACCCAATTTCAATCGTATTAATGTTCTTAGTAATGTTCGATAAAGCATTCAATCGCAGACCTTTAGTATATTCATTAGTACTAATTGCTACTGCGTTTGTAAGTCTTTATGACGGTATTAAAACAGCTGGATTTGAAATTGAATGGTACGCGAATATTATTCACTCACTGCCACTTAGTGACCAAAGTTTAGGATGGTTAGTCCCTGCCATTATCGCATTAATTATTGGTTGGATTATTCATCTAGCAACTAAATCAAGTTACAAACCTCGAAACTTATAGAATAACGAAAAATAGTTTTTATAGACTAGCATCTCCTCTATTTGCGTATACTGCAACATGGAGGAGATTTTTTTATGAAGAAGTGGTTTAGTTGGAAAGTGATATTAATAATCGTGGGAGCTCTATTTCTCATCATCGGAGGATATGCACTTTATTTATATAATGAATTCAAATCCACAATGAATGCCATTCATGAGCCACTGATCATAGAGTCCAAAGCAGTAGCAGGTATGAAGATAGATTCACCAATACAACTAAGTCTAAAAGAGAATAAAGACCCTCAGCCTATTAGCGTTCTCCTTCTCGGTATCGACAATTGGGAATCTTCAGGACGTGCAGATACTTTACTTGTATTGACACTAAATCCCAAAACTGAAGCAATGAAAATATTAAGCATTCCGCGTGATACGTACGCCGAATTAGTCGGATTTGACTTCTCTGATAAAATCAACCACTCCTATGCATATGGAGGAGTTGAGACTGCCTTACTTTCTGTTGAAAATTTACTACAGATTCCTATTAACTATGTTGTAACCGTTAATATGGAAGGCTTTGTAGAAATTGTTGATATATTAGGTGGTGTAGAAGTGAATAACCAATTTGCTTTTTCGACCGATGCCTATGACTATCCTGAAGGCAATCAAACATTGACTGGCGATCAAGCAATTCATTATGTAAGAATGCGAAAAGAAGATCCTGCTGGTGACTTTGGTAGACAAAATCGACAACAGCAAGTATTAGAGAGCTTATTTACGAAAGGTGCCTCCATTAATCTCATTTGGCAAGCACCTTCCATTCTAACGACAATCCGTAACCATGTGGAGACAAACCTCACATTCGATGAAATGATTGAATTACAAAATATGTACAGATCCTCTTTAAAAAATATAGATCACTTAAATTTCAGCCAAGGTGATGGCAGGATTAAGGATGGCGTTTGGTATTACTTCCTCAATGAAGAAGAACTTAAACACGTTCAACAACAACTTCAAGATTCCTTAAAATAAAATCTCGAGATTCACATGTAATTTTGTACAATAGTGTGGGTCTCGAGGTTTTTTGGACTCCGTAACTTCTACAGTAAAATATCTCTATGAATCTTCTACAAAACAACTAATTTAAACGTTATAATAAATGTACACAATTGAATGAGGTGCATTTATGAAAAAAGGTATATTTAGTTTATTGACTCTGTTATTAGTTCTCTTGTTGCCACTCCAAACATTTGCAGCAACAATTGATGATGTTCGATATATCATTGATAGTTCGTATGTTGGAGAAATCGATGGTGATATCTACAATGCCGATTCAGTCGATGAAATCATCGATATGCTAGATCCATATTCTGCATATTTTACAAATGAAGAATACGAATCATTTATGAACTCGATTGATCAAACAACAGTTGGAATCGGAGTCGTCATTGAAAAACATGAAAAAGGAATTCTAATTTTAGATGTTATTGAGAACGGAAGTGCCATCAATTACGGTGTAGAAGATGGAGATATTATTACAGCTGTAAATGGTCAATCCGTTGCAGATATGACAACCGAACAAGTTTCATCTTTAATTAAAGGAAAAGAAGGCACTTCTGTAACCGTGACGCTTTTAAAAGCAGATGGGAGCAAAAACACGGTAACAATAATTCGTAAACCATTCACCCCTGCAAATGTTCAAACTGAATTGTTATACGGCCATGTTGGTTATATTCAAATGAGTTCATTTACAACGAATGGTGCAGACGAAGTGGCAAAAGCTTATGAAGAGTTGAAAAAAGAAGGTGCTACTTCTTATATACTGGACCTCCAAAATAATGGCGGCGGATATGTAAGCACAGCGGAAGAGCTAATCGGCATGTTCCCAGGGGCCTCAGATGCCTATAAATTAATCGAAACCTCTGGTACAACGTTAAAACATGCAATTTACCAACCTGTACAATTCCCTATGAACACACGACTTCTTGTCAATCGTCTTAGTGCTAGTGCATCAGAAATGACAGCAGTTGCCTTACTCGATCAAGACGCTGCAATTATCTACGGTGAAAAAACATTTGGTAAAGGTACAATGCAAGGATTTTACAGATTAAGTGATGGAATGCTTAAATTAACAATTGGTGAATTTAGAGGACCAAATAATACGATTGTTAGAGAAACAGGTGTTACACCACATATTCAAACAACATCAAACCCAATTTATCAAGCTCATTATGACAGCATTAAAGAGACTCTAGTAAATTATAAAGAGTTAGCAACTTTAACAAACGTACCAACAACAAAGACATTTAAAGTCAAATTTAATCATTTTGTTGGCGGTACTGTCGATACAGATTCTATTGAGTTAGTTGCACTTGGTGGCCAAACTGTTGACATTACTACAGAAGTTAATGAAAGTGAAATTATCGTTACACCTAATGAAGAACTAATTAACGGTGCTGAATATATGTTAATCATCCATCCGTCAATTGAAAATCAGGATGGCAAGCAGTTAAAAGCCGGAAGCTACTTGCATATTACGGTGGAAGCTGAGTAATAGGTTAGGCTGTAATGTCATTGGCCGGTGTATGGCCAGTATGTGAAGATTTATCCTCAGCTTTTCTTATAATTTCTTATAGCTAAACTTAGACGTTCTTTTAAAAAGAACGTCTTTTTAAATGGGTATTCTTTGCAGTTTTTCTTAGGGTCAACTGCTTCATTAGGACATTTCTTCTATAGATTAATTCTTGTTTTGTCTCATTGAAAAATATTACGAGATAATTCTTTTGTGGTTACTGCTCTATTTGTCTCATTGGATTTTTCTACGCGACAATTCCTCATATTCTTATGGCTTTTTGTCTCATTGAACGCTTCTACGGGACAGTTCTTCTATATATTCCTATGGTTTTGTCTTATTGAACGCTTCTACGGTTCTTCTATAAATTCCTATGGTTTTGTCCCATTGAACGCTTCTACGGGACAGTTCTTCTATAAATTTCTATGGTTTTGTCTCATTGAACGCTTCTACGGGACAGTTCTCCTATTGTTACTACTCGATTTGTCTCATTGAACGTCTCTACGGGACAGTTCTCCTATTGTTACTACTCGATTTGTCTCATTGAACGCCTCTACGGGACAGTTCTTGAGAGCGTATTAAATTTTGTGTAAATGGTTAAACTTTCCAATAAGAGGAGGATGACCATTATGCAAAATTACGAAAATATGACGATTAAGGATTTAGCCAGGGAGTGTCAATCTGTCGATGACATCATTGAGATGATGAAATCTTTATTTAAAGAAACATTACAACTTGTATTTGAAGCTGAAATAGAGGATCACCTGGGCTATACAAAACACAGTTCTCAGGGAATTAACACTGGTAATAGTCGAAATGGATATAGAACAAAGGTTATTAAGACAAAGTTTGGTAATACAAGATTAAGTATTCCCAGAGATCGTAATGGTGAATATGAACCACAAATTGTTAAGAACTATGAGTCATCGATTAATGGTCTAGAGGAACAGATTCTAGCCCTCTATTCCAAAGGAATGTCTACTAGAGATATTGAGTCACACATGAATGATATATATGGTGTAGATGTTTCGCCTAGTTTAGTTAGTAAAGTGACAGATAAAATTCTACCACAAATAGTTGAGTGGCAATCTCGTCCGCTGGACCGAGTCTATCCCATTGTTTATCTAGATGCTGTTCACTTTAAGGTAAAGCATGAAAATCGCATTATCAATAAAGCAGCTTACACAGTTCTAGGTGTTAATTCCGATGGAATAAAGGATATTTTAGGAATATGGATTGGAGAAAATGAGAGCGCAAGCTTTTGGTTGAGTGTCTGTACTGACCTTAAAAGTCGTGGTGTTGAAGATATTTTGATTGCTTGTAAAGACGGACTTTCGGGCTTTTCAGAAGCGATTCAAAGTACATTTCCACAGACTCATATTCAGTTATGCGTGATTCATCAAATACGTAACACAATGAAGTATGTTGCATCAAAGGAACGACAAGCATTTATGAATGATTTAAAGAAAGTCTATAAAGCTTCCATTCTAGAACAAGCTGAACTGGAATTTAAAAAACTAAAGGAATCATGGAATAACAAATATCCGAAGGTTATTGAATCATGGGAAGAAAATTGGTTAGAGCTGACGACTTACTTTTCATATCCAACGGAGATTAGAAAGATTATATATACTACTAATACGGTTGAGGGATTCCATCGGCAGTTAAGAAAAGTGACAAAAACTAAATCAGCTTATCCTACAGACAATGCATTAAAGAAAATCATCTATTTAGCTACTATGGATGCAATTGAAAAGTGGAATAAGCCAATTCCAGGATGGCTAGAATGTGAAGGACAATTTAAAATATTATTTGCGGGTCGCATTTAGTTGGCTTTTTCATTTGATTAAGTTCTGTCGTGTTGGGCTTCGCTACGCTGTGCCCAACAGTTTAACGCTTTCTTCAGCCCAAAAAGGAATAGAAAAAGAGAGAGTAACTCTCCCCTTTTTGGTCTATCTGTTAAGTGCTCAGGTTGCTCTTCAGCAGAGCCTTATCCCCTTAATAGATAATAAAAGTATTAACATAATTTGAGAAAGTCATTCATTTACACAAAATAATTTACATTCCCCAGTTCTTCTATATATTCCTATGGTTTTGTCTTATTGAACGCTTCTACGGGACAGTTCTTCTATAAATTCCTATGGTTTTGTCTCATTGAACGCTTCTACGGGACAGTTCCTCCATTAATTACTATGGTTTTGTCTAATTGAGCACTTCAACGGAACCGTTTATCTTTGGTTACTACTGACGCTCATTTTCTATTTGGTATTTTGTTGATCACTACAATTCCAAACTACAAATTGTATTTTCCGAATTCAATACTCTATGGATATCTCCTCACCTATCAATGAAGCTTTATTTTATCTTTAACCTAATCGAGTAGGAAACTAGCCATTAATTGGCTAGTCGACCTCTCACACCACCGTACGTACGGTTCCGTATACGGCGGTTCAATAACTTAAGTATCGACGCTCATACAAATAATTAAGGTCCTTTATTCCCCATTTGATGAGCGTTTTTGTTCTAATAGCTTTATGTAGAGTTTCACTTCCTGAAATCCTCCAATAACCCTTACGGGTATTCGCTA